>NZ_LELA01000013.1 GCF_001677955.1 Chryseobacterium sp. BGARF1
CGTTTTTTCAGCAGCAAAAAAGGATTTCCACTCAGGTCGGGCTGCAATCATATTACTTTTCAAAATGTATGGTTTAATTATTATTAGTTCTTATTTGTGAGTTTTCAATATGAAAATTTCATAATTTTAGATTCATAAAAAATTTTAAACAGATGAAAAGTTTTAAAATATTATTTCTTATTGCTGTATTTTTTGCCTGCAGATATAATGCGCAACCATTTAATTTAAAATCAGTCGGCGAGGCGAAAGAATTTGGATTAAAGATTTATTACGGAACTCATGGTAAAGGAGCTTTTGTACAATACAAAGGCCAGAAAGGAATTATTCCTTTAAAAATAAAAAAAGTTGCTATTGATGATAGTCAACGAGAATATAATCAACCCAATTTTACATCTTATGTTTGGGATGAGGTTGTAAATGAGAAGATTACAGGGGTGTATTATCTTACCGAAGGATTACGAGATGTTTTCGATATTCAATATATCAGAAAAAAAGATAATAGGGTTTTTAAACTGGTTCTTGATGAAGATAAAAGCAAAAAGTATGATGGGGTCAATCAATTTTTACTTTATGATGCGCTTATTTCTTACAATACTTTTGCAAATAATCATTTAACGATAAAATATTCTGAAACGGAACAGCTTAAAACAGAGTTACCAGATATAGATAATCCGAATTATTCCAGACAGGCTATTATAGAAGATTATAATTTTGATGGTTTTGATGACATCTCATTTTCAATTCCCGATGGTGGAATGGGAGTTTATAGGGTGTTCAGCGTTTTTATTTATAATACTAAAACTAAAAAATTTGAAAAACTTATTGAACCAGATTTCAGTAAATCAAAATGTGAATGTTTGTGTGACCTTAAAATGGATAAAAGTAAAAAAATAATTTCTAGCGAATGTAGAGGAGGAGCGAGATGGTGGAAAGACCTTTATCAATATAAGACCGGAAGACTAGTTTGGGTTAGCTCTCAGGAAATAGTCGACTAATTATAAAAAAAATACTATTAATTGATGTTAGCTCGAAAAAAAAATAAGACTTTATGTTTTGATTAGTTTTCAACCAATTATCGGATGGTAAATTTTTTTACTAAAATAAAAGATTGTTTTTTATATATTTAATCAAAGTGTGTAGAATTAAAAGTCCTTCATTTTTATAATTTAGGTCTGATATTTGTAAGTCTATATCAGACTGATGAACTATTATATTTATGAAAAAACTAACTTTGAAAAAATCAATACTTTACACCTCTATTTTTGCGTTATTTCTTGTTTCCTGTAAAAAAGATGAAGTTGTAAATCAAAATCAACAACACACTTCTACCTCAGAAGATATTGCAAAAAATACTGCAGATCCAGATTCTATTAAAGTAAAACCTGTAGAAGAGTCTGCACCACCTATGATGCAGGAGAACGGATTTTACAATGCATTTGCAATTCCAAAAGATAAAAAACTGAGAGATTCTCTGTATGCAATCTTCAGTAAAAAATATACAGAAAGAGAACGGTATGCAATTTTAGCTTTAAACAGATTAGATTCCAAAAGCAAATGGAATTCTGATACATTAGTTGTTCCCGCAAAAATAGATACCACTTTAATGGCCTATTCTCCTTTCCCGATGCAGCTTGATGTGTTGAGTGATGTGAAAAAGTTTGTCATATTTTCTTATCCTATTCAGGCTTACGGAGTATATTCAAACGGAGCTTTAGTAAAATGGGGACCAACAAGTATGGGTAAAAAAGCAGCGCAGACCGACAGAGGTTTGATGTTTGCGAACTGGAAAAAGAAACTGGCTATTTCCACCGTAAAAAGTGAATGGAAACTTCCTTATAATTTCAATATTCACAATACCCACGGAATAGGATGGCATCAATATGATCTTCCGGGTTATCCTGCTTCTCATTCTTGTTTGAGATTATTAATGAAAGATGCAATTTGGTTATATAATTACGCAGATACATGGATTTTAAATCCGGGTGGAGCAACCACAAAAGCAAAAGGTACACCTGTAATGGTTTTCGGAGATTATGGATGGGGAAAAAGAAAGCCTTGGAGAAATCTTTTGAATGACCCCAATGCTAATAATATTTCGGTTGAAGAAATGACCAAACTGATTCAGCCTAATGTTGAAAAAATGGTTTTCGAGCAGACCAACCGTGAGAAAGTAGCAGATTCTATAAAATCAGCTAAAGCTTCACAAGCAGCCATCCAAGAAACTGAAACTTCAGAAATTAAATAAGTTGATTACATAATAAACACATGAGTCGAATTAGCTTTTTAAAAAGAATTTAAGACTCAACTATTTTTTCAAATTTTAAAGTAGATTCCTCCGCAAATTTGCGGAGTTTTTTCATTTCATTCTTGGCTTTATGTTGCCCAAATCTTGCTGCTGCATAAGTGGCAGCAATGAAAACAAGCATCAAAAATGAAGCATGTAAAGCCCACGGATATTCGTGGCTGTTAATTTGTTTTTCTACATAATACATGGTGAAAAAAGTCATCCATGAAATAGTAAATAAGAAATAAAGAAACATAAAAAACGTCCACACCGCAGAGCTTGGTCCAAAAACTCCTCTTATTACGGTAATTTCATCTTCATCAAGTTCCGTTCTTAGAGCCAAACAAGGCTTCCAATAATTATCATCTTTGGTTAAAACAGAAATTGTAGCAACTTCGGAGTTTACATTACCTGTAAACTCTTCTTTATGGTCAACTAAATATTTCTTAAGATTTTCAGCATACGTTTCTTTGGTGAGATGTGTATACATTTTAAATCTCGGGCGGGTTCTTATTTTATCTAAAGTGGTTTCTTTGGTCTTCATATTATTCTTGATAGGGAATTGGGTCTTCTAATGTGAAAGAAAAATTAAGCTCTTGACCTTTCCTGTCTACAGTCATATTGATTGTTTTTCCTTCATCAGATTTCATCATTTCCATAATTTTGTTTAGTGTCATCTCTGAAGTCTTTTTTCCATTGATTGTAATTAATTGATCATTTTTTTTCAGTCCGGCTTTATCTGCAGGAGAATCTTTTCGAACACCAGTAAGTGAGAATAAGGGTTTTAAGACAAATTTATAATAAACATTACTGTTGTATGTTTGTGCATCACTTGAAGAAGATTTTTCATTTTGAGTTTTAAAGGTCAGATAATCTTTTTCCCACTGAAGACCGTCTTGTTTAAAATCGAGCCCGCTCATATTAAAATGAAATGGGTCACCGTAATTTTTGTTTTTTCTAAGATATAATTTTCCGTTTGGATAATCAAAAGCTACCGTAAATCTACGCATGATCTCGCCTCCAATAGAACCCTTTCTGTCTTTTGCTAAATTAATATGCTGAATAGAAAACTCGTCAGGCATTGCGGTGAGAGGTTTTTCAAACTTAAATTTCCCAAGATTAAGCTGATGAATTCTGCTTCTTTTTCCATAAATATCTCCATTGAAACCTCTTCCCAAATAATCTTCAATATTGGGTCTGTTGTAGACAAAATCTTTAATTAAAACAGGAAACAACCAGATTGGGTCGCTGTTACCAATGTCAATAAGCAATTTTGACGGTTTTTTTTCGTTGGTCATTTCTACATCAGCCATGATGTAAGGCTTGCTTTTTTCAACAGAAATCGTAAACGCATCAAACTTTTTTATTTTCTTTTCAAAAAGTGCCCGGTCTTTAAAAACGGTAATTTTTTTTGAAGTGTAATCTATAATAATAGGGTAGTCTTTAAAAAAATGATAGCCTATAAATCCATTGACAGGAATTCCGATGTGTGAAGAAATATTGAATTCTTCATCCTGAATAATGTAAACCATCAAAGAATCGTTAACGAAGTTTTTTCCGATTTTTCCAGTATTTAAATCAGATTTATATCCCTCAATACTTTTATTGCCACCCAATCCGGAAAATTTCATTTTTTCCATAGGACCTAGCTTTATTTCTTTGTCTTCAAGACTGAAAATTGTGTTTTCCGTTACGCCAGTATCAAGCATAAAAGTAAGTTCAGCGCCATTAATATTAATAGGAATGAAGATTAAATTATTAATAAGTTTAAAGGGAATGACGACTTTACTTGCATCTTTAATTTCAAAATGATTTTGAGCATTCATAAAAATGCTGTGCAATAAAATCAATATTAAAAACCTGAATTTCATTCATTGAATTTAGTGAAATATATGATATGGTACAAAAAAAACATTCTTTTGTAAGAATGTTTAGTATTTTAAGAATTTAAAAATAGTGGTCAATAATTATTTTGAGAAAAACTCCATCAAATCAATATAATTTTTTTGATTAACACCATGGCCGCTCATGTATTCTCTGAATGTAAAATAGCAGCTCAAATCATACAGTAAATCTGCCGCTTTTTTTCCCCATTCCATTGGGATAATGGCGTCATCGCTTCCGTGGGAAACAAAAAAACGGAGATTTTCTAGCTTCTTTTTGCCTTTCACGATATCCGTCAATAATTTCTCTTCAGGATAAGCACTTAGACAGGCAACATAATTAAAGAGCTCAGGGTATTTTAAAGCTAAGCTGTAACATAAAATTCCACCTTGGCTAAAACCGCAAAGATGGGTTTTGTTTCTTGTAAGACCATATTTGTTGGTAATCGCCATGATGTTTGCTAAAAGACTTTCTAATACTTCTTTGGCCTGGTCGATATCTATAAATTGCTCAGGATTATTAAAGTCAATATCAAACCAAGAATATCCTTCAAACTGAGTAGGTTTTGGAGCCCTGAAACTTACAATAATCCAGTCTGCAGGAAGGCTTTCTCTGAAACTGAAAAGGTCTTGCTCATTGCTTCCATAGCCGTGAAGCATAAAAAGAATGGGAGTAATGGGACTGATATTTTCTGGCTCTCTTACGATGTAATCTAAATTCATAAAGCAAAGATAATAATATTGAGTTATTTTAAAATGATAATTTTTGAGGCTGATAATGAGCTTGAAATAATAAAATAGTGCCAAAAAATCTTTGCCTGATACGGTTGTTGTCTTTTATTGATTTGATATTATTTAGAAATCTTTATTGGAAAATTTTCATAAAAGTTATTTTTATATTGATAAAAAACCTATATTTGAAACATTAAAAAATCTATTTGGAGAAATGAAGCAATTTTACAAATCAAAAAATTTACTTAGACTTTCATTTTTAGCAGCGATATTATTTTCGACAGCTACTGTTTTTAATTCTTGTAAAGATGATGACGAAGACGAGTTTCAAGACCACTTGGTACAGTTTGAAGCAAAAATAGTTAATGGTGGTACAGCTCCTACTCCTCCTGTAAGTACTTTCAAAACGATTATTACTCAGGTAGGTACAAAACAAGAACAATTGTTTGACTCTCCTGGACTACTTTGGACAAGCGGTGAGTTTTTTGTAAATTCTAGCCAGTCTCAATTAAATTTTGCAGCAAATGCTAATCTTTTAAATGCTGATTCTAAACTGATTGTATCGATTTATATCGATGGTGAAGTTGCGGAAACAGATACCATTGAAGGAAGCGGAACTAAACAGGTTGCAGTAGCACACAGTTTCTTAGAATTATAATTAATATCAATTATTATATAAAAAAACACCTCTGTATTTCAGAGGTGTTTTTGTTTTTTATGATTACTTTAAAATTTGTTTCAACAAATTATCTTAAACTTCTTACGCTCACCTCAGGTTTTTCCCCTTGTGGAACAATAAAAATAGCATCATCATTAATTGTATCTCCTGTATCAAAATAATAACTTCCGATAACAGGCAACATGTTGGTAACAAACTTTCCAGATTTGTCGTAGGCAGAATATGATACATTAATCATCTGAGTTTTCATTTTTAGCTGAATCTTTTTCGATGTCAGTTTTGCTCCTGTAGCATTTACACAATCGAGTTCTACAATTCCGGTGTCCATTACAATTTGCGGATAAGAGGTAAGTCTTATATTATAAGATTTATCTGACGTATTTTTTACCGAAGCAGACACTTTATAGCGGTCGAAAGTTTTTCCACCGACCTGCACACTCTCTTTATTCAGGATGTTGAAGCTTACTTTCATTCCGTTGACATCTGCAGTTTCGCCGTCAGAGATTTTCTGGGCTTTTGCAAAATTTCCGAAGCTTAAAAATGTGAGTACAAAAAGGAGAAGAATTGAATTTTTCATGATATGATTTTGAATTTATTAGTAATATAAATTTACAAAATAAAAATGTTTTGTTTATATTAATATTTTATGATATTCAAAATATGGATGAATATCATAAAATATTAAGGTGAAATTATTTGATTTTCGCAATCCATTCTGCGCCGCTGATGTCAATCAATTTTATCACTGAAATTTTTTCGGACGAAGAAGAATTATCTTTCAAATCAATTGTTAAATCAGCTTTTGAACCTAAAGGAATAATTAAACTGTGTTTTCCGGGCTTTACTTTCGCTACATAATGATTATGAATTTTTTCTTTAGAAAATTTTGAAAGTTCAGCTCCATTCATGGATTGAATGACTTCTCCTTTTTCATTTAACAAATCGATTCCGATTAGAAAAGAGCCGTAAACATCGACACCTTCCGTTCTGTAAACTTCAAATTTAACCTCTGATTGATTGATTTTTATATTGGAAATTTCAACTTTTGGTTTTACCGATTTATTATGTAAAGTTCCAAAAACACCACCATGAAAATATTGATTGGTGTATAAAGTCAATCCAAAAATAAGCAGTGAACCTACAAGTATAAAACGTTTTGGGTTTCTAATCGGTAAGATTCCAGAACCTAAATAATGAAACCATTTTTTCTGAGTAAAACGGTATTCTTTATTTTTAAAATACTGGTCTAAAGAATAAGTTCCGCTACCTGTAAGAAAAAGGGTAAATCCACAAGCGATTCCTAAAACTCCTATTTGCCATTCGTCTAAACAGGTCGTTCCTATCCATCCTGAACCTAATAAAATTCCCATTGCTAAAGCAAAAACTCCTGCAGCCATCAATCTTGTGAAGAGTCCCAAAATAATAAATAATCCTACAATAGCTTCAATGATGGTAAAGCTTACCATTGAGGTTTGCAGCGCATCGGGATGGGTGACCAGATATTCGATAATGGGTTTTATTCCTAAAGCATTCGGTAAAAAATGATTGAATTTTTCGCCGATATATCCGGCTTCATCGGGAATAAGTTTGTTTTCGAGAATAAGTCTGCGCCAGAAAGCTGAAAAGTAGGTCCAGCCAATTACAAGGCGGATTGATAATGTATATAAACCAGCCATATCAGTAGGCTGATTGGTCATATTTTTTGTCATTAAAGTTTATTTTAAAAGTTTATTTGTGAAAAATGATTTAGAAATGATTCTAAGCCATATCCAGTTTCAATCTTTTAAATAAAATATACTTTGGAGGACTGTTTCCCGAAGTGTTTCCGGAATAATTTTTTTGAGAAAAAGTTGGCTTTTCAAAATTTAAATTGACCGATTGCAAAAAATCTGAAAATGCAATTCCTTTAAATTTAGAATCAGCTTTTGAAACGGAAACTTTCCAAGAAGAATTAAAACTCTCGCAAGCAGAAAACGATGGCGCCGTTGTTTTTACTTTGTTGAGAGTATCAATATGTTGAATGTCAAAAACCTCCAAAACCTCTCTCTTTAACGAACAGGGAGATAATGAAAACGCTACAATAAGCATCATTACTATTGCTCGGTAGAGTTTTATGTGAAGTTTTATATTTGACATCTCTACAAAACTACGGTTTTCAAAATTAAAAGTGTTGGAATTTTTGTATTTTACTATTAAAGAATCAAAAGAAATGATTGAAAAAAGAGAAATTCAAAAGTTTCCAAAATGTAAAATTTTCATTTATTGTTTTTTTGCTAGCTTTTGAACAACTTATTTCATTATAAAATCTTTTGATTCTTTTGCGGTGAAAAAAATGTCATGCACTAAAGTTATTCTATAATCACAACTTCCTTATTCTTATCTTTGTCTCTCTTTAAAGCAATAAAATACCTTTACTTCAATTGAAGAATCTAAAATATTATTTAGCCGCCATTTTTGCCTTCGCAACTTGGGGAACATTCAGTCTGGTTTTAAGACCGCTGCATTCGTATGCTTCTTTAGACATCCTTTTTTACAGAGTTTTCAGCTGTGCATTGATCATGTCTGTGGTAACGGTACTTTTTAGAAGAGCAAAGCTTAAAGAAAATTTAAAATACTTTAAAAGTATTTCAAAGAACAGTAAATATAAAATAGTAGGTTTAAATGTTTTAAGCAGTATTTTACTCACCGGAAATTGGTTTTCATTTATTTATGTGATGAATCATATCAGTGTGAGAGCAACGTCTGTCGCCTATCTTGTATGTCCGATAATTACAACGATCCTTGCGTTTTTTATTCTTCGGGAAAAGCTGACAAAATTACAATGGACTTCCGTAGTTTTAAGTGGAGTAGGATGTGTTTTGCTCTCGTATTCCAATCTTATAGATATGGTTTACAGTAGTTTGATTGGTTCTACGTATGCATGTTATCTTATTATTCAGAGTGTAAATTCTAAGTTTGATAAGTTTCTGATTCTTAATTTCCACATGATTTTGGCTGCGCTGATTTTATTGCCGTTTTTTCCGTCGTATTCAGGAACGGTTCCTACAGAATTTAAATTCTATTTCTATATTGAAATCATTGCAGTAATGTACACCATTGTACCGTTATTACTAAATTTATATGCAATGTCAGGAATCGCTTCATCAAAAGTAGGAATGATTCTTAATATCAATCCAATCATAGCTTTTATCTTAGCGGGAGCGGTTTATCATGAAGCTCTTGAAGGCTTGCAAATCTTGTCTTATTCTATTATATTTTTAGCCGTTATTATTTTTAATGCAAAAGAAATTTTTCGTTTAAAAACAGAAAGAGTGGTTTAAATAACTTTTTATAAAGATTTTAAGTTTAAAATTTAAAATTTAAATACTTTGCTTGTGCATAATTCCCCATTTTTTTAATTCTTCGATAACGGGTTTTAGCTGATAACCGATTTCAGTTAATTCATATTCCACTCTTGGCGGAACTTCTGCAAAAACTGTTCTTGTGATAATTTTATCTTCTTCAAGTCTTCGAAGCTGAAGCGTAAGCATACGTTCAGTAATATTTCCAAGAATCTTTCTGAGTTCTCCGAATCTCAGTTTTCCGTTGATGAGATAACAGCAGATGGCAAGTGACCATTGTCCGCCAATTAATTTTGAGGCATAAAGCTCCGGACATTCATCTGTGAGTGCTTTTTTATTCGCAAAATTGGTTGAAGTTTCCTTTATTTTAGTCATTACTTACATTTTTTATAGTACCATACAATGGGTTGCTAATGTACAAAATGTAAGTTACACCTATTATTTTTGTAAAAAAAATTTAGAATCTACAAAAAACTAAGTGTCTTTTTTTACCACAAAAGCATCAAAAGAAATGATTGGAAAAAAGAGAAATTCAAAAGTTTCCAAAATGTAAAAACCTTATTTATTAGTTGTTTTGTTTGCTTTTGAAAAACTTAAATCAGACTAAAATCTTTTGCTTCTTTTGCGGTTTAAAAAAAGTCATGTGTTAAAAAAAGAAATTTAAAAATATGAAAACATTAGTAATCGTTACTCATCCAAAAATGGAAGAGTCGTTGATCAATAAAAGATGGGTGGAAGAATTGAATAAGTTTCCCGAAAAATATACCGTTCATCAGCTGTACGAAAATTATCCTGATGAAAATATCGATGTTAAAAAAGAACAGGGATTGATTGAAGCTTATGATAAAATTATTTTTCAGTTTCCGTTTTATTGGTTTAGCAGTCCGCCTTTATTGAAAAAATGGCTGGATGAAGTTCTTTTGCACGGTTGGGCTTATGGAAGTAAAAGCGGATTTAAAGTAAGCGGAAAAAAGATTGCTTTGGCAATCTCAACAGGAATTGATAATGAAGGCTTTAGTGCTTCCGGAAAATATAGATACACGATGAAAGAATTAACAAGACCTTTCGAACTGAGCTTTGAATATGTAAAAGCAGATTACAAAAAAACTTTTGTTTATTATGGATTGGAGCATGATCCTTCTCCGGAATGGATTGAAAAAAGCGTTTCTCAATATCTTGATTTTATAGATGATCTGTAAAATATTTCTCCAAATAAATGGCGCTGCTGACAGACACTTGTCAGCAGTTTGCATTACCTTTACTTTCTAAAATAAAATGATGGATCAAAATAATTTAGATAAAATTATAGAACGTTCTTTAGAGATCAGAAAAAAATATCACGAGTTGGAAGTTCAGCAAAATGGTAGTGAATGGACGTTGGAGCAAGATGCTTTGGCATATCTTACCGATGCCGGATTGGTGGGGAGAAATGTGATGTCACACGAAAAAACCTGGTCAAAACAGAATTCTGCGACCGAGCTTGAGCATAAATTAGGCGAAAATATCTGGTGGCTCATTGTTTTGGCAGACCGCACCGGAATTGATATTAAAGAAGTGTTAGATCAATTTTTAACCAAAACAGAAAAACTATTCTAATGAGTTATTGTTCAGCAGTCGAAAGAATGCAGCCTGAAAGCAGAAAAGAGTTGCACAAAAAATATCACGACAATCATTACGGATTTCCGATTCATGATGACAATGAATTATTTGGCAGGTTAATTATGGAAATCAATCAGGCAGGATTGAGCTGGGAAACTATTTTAAAAAAAGAAGAAAGTTTCAGGAAAGCGTATGATGATTTTAATATCGAAAAAATTTCCGCTTACGGTGAAGAAGACCGTGAAAGGTTATTAAGTGATCCCGGAATTATCAGAAATAAATTGAAAGTAAACGCAGCCATCGAAAATGCAAAAACCATTATAGAACTGCAAAAAGAATTCGGTTCTTTTGAGAAATGGCTGGAGCATCATCATCCCAAAACTTTACAGGAATGGATGAAACTGTTCAAAAAAACGTTCAAATTTACAGGTGGCGAAATTGTCAATGAATTTTTAATGAGCATTGGTTTTCTAAAAGGTGCGCACGCAGAAGATTGTGCGGTGAATGAGGCGATCTTAAAGCATGATCCGATGTGGAGGAAAGGGTAGGTTATATAGCTAAAGGGCTTGTTAGAAGTTGGAATTATTCTTTTTTATTTTTAATTACGAAGACAATAAGTAACTGGATAATTTTCAAATAGATAAATCTTATTAATAAAACACACAATGCTAATTTTAATATATTCCACAAAGAACTAATATTTAGATATCCTAGAATTCTGATAGAAATAAAAGCAGGTATTAGAAATGCTGAAAGCTTTATAAGGTACATGATCAAATAGTATAAAAATGACTTATTTCCAATTTGAGAATGGCTTAAAGATGTTCGAATTTCATTTAAAGTCTCTACACCACTAATTTTACCCCATGTAATTACATAATTTGAACGCATATTAAAAAAATTAGTTAATAAATATTATTTTAGAGTTTTCAATTTATAAATTTAATAAACCTCTAAGACTTTTCATCACACTATGTTGTCCTAAGAATAGCAAATAACTACGAATTTGGAGAAATAGTAGAAATAATTCTGCAGTCGTCACATTTGAAATCGTAGAAATATTGTCTCTCTTGCAAACTCCATTTTTTATTACAATTAGGACAAGGACGGTTGATGTCATCGTTCTTGTGTTTTCTATAATTGTATAAGAAATAGTACGTTGGAATATTCGTCAACTCCTCTATTTTTTTAGTTATTTGAATACCCTGTTTTGATAATTGAGAAGTAAGTTCCTGCATTTGATTTAGTGCCCAACGTTCACCGACTTCACAATTCATCTGAAGGTTATCACAAGCTTGATAATTGGTTTCCCAACTCAAAATTGGCATGTATCCAAAATCATAATATTTTGGTAAATGATAAAGAGCAACAGAAGAATTACACCCGCCACAAGTAATAGGAGAATCTATTGATGTGTAATTTGTATTTAAAATGTAAAAATCAGATTTTTCACATGTGCAGCATCCAGAATAATCTTGGAGTGTTTTTCCAACTGTTTTAATTGAAATGATTGAATTGCTGAATGTCTGAATTTTTTCTATCCATTTGTTTACATAAATATTATTGTTTTCTTCAGCTAAAGAGTTTTTTTCTAATGTAAAAGGTAGTGCTGTAATCTTGTTTCCATCAATATATTGGCTTTCTATTCTACCTTGAGTTTGTCCATTCCCTCTATAAAAGGACATTAAAAGATTAAACTCCTGATAAAGCTTATCTTTGCTAAAGTCGGAATTTACCTCTATTGAAACTTCTTGTATAAACATTGTGTTGGATTTTTTTTAATACATGTAAATTTTTAATAAAAGAATTATTTCACCTGGCTTTTCAATCTTTCTATCAACATCGTAATGATTCTTTTATTAAAAACTTTGCTGTCAGATTGATAAAGCTCTAGTTCCTCTAAAGTAAACATTCCGATGACGATTCCGATAAAAGTGTTTTTCAGTACAGCATCTTTTTGTATACTTTGTTCGATAAACATTTGTTTTTTAGAAACCGATAAAGAACTGAAATCTGCTTTTTGTTTCAATGCATAGTTTATAAACATTGACAGATACAAATCATTTTGCAATTTCAAAATGGGACGCAGCGTTTGATTTTGAAATATTTCTGTTTCAGTGGTTGTCTCTGAATTAACAATATTTAAAGATTCCCTTAGGTCTAATTTGGTAATCATAGGCTGTATAGATTAATTTCTGTTTGTAAATATAAATTCTGATTTGTCATTCTGACGAAGGAAGAATCTTATTTATAATGTAAGTAAAACTTATTCTCAAAAACTTCCTGCGGATCATATTTTCTCTTAAGCGCAAAGAAAGAATCAGATTGAGGATAGATTTTTCTCATTTTCGTTTTGTCGATATGAAGACGGTAGGGAAGATAGAAAGTGCCTTCGTTTTTGATGGTCATATCAACTAATTTGTTGGTTACTATTTTCATTTCGTTTTCCTGTTTTGCCGTTTTCTTTTGGTTAAACAGTAAAACAAAACCAAAAACATGTTCTCTTGCATAGTTCATGTAGCTGTTTTCATCTTTGTCTACAGCTCGAATGGTGATATTTAACAAATCTATTTCAGAATCCTTTAAAATTGGTTTTATATCCTTTATAAACTGATTAAAATTTCTTTCAGGAATAAAATATTCATGCAGAAGATCGGTCGAATTGGGGTCTTTATTTTCTATCAAAGAAACATGACCGTTTAATAATTCGTTGCGGGTAAAAACAGTGTTGTTTAAAACCGTATTCATGCCGGTTTCCAAATCCCAGCGAAGCCTTTTTCCGTATTCGCTATTCACTGTACTTCTGAAAACAATTCGTCTGATCTCTTTATTTTTGGTTTTCTGAGCAGCAAGTGAAAGCGGTTTTACATCAGCTTTTTCAAAATAAATGATAGTAGCTTCGTCTAAAAACTTTTTGTCTGAAACTCTCAGTCTTCCAAAAACAAGATTGACGTTTGGATTCTCTGTGATGAATTTTTTATAGTAAGAAACATAATCATCAGAATTCATTGCTACCGATTTATATTTCAAAGCAAGATTATCAACGACTTTCAGTTTTACATCCAGAATAATTCCGAAAAGTCCATATCCGCCAATCACCAACTTAAATAATTCAGGATTTTCTTCTCTGCTGCAATTAATGATCTCTCCTTTGTCATTCATTAAAGTAAAAGAGATCACACTCGAAGAAACGGGCGGGAGATTTTTTTGCCAACCATGTCCGTTCACACTCATCGAACCACCAATGGAAAACGAACTGAAAGCTTGCATCACCGCAACAGATTTTCCGTATTTGTCTAAATAATTAATGGCATCTTCCCACAAAGCTCCCGAACCAATCGTCAAAATATTATTTTTCTGATCGAGTTCCATCTGTTTGTACGGAAGCATATTCAGCAAAATTCCGTTAGGATAAATGGAATGTCCACCCATGCTGTGTTGAGCTCCTGCAATCGAAATTTTAAGATCTTTTTCTTTGGCGTATTGTACAACCTGCTTTAATTGATTGACAATTTCGGTTTTATTGTTGGGAACAATAATTAAAGTATCAATTTCCGTAAGATTCAACTGACTTGCATCATTGGTAAAACCTTTCGGAGTTTCGGCTTTAATATCCTGCTCATTCCATTTTGTTTTAAGAACATGAATAACCGGAATTGATAGGAATATAAGAATCACCACAATTCCAATAATAAAAAGGTGCTTTTTTTTCATCTACTGTAGAATAATAGGAGCGAAAATAGGGAAAATTGTCTTTTGTTGAGCCAGGAAACTACAGTATTAGATATTTAACGATATAAATTCTATTTTTTAAAATAAATCATTCTCCAACCAATAGTTTGATGATCTTTTTGAACAGAATTACTTGTAACGTATATTTTTTTGGATATAGAACCAATAAAGTTATTTAGGATAACGTTGAGGTAAATTAATCTTCCGTTTCGATTTTCAATCCAATCGTTTCGTTGTTGAGTCCTATTATTAAATTTCTTTACTGAAAATTTATGGTTCTAAACTGAATTCACTTCTGTAAAAAATTAAACCGTTTGGGTTTTGAAACTGAATATTATATTGTAAGTTATTTTGGATATTCTTTAAAATTTATAACTATATTTTCAATATTTTGGAACCAATTGAATACTTTTAAATCTTCTAATACCTCTTGTTCTTTCTCTTTTGGAAAAGGTTCAACATTTTCAATCATTCCAAATTTAAAATCGGTTAATTTATTAGAAGTAGAAATTAAAACAATTTTTTTTGATTTATATTTATCCCAAACACAAAATCCTTCGGCTGCTAATTGCATTGAAATCATAATGTGATCATGCTTCATTTCATTTCCATGAAGAACCATAGCAAAAACAATATCATTAACTGTTCCGTATCTTCTAGCAATAAAATAACCATTTTCACCTCTGTAACGATTCCAAAATTCAAAAAATGTTTGCCCAAAAATTCTTCTTTCAAATCGGCTTAAAGAAAGTAATTCCGTTGCGATTTTAATATTAAAGCTGTTTAAACTAATTTGAAATTTAACCACAAAAGGAACAAAAGATAATTATAAAGCTATTATTAGATAATCAAAGTTCTCAAAAGACTAAAAAATCAAAGATTTTTAAAGATTTTTGTGTGCTTTTTTCTTTGTACTCATCAACTTTAAATAAAAGTATCTAAATCTTTTGCCTCTTTTGTGGTTAAATAAAAAGTTTAAACAAGTTTAACATAAAAAATGATCGGAATTTCTTCCGACCATCATTACTATTCCTGAAATATTTTTTTACTTTTTATTAAGAAGAGAAATATATTCTCCGTATCCCTTTGCTTTCATTTCTGCTTTTGGAACAAACTTCAATGATGCAGAATTAATACAGTATCTCAAACCGCCTTTATCTTTCGGTCCATCATCAAAAACGTGTCCCAAATGCGCATCTCCTGTTTTACTTCTTACCTCTGTTCTTGCCATTCCAATTGAATTATCGGTTTTTTCGTCGATAACATTTTTAGAAATAGGTTTTGAAAAACTTGGCCATCCACAACCTGATTCAAATTTATCAGTTGAGATAAATAATGGTTCTCCTGTGGTAATATCTACATAAATTCCTTCACGAAATTCTTTGTCATATTCATTGGTGTGAGGTCTTTCTGTAGCATTTTCCTGCGTAACTGCATATTGTTCTGCCGTTAATTTTTTCTTTAGAACTTCCTTATTCTGTTTTTGATATTTAGCTTTTGGAAGTGGGTTTGCATTTTTTGCCATTTCAAATAATCCCGGTTCAATGTGGCAATAACCTCCCGGATTTTTATCTAAATAATCCTGATGATACGTTTCTGCACTGTAGAAGTTTTTCAAAGGAATCGTTTCTACAACAACTGGTTTGCTGTAATTTTTCGCTAATTTCTGAACTTCTTCTTTAATAATCGCTGCTGTTTCTTTGTCTGTAGAATAAATTCCTGTTCTGTACTGATCACCTCTGTCATTTCCCTGTTTGTTAAGACTTGTAGGGTCTATCGTTTTAAAATAAAGATCAATCAGAAGTTTAAGGTCAACCTGCTCCGGATCGTATTTTACTTTCACGGTTTCGGCAAAACCTGTTGTATGACTTACAACTTCTTCATAAGTAGGATTTTTCTTATTTCCGTTGGCGTACCCAACTTCAGTTCCTACCACTCCTCTGATTTGTTGAAAAAAATGTTCCGTTCCCCAAAAACATCCGCCTGCAAAATAAACTTCTTTTACATTTTTAGCATTCATAATGGTCTCATTCTCTTTTTTAATTGATGAAGATTGTTGTTTTGCATCTCCGCAACTTGTCGCAAAGACTGCAATTCCCAGAACCATTCCGAGAAATGTGAATATATTTTTCATTTTTGTTTTATTATGTGTGTTCATTTTTTCCATTTAAAAGCATTAAACCAAATCCTAAAAGCATCAGATCTTTAAGAATAAAAAAGTCTGTAACAGGAACGCCGTCAACAATATGCCAAACATTCGGTGTTGTAAAGAGATAGCTCAGTGTCACCAAAAAAGTAACCACCATTCCGATACCTGCAAACTTTTTAAGAGATGCAAATTTCACGCTAAAGATTAATAACAAGGCAATGATAATTTCTATCACTCCGATTATATTAGAAACCGCTTGGGCGCTCATAATATCATATACGAAAAACGTGAGAAAATGGTTTTCTACCAAAGGTTTTATTGCTGCTGCTTCGGTAGGTGTAAATTTGAAAGCCCCAATCCAAAGTAAAATAATTGCTGCCCCGAAAAGCGAAATGTAATAACCTATTTTGTACGTTGGTAAACCTTTGTGTTGCGATGTCTGTTGCATTGTTCTTAGATTTTTGAATTAATATTTATTATTTTCAAAACTATAGTCGCAACGAGTACACAATCCTGACAGGTTTTTTTCTTAAAAATCTAATTTCCTAAATACTTTATCTTTAAAGTTTTGAATTTCAGTAGTATTGATATCAGCATCTTCTTCTCCAAACCATTTTCTTTTCAAAATAGAATCTAGAATCTCTACTTTTTCCTGATAAGCTTTGCACCACTTGCAAATCATTACATGCATCGAAAGCTGCCAGTTTTCTTTTGGCGAAATCTTCTTTGCATTGCGTTTTTCCATCAGTAAAGTTGCTTTACTGCATGATAAAAATAAAAGATGAATTATTTTTTTTAACATTTTTTTATTCCTTATGATTTTGAAAACCAATTAATTTCCAGACATTCCCGCAACTGCATTCTGGTGCGTTGTAAAATCTTCCAAAGATTAGTCGTAGAGATATCCAATTCCTGACTCACTTCAGGTGCTTTTTTTTCTTCGAGGTAATACATTTTCATCGGGATCTTCCATCGTGGAGGGAGATCTTCGATGCAGTCTTCCAAACTTTTATTAAAATCCTGATTATCTAAAAGTTCAGATTCCTGGTTAGAAACATTCCAATCATTCAACACCGTATCATTTTTCCAGGAGCCTGTTTCGTCAAAAAAATGATCGAGTTTTATGTGGGGTTCCGACTTGTATTTTTTACGGTAAAAGTCGGCAACTTTATTATTAAGAATGGTGTTGAGCCAAGTTTGTGGCTTGCTTTTTCCTTCAAAAGAATCGTAAGACGAAAAGGCTGCAATGAAAACTTCCTGAACGACATCTTCTGCTTCCACTTTATTTGAAAGCAAAAAAATCGCTCTTCTCAGCAACGATTCAGAATATTGTTCTATCCAATTTTTTAAGGCCTCGTTTTTCGTCATTCTTATGTGTGTATCTTATCAGATACTAACGAAGGTAATAAGTTAAAAGCAGAAGTGCAAAGTTTTTGGTTGAATTATATAAACGTATTAGTTTTAAGTGGAAACCTAAGTTTGATTGTTCTTAAATTTCAACTATTTAAATGCTAGAATGTTGTGTATTTTTCAATAGCATCGGGCTTTAGCCCGATGACGAAAATTAACAGCAAATTGGCTTTAGCCGAAATTGATACTAAAGTTTTGGCTAAAGCCAATTTGATTATTCTTTTTTAAACGGGCTAAAGCCCGTTCCTATCGATATTTATAAATCCTTTTCAAATTATTATTGTTTTGAAAATGCCTGCAAACCAAACAGGTTTTTGAAACCCGTTAGGTTTTATTTATGACAAAGCGTTGTCAATAGCCCCGATTGAACGACCTGTTTGAGCTCTTTTTGAGAGTTTTTAGCGGTGGCAATGCAGATGCTGAAACTCTCAAAAAAGCGAGTAGTGAAAGCGGGAAAAGCTTCGCATAAAAAAAGAAAATGTCTTTTTGATATAATCTAAATAGCATCTAAATGTTATTGTCTAATAAGCAATATTTTACTTAGTAATTATGACATTTTGTGACATAAAATCGATTGAAAATCTTAAATTTGCATCTTATCAAAAATTTGTAAAAAGCAAAGCAATATATAATTATGACATCACAAGAGATCCGTCAGAAATTTTTAGATTATTTTAAAAGCAAAGACCACCTTATCGTTCCTTCTGCACCAATTGTGCTGAAAGATGATCCTACTTTAATGTTTTCCAACTCCGGAATGACGCAGTTCAAAGATTTTTTCTTAGGCTACAAAACGCCGACTGCACCGAGAATTGCCGACACACAAAAGTGTTTGAGAGTTTCCGGGAAGCATAATGATTTGGATGATGTAGGTAGAGATACATATCACCACACGATGTTTGAAATGTTGGGGAACTGGTCTTTTGGTGATTATTTCAAAAAAGATGCTATTGCTTTTGCCTGGGAATTGCTGACGGAAGTTTACGGAATTCCGAAAGAAAACCTTTATGTAACGATTTTTGAAGGGGATGCTTCTGAAAATCTAGACAGAGACCAGGATGCTTATGATTACTGGAAATCTGTGATTTCTGAAGACCGAATTATCAACGGAAACAAAAAAGATAATTTCTGGGAAATGGGTGCAAGCGGACCTTGCGGACCTTGTTCTGAAATACATATTGACCTAAGAACTCCTGAAGAAAAAGCTAAAATACCCGGAATTACTAGAGTAAATCAAGACGACCCTCAAGTGGTGGAAGTTTGGAATCTCGTTTTTATGGAATTCAACAGAAAAGCTGACGGTTCTCTGGAAAAATTACCTGCTCAACACGTTGATACGGGAATGGGCTTCGAGCGTCTTTGTATGGCGCTTCAAGGGAAATCTTCCAATTATGACACCGATGTTTTCACCCCTTTAATTGCTAAAGTTGAAGAACTTTCAGGCAAAAAATACACAGGAATTTTAGAAGACGAAAAAGATATTGCCATTCGTGTTGTGGTAGACCACATCAGAGCGGTTTCGTTTGCGATTGCAGACGGACAATTGCCCTCCAACGGAGGAGCCGGTTACGTTATCCGAAGAATTTTAAGAAGAGGAATTTCTTATTCTTACCGATTCCTGGATATGAAAGAAGCTTTCCTTTACAAATTGGTTGCTGTTCTTCAGGAACAAATGGGAGCATTCTTCCCTGAACTGGAGAAACAAGGAAAATTGGTTTCGGAAGTGATTAAAAGTGAAGAAGAATCTTTCTTAAGAACGATTGAAACAGGATTAATCCGAGTTGAAAAATTAATTCAGCAAACGATTTCGGAAGGTAAAAAAGTGTTACCAACTCAGGAAGTTTTCGAATTATATGATACGTATGGTTTCCCGGATGATTTAACAAGAATTATCGCTGAGGAAAAAGGGTTAACGATTGATGAAGAAGGTTTTAAATTAGCGTTAAGCGAACAAAAACAACGTTCAAAAGCAGACTCAGCTCAAAAAGTTTACGACTGGGTAACTTTGGAAGAAAGAGAAGAAAACTTCGTTGGTTACGACCAAATTGAAGCTGAAACCTACATTACAAGATACAGAAAAGTAGAAAATAAAGACGGCGAATTTTATCAGGTTGTGCTAAGCAACTCCCCTTTCTATCCGGAAGGTGGTGGACAAATCGGTGATAAAGGCGTTCTTGAAAATGCAACTGAAAGTTTTGAAGTTCTTGAAACTAAAAAGGAAAACGGATTGATTATTTCTTTAATCAACGGACTTCCAAAAGATGCAGGTGCTGTTTTCTATGCAAAAGTAAATGCAAACGAAAGAAAAAATTCTCAGGCGAATCACTCTGCAACACACTTGTTGCACGAGGCTTTGAGAGAAGTTTTGGGAACTCACGTTGAACAAAAAGGTTCTTACGTTGGTCCGGATTATTTGCGTTTCGATTTCTCGCATTTCAATAAAATGACGGACGAGGAATTGGCTTTGATTGAAGAAAAAGTCAATGCAAAGATCAAAGAAAATATCGCTCTTCAGGAATTCAGAAACATTCCGATTCAGGAAGCGATTGACAAAGGTGCAATGGCTTTATTCGGTGAAAAATATGGCGACAGCGTGAGAATGATCCAGTTTGGAAGTTCAAAAGAACTTTGCGGTGGAACTCACGTGAAAAGCACCAGCGAAATCGGTCATTTCAAAATCAATTCTGAAAGTTCTGCAGCAGCGGGAATCAGAAGGATTGAAGCGATTTCCGGAGATAAATCTGAGGAATATTTCAAAGGTTTAGAAAAGCAAATTACCGAGCTTTCTCAATTGCTGAAATCTAAAGATGTTGTACGTTCTATCGAGAAATTAATCGAAGAAAATACATCGTTGAAATCTGAAGTAGAAGCTTTCAAGAAAGAAAAAGCAAAAGGAGAAATCGGTGACTGGAAAGGTGCTTATGAGCAAAAAGGAGATAAATTACTTTTAGTGAAGAAAACTTCTCTGGACGCAGGTTCTGTAAAAGATATCGTCTTCCAATTAAAGAAAGAGATCCCAACTTCTATAACGATTATTTTGTCCGACGCAGACGGAAAACCAATGATTACCGTTGGTGTTTCTGATGACTTAGCAGGAATTTATCAAGCTGGAGTACTTATTAAAGAGTTAGCTAAAGAAATCCAAGGTGGTGGCGGTGGAAACCCAGGTTTTGCTACAGCCGGAGGAAAAAATCTTGATGGTTTGGAAAATGCGTATCAGAAGGCTTTGAATATTTAGTAAAATATGAATGCTTTGCAGTTCTGCAAGGTTTGTAATACGAATTATTTTAAACAACAATCCCTTTCAGTTTTGAAAGGGATTGTTTGTATTTTACACGTCAATCGTACATCGTCACTTCGAGTAGATTTTTGCAAAAAAATCGTATCGAGAAGTTTTTGATGGGAGGACAGAATTTGTGCCTCGATTCACAGGTTCTCGATACATTTTTCTGCGCTGCGCTACGAAAAACACTCGAACTGACGGAGCGACTTTAGTGTCATCGTGTAGAGGGTATCGTCACTTCGAGTGATTTTTGTAAAAAAATCGTATCGAGAAGTTTTTGAGGGGAAGACAAAATTTATGCTTCGGTTCACGAGTTCTCGATACATTTTTCTGCGCTGCGCTACGAAAAACACTCGAACTGACGAAACCGTCTTCGTATCGTGTAAACAAGACGTCACTTCGAGTAGAATTTTGCAAAAATTCGTATCGAGAAGTTTTTGATGGGAAGACAACATTTGTGCTTCGGTTCACTGGTTCTCGATACATTTTCCTGCGGTACGCTACGAAAAACACTCGAACTGACGCTGCGACTGACCTGGGCAAATTAATAAGATAAATAAATTACCTCCCAAACTTCTTTTTCGCAAGATTAGGCAGGTCTTCATATCTTCCTTCAATCAATGCTAATTTTTTCGCCTGTGACCATTTCTTAATCTTTTTCTCAAATGCAATTGCTTGTTCGATATCCATAAACTGACAAAAATATACTAATTGTAAAGGTCGTCTTGAGAACGTGTAGGAGCCAAAATATTTACCGTCTTGATGTTCATCAAAACGTTTGTACACATTTTCGGTGACTCCAGTGTAGTAGGTTTTATCAGAACAAA
>NZ_LELA01000014.1 GCF_001677955.1 Chryseobacterium sp. BGARF1
CTAATAATGATTTTTCAACTCTTCAGGTAAAGCCTAAATACAACGGTAACATTGCAGAAGTAGACTGGAAAACTTCCACTCAGGAAAATGAACCTCTTAAAAGATATGGTTATGTATATGATGGATTAAACAGATTATTAGCTGGTTTTTATCAAAAAGATAGTAACCCTACGGCCAAAGAATATTTTGAAAAAATAGACTATGACCTAAACGGAAACATTACAAGGCTCCAACGTTCCGCAGAGCTCATGACAGGAAATACTGCAGCGTTTAAGATTGACAATCTCAGATACGATTATACCGGAAACAGGCTTACAAAAGTTACTGAAGAAGAAATTGGAAAGAGTGATGGCTATCCTTATCTGGCAAGTCACAATACGATTGA
>NZ_LELA01000015.1 GCF_001677955.1 Chryseobacterium sp. BGARF1
TTGTTTTGCAACTCTAAAATGACAATTTTTAGCCAGTTTTTAGCCCATACTCTTTTTTATTATTCATTTTTTAAACAGGCTCTTAGTTTTTTTTAAATATTTTTAAAAATAACAAAATATTCTTCAATAAGTGATTAAAACTTTATTCTTATTTTTGAACATGCTTGTCAATCTTAAAATATTGTGGATCTTTTACAGGAAACTTCTTATTCCGGGAGTTATATTTTCGTTGTTGATCTCTATTCCTGCAGGAATAGATTTTAAAAATTTTAGTTTTGGTTTTTTATTTATTTTCCCGTTGATGCATTATTTTATCTATGAATTAAGATTGAAAAACGAATATCTCTTTTATGCCAATTTTGGATTCTCAAGAATATCACTTTGGAGTTTAACTGTTAGTTTTAGTATTATCTTACGACTTATTTCTGCTATTCTATGAGCAAGCTTCATATCGACAGTATTACAAAATATTTTGGTAAAAAAGATATTTTGAAAGACATTTACTTAAGCTGCGAAACCGGTACTATTTCGGGGCTTTTAGGAAGAAATGGTTGTGGAAAATCAACTTTATTTCAAATTATTTTTGGAACGGTAAAAGGTGAAACAAGCTATATAAAGCTTAACAATACAATTTTAAAAACTCAATCTGACCGAAAAAACAAAATTGCTTATTTACCTCAATATTCATTTTTACCGAGAAATATAAAGATCAAAAATCTTATTAAGTTGTTTTGTGATAAAGAAAATAGTTCAAAAATTTCTCGATCTGAATTCATTCAACCATTTTTAAATGAGACTCCGAATACACTTTCAGGAGGAGAACTTAGAATTGTAGAAGTTTTGCTGATTATTTATTCTAAAGCAGAATTTATTTTGCTGGATGAGCCTTTTCACAGTCTTTCACCAAAAGTAGTAGCAGAAATAAAAATAATTATTAAGCAACAAACTCATAAAGGTTTTATTATTTCAGATCATCAATATCATGATGTTTTGGATATTTCAGATGATATTTTTCTTCTTTCTGATACTTATTTAAAGCCGATCAAAGATTTAACAGAATTGAAAAGGTTTAATTATCTTCCAAAAAATATTTAATTTATATCTTTGAGCCATAAATATTCATTTACAATGACTTTCATCTACAAAGCAATCTATTTATCGATATTCAGTATTTTTTCTTGTACTTTGATTAACGCCCAAGATAAAGTTCCTTTTGGTGTTGTAAAAGCCGAAGAAGGCTATGCAATGGTGCGTGTACACAAAGAAGATTACCGCAAGATCGTTGATAAAATCAGAATGAAAAAAGGAGATGTTTTTGTGTATGTGAAACCCGCTCCCGGAGAAACCGAATGGATCTGGATAAAATATCCTGAAAAAGAAGAACTTCCAAAACCATTTGTGAGATACGACAGTCTTAATAAAGAAGGTATGGTCAACAAAGGCCGTATTGCATTTATAGATCAGCTTCCAAAATTTACTCCGGTCTTATCTAAAAATGGAAGATCGATTACTTTTACCGACAATAACAATCAGAAAATACCAACCGCTCAAAGAACAAAAGTGGTAATCGATATTTATCCTTCAAGCGCAAAATTTAAAAAGCAGGAAAAAGATGCAGAAGGAAATATCGTTAAAATAGACAAACAAAAAACCTGGGGACTTGGAAAAGAACTTCCTGAAGATTTAAAGGAAATAAAATCAGTTAGAGTACAACAACCGGGAAGAGGTTCTGTTTTCGTAAGAGAAGCGATTAAAAACATGTTTGATCCTACTATGGATTTCGATAATATGGGCGTAACTTCAATCGATGATGATCATATTTTTCTTTATATGATTAATGGTTCGGGTGAACACAGATACACTACTTTCTGGACAATTAAGGAAGGAAGAGCAATCAGCCAGATCATTTATAGCAACCCAGAATAATTCTTTACCATATATTCTTTTATTATTCTTATTTTTGCACCCGGAAAGTCTTTAGCTTTTGGCACATTGCTTCATGCTAATACTTTTCAGGAAACTGGTTCTGTTTAACCGCAGATTAAAAGGGAATCGTGTGAAAATCACGGACTGTCGCGCAACTGTAAGTAACCGAAGTCTTTATAAAAAACCACTGTGCAAAAGCATGGGAAGGTATAAAGATGTTACAAGTCAGGAGACCTGCCTATTTCTTTAGACAAAAACTTTCGCGATTTGAAGTTGATTGATCTTATAGTCTTTTGGGAATTTCATGTTCCTGAATAATTCTGTTGGTTCCAATATCATTTCATTTTCGCTTTAATTAATAATGAAATATGACTACAGAAGAAAGAATTCAATCATCGGAAACCAGAATTTTCAAAGCCGTTTTCCCAAATACCACAAATCATTACGACACCCTTTTTGGAGGAACTGCCATGCAATTGATGGATGAAGTTGCCTTTATTACCGCAACAAGATTTGCAAGAAAACGTGTGGTAACCGTAAGCAGCGACAAGATTGATTTTAAAAAACCAATTCCTGCAGGAACAATTGTTGAACTTATCGGAAAAGTTTCCTACGTTGGAAAAACGAGTATGAAAGTGAGTGTCGAAATCTATACCGAGCAAATGTATTCTTACGAAAGGGAAAAAGCGATTGTAGGAGATTTTACTTTTGTGGCAATCGATGAATTTAAGAAACCAATTCAAATACTATAGATAGAAAAATTTCGGCAACTGACAGTTACCGAAATTCATTTCTTTTACCTAAGTTTTCGGCAAATAAAGCCTGCCGAAAACTTTTTTATTTATCTTCTAAATCTTCCTAAATATGTAAAATTTACGGAAGTATGAAAAACTATCTTAAGACTTTTTCGTTATCTAAATTTAAGTTTAATAAAGTCTGAAAAGCCTCTCCCATTTCATCAGAAGCTCTGCTGATTGCATTTTCAAGCATATTTCTTATTTGAAGTTCTGTTACTTTTGCTTCAGTCCAGCTTTTTCCGGAGGTGTAAGAATTAAGAATAAAAGGCATAATTCTGTCGATGGCACATGCAAAAATAGCATCTGGAGTTTTTTCTTCTTCAAATTCAAGCCAAAGATTGAAAAATTCTGAACGGATTGGTTCATCTAAAATTCCGAAAATATTTTGAGCAGATTGCTTTTCTCTTTCAAATTTTCCGACCATTGCGGCTTCATCAAAAAGAAAAGTATCACCCGCTTCAATCTCAACCAGATCATGAATAGAAAGCATTCTGATTACTCTCAATAAATCAATATCGGCTCTGTTTTTGGCATACGGAAAAAGAATTTGAGCCAGAATAATGATTTGCCAAGAATGTTCCGCTGTATTTTCTCTTCTGGAATCATCTGCATTATAATTTCTTCTCTGTACATTTTTCAGAGCATCTACTGCGATGATAAAATCAATTTCTTTCTGTATTTTCATTATTTTCTTCTTTAAAATATACCTCTCTAGGGTAAATGGTGGTTTTTGCAAACCATTTATAATCTATAAATTCTCTTTTTATGGTGGTTACTTTTTTAAGATCACTGGTATCTTCTTCAAATTCTAAGACCTTCAAAAGTCCTCTTTCGGGAACGAAAAGATATTCTGATGTAAGATTCCAGCAACAGCCATTTTTTAAATAAGCAATAATCTGCTTACGATCAGAATCTACTGTAAACATTCCGGAGTTTGAACGAACCAAACTGGTAAGCTCATCATTTAATTCCAATTGTTGCGTAGACGGATTATTTAAATAAACCTCAAAAAAAGGACTTCCCTGATTATTATTTCCGTTTCTAATGGCAACATCTTCAGCTCCGTCAAAATTAAAATCATCAAAAACAACCGATTTTTTTAATGAATCTAAAGCCGGCTTTCGATTTTCATTTAAATCTAAATAAAAATTACCTGAAGATAAGGTCTGGTGTTTCTTCATTGAACTTTTATCATAAAGATCAATGATCGTTTTCCCACTACACTGATTCTCAGTACAATTTTCGGCAGTAACAATAACATTAAATTTTTCTGAAACATTTGGTAACTCAAAAAATTTTTGTGCACTGCAAAGTCCACCTAAAAGAACTGATGTCATTAGAAATCTAGAGTAATTCATGGCTGGTTAGTTTTAAGATCAAAATTTCAGAATGAAAATCTGGAAAACTTGATAACAAATATAAAAATTTAAGATCAAAACTGGGCTTATTTATCATAATTAATAATTGGTCGGATTTTTAAAACAAATTTATACAACTGATTTTCAACATCTTAAATGTTATTTAAAAATAATTTCACTACTTTGCATTGCATATTACCATTTTAATTACATATCTTTGTAATGTAAAATAAGAATAGGTTCAACTAGCTAGGAACCGAAATCTGAAAATTTATATAACTAATTAACAAAACCTATTAAAGATGAATACCGAAAATACCAAAGCGCAAATGCGAAAAGGGATTCTGGAATTCTGTATTTTAAGCCTTATCAATAACCGCGAAATGTATGTTTCTGATTTGATAGATGAGCTGAAAAAAGGAAAACTGGATGTCGTGGAAGGAACCCTCTACCCTCTTTTAACCCGATTGAAAAATGGAGAATTTCTTTCCTACAGATGGGAAGAATCTACAGGAGGACCTCCCAGAAAATATTACCAAATTACAGAAAAAGGCAAAACGTTTTTATCTGAACTTCAAATCACCTGGAAAGAATTAACAGATTCTGTAAACCAAATCACTCAAAAACTTTAAAAACAAAAGCTATGAACAAGACACTCTCAATAGGACTCGCAGGTTTTTCTTTTACCATAGAAGAACACGCATACATAAAGCTTAGCGATTATCTGAATGCTCTTAGAAGCTCTTTGGATATTTCTGAAGCTGATGAGGTAATTCACGATATAGAAATCAGAATGGTTGAAATCTTCAGAGATTCTTTAGGAAAACGCGAAGTAATCAACGATGGTGATGTAGAAAGAGTAATTGCACAGATCGGTACTCCTGAAAAAATAGAAGAACAAGAAGAAGCTTATTATTCTGAAAAAAATACAAAATCGAATAAGAACAATTCTACAGGAACAAACTACACAGACAAAAGACAATTGTTCCGTGATCCTGAGAAACAAAAAATCGCAGGGGTTTGCGCAGGTTTAGCAGCATATTCCGGAATGGAGATTTCTTGGATGAGATTAATCTGGGTGGGTGCATTTTTATTTTTATGGGTTGCACCGGGATCATCTTTCCTTGTAATCATTCTATATTTTATTCTTTGGGCAGTTTTACCAAAAGCAGAATCTGCTTCTGATTTTCTTAAAATGAAGGGGAAGCCTTTAAATTTTGATAATCTAAAAGAAGAATCAAGCAAAATTGTACAGTTTGCCAACGAAACAAGTACAAGAGCCGGTGAAATTTTCATCGAAAACAAACCTTACATCAATAACGCTGGAAACGGAGTTTGGAATGTTTTAAAATATGTAATCGGATCATTCTTCGCTTTAATGGCGGTAGGAAGTATTATAGGAGTATTTGTGGTATTCGGACTTTTTGGAATTGATTCAAATTTTCCGGGAGCTAATGAAATGAAATTCTATTTCGATGACGATGGATTGTATAGTGTTTTAGCAGCAATTATCATTGTTGGGTCTTTAATTCCGGCTATTTTGTTCAGTCTGTTGAGTATTAAAATCTTCTCACCAAAAACTAAATTGAGAAATATCGGTTGGGTTTTAGGAGCTTTGTTTATCTCTTTAATGGGTTTAGGCGCTTACTTTGGAGTAAGTATGGCAAAAAGAGATATGTTGTTTAAAGGTCATAAAGAAGATGTGGAAGAAGTTGCCATCAATACAACTTCAGACACCATCTATGTTGATATGAAAAACGTAACGATTCCTCAGAATTTTACAGCATACGACGACGATCTTTATTCTGATAAAAACTCTGTATTTGAAAAAGACTGGGTTCATGTAGATGTTACAAGAAAAGCAGATATCAAGACCCCTTATTTAATTATAAAGAAAGAAGCAAAAGGCTATAATTTCCCTTTAAATGTAAGTGTTCCTGTAGAAATTGTTAATAATAAAGTAATTCTTCCGAACTACATAAAATATCCTTACAATCACCGTTTCAGAGATTACAGTATCGATTACGAGTTGGTAATTCCTCAAAATACTATTGTAATTCCTGTGAAAAAAGATCAGATCAATTTTGATGGTGACACCGATGGAAACGGAATCAACGATAATGAAGAATCTGATGATCACGAAAATGGAAACATCAGCATTGAAAAAAACAAAATTTCAATCAATGGTTCTACCATAGAATACAATTCGGATGATAAAGACAGTGTAATTATCAACGGAGTAAAAGTTGCGGAAAGAGATGCTAAGAAGAAAATTGATTCTATCAAAAATATCATCAAGCTGAAAGAAAATGAGATCAAAAACATCGAGATTAAAGACGGTGACAGTAAAATCTCTATAAAAACCAAATAATTCAAACCTCAGAGAGTGCGGAAGGTGTGAATGAAAGACAACCGTTTGAAATTCACACTCTTCTTCTCCTGTAATTTTGAAAATAAGTTAAAAAAAACTATTCTATTTCGTAAAAAAGTTTTATATTCGTATATCCAAATTCTATAATAAAAACAAACACAAAAAAGCAAAACCATGGTACAAGTAGTTTTAGAAATTGCAGTAAAAATTGCAGATTTAATCAGCAGTTTATTTTAAGAGAGACAATATTTCAATATATTTGTAAAGTATAACCAAAGTTTGGTTATACTTTTTTGTTTTAAATATAAAATTCATGAAAAAACTAATAGGCAGTCTGTTACTGAAAATTTTGGGTTGGAAAGTTGTTCTCCAGGGCGATGTCAACAATCTCGACCGTTGTATTCTGGTTGTAGCTCCGCATACCCATAATATGGAATATATTTTAGGAAACTTAGCCTATTGGAAATTAGGAAAAAAACTAAAGATCATCATCAAAGACTCACACACTAAAGCTTGGTATGGCTCAATTGTAAGAGGTTTAGGAGGAATAGGCATCGACAGAAGTCAGAAAAATGATCTTATTAATTTTGTTGCTAATGAGTTTAAAAAAGATGATTTCAGCTTAGTGATTACTCCGGAAGGGACAAGAAGCTGGGTTCCGAAATGGAGAAAAGGTTTTTACCATATGGCTTTAGCAGCAAAAGTGCCTATTGTTTTGGCAGCCGGAGATTTTAAAAGAAATACCGTTTACTTAGGATACCAAATTCCTTATGAAAGATTAAAAACAGCAAGTTTTGCTGAAGTCATGGAGGAAATTCAAAATTATTATATTAAAAATGATATCGGTCCAAAAATTCCAGCCAACTGGAATCCCAATATTATGGGAAATGAATCGGAAAGTTAGGAATTAGGAATTAGGAATTAGGAATTAGGAATTAGGAATTAGGAATTAGGAATTAGGAATTAGGAGCAAAATTACTTTTTACTTTTTACTTTTTACTTTTTACTTTTTACTTTAAAAAATTAATCATTATCAATTACTTATTACCCATAAAAATATGTACACTAAAGATAAAACGAAAGAAGAGATATTAGAATTCATCAACAACTGGGGTGAAGAAACTTTTGCGAAAACGATTGGTATTCATTTTATCGATATTGATATTGAAAACGAAACGCTGACTGCAACAATGCCTGTTACACCAAACATCCATCAACCTTTTGGAATTATGCATGGTGGAGCAAGCTGTGTTTTAGCAGAGACAATGGGCTCTAGTCTTTCTAATATTTTTATTGACGGAAGCAAATATTTTGGCGTAGGAACCAACATTAATTCCAACCATCTAAGAAGCAAAAAAGACGGAATGGTAACTGCAGTAGCAAGATTCATCAGAAAAGGAAAAACAATGCATGTTTCTGAGATCGAGATTCGTGACGAAAAAGGTCAGCTCATCAATCATACAACGATGACGAACAATATTATCAACCGATAAGAAATTTATTTTAAATAAAATTTAGAGGCTCAAATTTTTGAGTCTTTTTTATTATGTTACAACAAAATTTTTAGATTTTCATTTATTATGTAATTGAAAAACATAAATTTACACATCATGAAAAAACATTTAATTATTCTATTATATTCCGTATTATTCATTGTAACTTCATGTCGTAATGATGATGAAAACATTGAGAATAAAAATCAAATTAACTTTCAATTGATTGGAAAAGGAAATTTGATAGGAAATTACGTTAATCCTCAAAACACCATTATTACAAACTCTATACAATGGAATAATTTTCTTAATCAAATAGACAGCACAACTTATCAAACTTCTGCTAGTTTTATAACAACTTATATTGATTTTAACGAATTTATAGTTATCGTTGTAGTAGATGAAACTTATCCAAGCGGTGGACACTCAATCGAGATTACGAAAATGGAAGAATACCCTAAGTATATTACTATCAATGTAGAAAAATCGTTAAAGGGAAACGTCACATCTTTTATCACTCAGCCTTATCATATTGTGAAAATTCCTAAAACCGCTAAATCTTTAATATTTAATTAAAGCATCCTGCAACCTTTTTATTTTTTTTCATCTTATATAAAGAAACCCTTAAATTTATATATCATGAAAAAACATTTACTCCTTTTACTCTGTTCCATATTTTTTATGACAATTTCTTGTCGTGATAATCATGATGATGAACAATTGGAGAATAAAAACCAAATTAATTTTCAGTTGATTGGAAAAGGAAATTTGATGGGAAATTACGCTGCCCAACAAAATACAGTGATTACAAACACAACACAATGGAATAACTTTCTAAGTCAAATAGACAGTCAGAATAATCATCCTTCTGCTAGTTTTACAGAAACCAATATCGACTTTAATCAATTTATGGTAATTGTTGTTATTGATGCAGTTTATCCAAACGGTGGACATTCTGTTGATATTATAACCGTTGATGAGAACACTCAGAATATTGAAGTGGATGTAGAAAAATTACTTCAGGGAAATGTTACAACAGTTATTACTCAGCCTTATCACATCGTAAAAATACCTAAAATTCTAAAACCTGTGATATTTAATTAAAATCTGCTGCAACCTTTTTACATTTCCACATCTTTAAAGAAAATAATAACCATGAGAAACTTAATTTTACCTTTTATTTTATTGTTAACCTTTGTATTTTCTTGCACATCAAATGATATTGATGAGGGACTTGGACAAAAAACCACATCATATGATGTATATGTCGCGGGGTCGGAAAATAATAAAGCTTCATTTTGGAAAAACAATGTTTTAAACAATTTAGCAGGAGGCGATAATTTAAATGCTGAAAAAATAATTGTAGAGAACAACAACACTTATATTTTAGGAAATAGCAATGGGGTTAACCCAAACTACTATTTTTGGAAAAATAATACCAAAGAAGACTTACGTGTATATTTAGGAATTCCTACACTTTCACCCTATCAAATTTTAGATATGGCAATCGATAATGGAGATAATTATTTTATCGGATATTATGATACTTTTTCACCCACCCCTCTTAGATATGAGTTTTGTATTTGGAAAAATGGTGTAAAAACAGTACTTAATACATCAAATGATATCATTTATAGAACATCAAAAATTAATATTTTCAATCATCAAACATATGTTTCTGCAATCACTAATAGTATATCAAGTGGCTTTCAATCGGGATATTACGTTGGGACAACTTTTCATTCTATTCCTGGTATCAGTTGGGTTTGTAATTTTAGCCAAAACTCAACGGGCATCAACTTTCTTTATGTAAAAAATGGTTTCTTTCATTATAGAAATTTAACTACAAATATTGAAACACTTGTAAGTAATAATAATAACTTCCCGAACCTAAATGAAGGGAAGATATTTAGTGAAACAAACTCTTCAGATTTGTATGTTTTAGGTATTGGATATATACAAAACACTTATTTCAAAAATAATATTCAAACAGTGTTTCCTGTTGACCCTACCTATTTCCTTATTAGAGACATGTTTGTGCTAGATAATAATTTGTATACAATCAAGCACCAAATAACGCCTAGCTCAAGTAAAGTCTACATTAATAATGTTGAAACGCAAAATATTACTAATACATCAACGCTAACCAATAATACGTTCAATTCAATTTATGTAGTAGAAAATTAAAATGCAAAAAAATCTCAATTAGCAAAAAATCTACCTCGACCATTCCAAAAAAAAATTGAATTTTTTATACACTTGCTGCAACCTTTCTATATTTCTACATCTTTAAAGAAAACAATAACCATGAGAAACTTAATTTTACCTTTTATTTTATTGTTAACCTTTGTATTTTCTTGCAGGGAGAATGATATTGATGATGGGCTTGAGAAGAAAACTGCATCATATGATGTTTATGTAGGAGGAACAGAAAATTTGCAAGTAAGCTATTGGAAAAATAATCAGAAAACCATTTTACAAGGAGGTAATAATTTAAATGGAATACAGATAGATGTAGATAATAATGATATTTATGTTTTAGCTGTAAATATTGATTTTATAAGTAATATTCCAGCTTGGTATTTTTGGAAAAATGGAAATAAATATGAGGTAGCTCAATATCTCAATGTATTACCAAATACAACTTTGCAAATGGATAATTTACGTTTAATACCGAAAATGATTATTAATAGCGGAGATATTTACTTTGCTGGAACTGTAAAAGTAATTAATCCTACATCTGGTCTGAGCACTTATCAACTATGTTATTGGAAGAATGGAGTAAAAACTATTATTTCAACTCAAAATGAAGAAATGATAGGTGGTTTTGAAATTTATAATAATGACATTTACATAACTACACGTAAAAATTATGATCCTACCACTTTTTCATGGGATTTAGTTCATTATAAAAATGGTGTACAGTTAACCTCAACAAATACTTCCCATCAAATACCTAAAGGTTATTATAAAACATCTTCCGGCATATTTTTATTAGAAAAAAATATCCAAAACAATATACAGTCATACAAAAATGTACATACTAATACTGTTACAAACTTACCAACGAACATCACTCAAGGACCAATTAATTCGATTTATTGGAACGAAAACGAACACTTTTACATAGGCTACGACTTTTATTATAAAAATAACACTTTAGTTCAGATAAATGATCCAAACGGTTTTAATAGGATAGGTCATTTACTAACTAAAGATCAAAATATTTATATGACTAGAATTAAAGATTCTGCAGTAAAATTCTATATAAACGATGTAGAAACTATAATGATTACCGATATTTCAAAGGGCTGTTTTAATTCAATTTGTGTAGTACAGAACTAAAAATGTCAAAAACAAATCTCAACTGGCAAAAGATCTATCTCGACCATTCCCCAAAACTTTTGGGGATTTGTCGTAGATATATACCAGACCTTCAAAATGCAGAAGATATTGTGCAAGACAGTTTCATCACTGCTATTCAGAAAAATCATCAATTGAAAGATGAAAAAGCAATTTTCGGATGGCTAAAAAAAATTGTAGTCAATAATGCCCTGCAATTTATCCGAAAGGCCAGTAAAGACGCCTTTATTGCCACCGAAAACTCAGAAATCCCAGATAACACGTTGACCGAAATCACAACATCTGCAATGGACGAAAAAAAACACATTTTAACATATGATTTCACGAGAGAAGAGCTGTTGAGATCTATCGACAGCTTACCTTCTCACCACAAATCGGTTTTCAATTTATATTATATCGAAAACTATTCTCACGCAGAGATCTCAGGCTTGCTGGAAATTCCGGTCAATACTTCAAAGTCGCATTTGATGCGGGCTAAAAAATCGGTGCAAAATTATTTAATGACTCATTTCGTTAACAGTGAAACACAAAAAAATAAAACAGCACAGCTTTTAGTTTTTCTTGGATTTGGTGGCTTATTGTGGGCTCAGAATTTTCAAAGTAAGTTTTCAAATTTTACCATTTCACCATCGCAAAATTTCGAAATTCCATCTGATATAAGCTCAAGTACGCTCTCGTTTTCTTCAACTCATAATTTCTGGAAACAGAAAGCAATTATCGGAACTACTTTCTTCATTATTATTGTAGGATCTGTTTTACTTTTCACTCCTAAAAATTCTTTAATACAAACATTTAGTTCCAATATTTTAAATTCTAAATCAGAAGAAAATAAGAATTCGAATGATCAAAAAAAATTGAATAATAATGAAGAACCACTTTTAAGTGAAAATTTAGAAAATCTAAGAATAAGCCAGAAATCAGTTTCAGAAAACGATCAAGATTTAAAATCAGAAAACCATTTCATTAAAACAAAAAATACTGTATCTTCAAAAATTATTACTCATAAAGATTCTTCAGAAACCGTTTCTCACAAAGTGATTGTAGTAAAAAAGATCATTCAGCGAGACACTGTTTTTATAGAAAGATAAAACGAAACCAACCATGTTTTTAAGAAAAATAATCTTACTTTTTTCTGTTATTTTCATTACTTGCGCTTTCGCTCAACGCAAAAAAACAGACACCATTTATGTGTATGAAAAAGTGATTGTGTACGATACTATTTACCTTGAAAAAGCAATAAAATTAAAACCTGCAAATTTAAAGTTTTCTTCTTTGGAAATCGAAGAAGAAGAGATTAAAGAAATCAATCTAAACATTGATAAAGAAGAACTTGAAGAACAAATAAAAAAGCTAAGAACAAAAAGATTTCAATACGGAATTCAGGCAGGAATTGGTTTTAAAAAAGCTAGTTGGGCTGAAATGCTGTCAGGAAAAAATCAACATTTCGGGCAAAATCTTGGAATATGGATTTCTAAAAGCATTATCGATCCGAATTTTTCATTAATGCTTTCTGCAAATATCTATTCTTGGAATTCTACATTTGATTTGGATGCCAATAAAGAAGAAACTTACCTCGACGGTTTTTACTTTTCTAAAGACGACCAACCTCTACTCTTTCAAAGATTTAACAATAAACACTTAGAATATGTTTTGCAGTTAAAAGCAATCTATGAATGGAAAAACCTGCGACCTTTTGCTGGATTTTTGGCCAATAAAAACAGTTATAAAATGAAGTTTTTAGTTCCTGAAAATAATGTTCTCAATAAACTGGATGATTTTAAAAGCAATCAAATCAACTTCGGATTTTCTTTAGGCTTGCAATATCGAATATTCAGCCGATTTTTGATTGATGTAGAATATCAACATTTTAAAATTAAAAATCTTTCTTTAAAAAACTCTTCATTTGATTTTGACATTTTTAAGACTAATAATACCTTTGCTGAAAGAAAAATCAGCTTAGGAATATCTTATTTTATTTCTAAATAATGGTTTTCTGAAAGATTCAAAATTATGATCTATTTCAAATTTCCTTTTGACGAGAAACTTTATTCTACGGATGAAAATTCTAACACTAATTCAATCAATTTTCACTCTTTTAATAATGCTGAAAAAATTGATATTGCCGGAAAAATCATTGAAAAAAACCTTACGGAATTTGAAAATTTAAAAATCACTTCTGAAATTTTACCAAAAGATGAATCTCAGTTTATTGCAGAAACTCAAGAAGAATATTTGCAAAAACTGGAAGAAGTCATTCAAATAATCAAAGAAAATGATCTTCCGAAACTTGTTCTTTCAAGAAGAAAAATTCTAAAAGACTTTAATAAAATTGATTTAAAAAATAGTTTTAATAATCTTTGTAAAAACTATTCAAATGCATTCAAATATTTATTTTTTGACGGTGAAACTTCATGGATGGGTGCTTTTTCTGAAGTTTTAGGAAAATACAATAAATCGACTCACGAGTTTGAAACAATGAGCATTGCAGGAACAATTCCTGTGTCTGAAGAATGGACTGAAAAAGAGATTGAAGAGCAGAAACCTGTTTCATCTTACATCAGGAATATTTTAGAGAAATATCGTGATTCACATTCTATTCAGGAGTCTGAAACTTATGACCATATTTCTGGAAACATTAAACATTTAAAAACAGATTTTAAAATAAAAATCAATCCTGAAAACTTAGATTCTATTATTCAGGAACTTCATCCTACTCCTGCAGTTTGTGGTATTCCTAAGGATTTTTGCAGAGAAATTATTGAAAAAGTTGAAAAATTTCCTCGAGAATTGTACGCTGGTTACATCAAAATTGAAACAGAAGATTACATTCAATATTTCGTTAATCTGCGTTGCGCAAGATTATATAAAAATTCAGTTCATCTCTTTGTTGGAGGCGGAATTACCGCTCAAAGTAATTCTGAAAAAGAATGGAATGAAACTGAGCTTAAGTCTGAAGCCGTCTTGAAAAATCTGGTTATAATACATTCATAAAAATAAAATATTTAAACCAACAAAAAACCTCTTTCAAAATGAAAGAGGTTTTATATTTTATGTACAAAGAATTACTTCTTTGCGCCTATTTTACTCCAAGTATTCAGGATGAAAAGTAAACCAACACCCAACAATCCGCAAGCGATAGAAATTAAAAATTTAACATTATCTTCAGATGTGATATCTGAATTCCAGTCGATTGCATACGTATTGATAGCGATGATTACGACAAATACGATTAAAAATACTTTATAAAACTTCTGCATGATCTAAAAATTTATATAATTCTGCACCAGCTGCGCAAAATTTGCGGTAAATAATTTAATTGAAATTGCCAGTAGAATAATACCGAAAACTTTCTGAAGAATTGCCAAAGACGCCTCTCCCATTTTCTTCTCAATCCACTTCGCAGATTTCAGCACCAAATATACGAAAATTGTATTGAGAATGATGCCACAAATAATGTTAATATCATGAAACTCTGCTCTTAAAGATAAAGTAGTTGTTAAAGTTCCTGCTCCTGCAACCAAAGGAAATGCAATAGGAACAATTGAGGCCGATTTTGCTTCGGTTGTTTTGTTGATTTCAATTCCTAAAATCATTTCAAGCGCAATGATAAAAATAACGAAAGCTCCTGCAATGGCAAATGAATTGACATCTACTCCAATAAATTTTAAGATTTTATTTCCTACAAAAAGAAAAACAATCATAATTACTCCGGCAGTAATTGAAGCTCTTCCTGCTTCTATTTGTCCGAACTTCTGTTGCAAACTCACCACAATAGGTACCGAACCGATGATGTCGATAACGGCGAAAAGTACCATAAAGCTGGTAATAACTTCTTTAAAAGAGAAACTGTTGAAAACCTCCATTTCTTACGATTATTAATTTCGCAAAAATATAAATAAAAAATGATTATTTACTAATAAGAGAATATAATTTAACAATATCGGTTAATAAGTCATTTAATGAGTCTTCTGTTGTAAGCGGAGAATATTTCTCAATCTGAATCTTTTGCAATAATTCCTGATATTTTTCAGCAACAGATTTGCCGTTTTGTCTTTCAAGAAATATTTTAAAATCCTCCTTAGAGCTTTGGAAATACTGACTTCTTACTTCTGCATCCATTTCTTCAAAGGTTTCAAAAAATTTAGGATAGTCCCCAGAAATTTTCAGATTTTCAAGATAAGCAAAATAATCGCTGATATCGGTTTTTAAACTTTCTCTGATTTCTTTTTCAGTTTCAGCAACAGAACCTAAAGGTTTTGGGGTTGGCTTTTCTTTAATTATTTTTTGTTTTTTTTGCCAATATTTAAACAACATATAGGCGATAAATAACCCAATTAATATCGCAATATTTACAAAAAGTACATTCCAGTTGAATTTATTTTTTTCTTTAACTTTGAAAGAGGTAGTTTTTAAAACCGGGCTATCAACTGTTTCAAGCAAAGTATTGGTATAATCATTTACTTTTTCTACTGTAGATCTTGCTTCTAAAACCTGATCATGCGAAAAAGCAGTTAAGCCTAATTTTTCCTGTCCCAGATTCACATATTCTTTTTCTGCAGGATTAAAGAAAGCAAAAGCTTCTGTTTTCACAATCAATTCGCCCGCTTTTTTAGGAATTAAAATATATTTAGCAAAAACTTCACCTTTCATTCCTGTAAGGCCAGCATGTATATGCGAGGTAATTTTTGGTGCAAAAACTTCGTAATCAGGAGACTCTTCAATTTTTGGAAGGCTCATATCGGCAAGATTACCTTCGCCAGAAACTTTTACGGTTACATTTACAGGTTTTTTGGCTTCAATTTTTTCTTTTGACGGGCAATAAATATCTACTTTAAAATTACCCACCGCATTCTTAAAAGATTCGGGTGAACCTTCAGGAAGTTTTTTTACATTAAGTTTTACTTTATTCGATGTGATACTGCTTTTCTTAGAGTAAGTATTTACAGAAGCCGAAACCGAAGGCACTTCTACATAGCCAGACTCATTAGGAAACACCATAAAAACAGCCAAAACCTGCGATGCCATATTGGCATATCCGGAAGGATCTATCTCTGATCTGTTTAGATTGACTGCATGTACATTGATATTATCTTGCTGAGGAAGTTTTATATTTTTTACTTTTCGAAGATTATCTATATTTTTAGAATAAACACGTAAGACAGCAACTGTAGCCTGATCCTGATAAACTTCACGGTCTTCAATTTCCATATTAAGATAAACGTCATTAGCAATATTTGCTATTGGCTTTTTCTCAATATCTCTTATGAAAATATCAAAAGGTTCGGTTTTATAAATTTTGTTGTTGACGTTTACTAAGACTGAACCAATTCTAATTTTTCCTTTCTGTTTAGGTTCAAGAGCTACACGCGTAATATATTTGTCGATTGCGGTATTGGTGTCGGCATCATTTACAATTTGATTGAATGATCCACTACCAATCATATTAAACTTTGACAAATCGGGAAGCATGATTTTACTTTTTTGTTCCAGATTATTGCCGTTTAATTCTAAAATAATGGTAAGATTTACAATTTCTTTACCGTTGTAGTCTGTTTTATCAGGTTTCATCGACAGCTCTACTTGTCCGTAAGAAATTACAGATATGAGGGTAAATATTGTGTAAATAATTTTTTGTTTCATCACCAATCTTTCTCGTTGCTTTGTGGCTTTGAATAAGATTTTTTATCTAAAATTCTTTTGGCAGTTTTTCTTTCTCTACCATTAATGCTATCCAGGATGGCTTTTTCTAATTCTTTGGGAAGCTTACCTTCACCACCTTTTCCTTTGGGTTTATTATCCTCACCTTTATTTTGTTGAGGACCGTTGCCCTGCTCCTGTTTTTGATTTTTAGAATCTCCTTTTTCTCCTTTGTTTTTATTTTCTCCACCTCCGTTTTTACCGGGGTTGTTGTCTTTCTTGCTGTTGTTCCTTTCTATTTCCTTCTGCTTCAGCTTAGCAATCTCGTAGTTTTTTCTTGTCGCCTCATTATAAGGATCCTGTTTCAGAGATTGTTTATAGTAATCAGCGGCTTTATCCGGCTGATTCATCTGCATCATTGTATTTCCCAAATTGTGAAGCGTTGCCGCTTTATCTGGTAAAGTCTGAGAAAGTTTTTCAGCTTTTGCATATTCCTCTTTCGCATCCTGATACAATTTTCTTTTATACAAAGCATTTCCTAAATTGTAATGTGCTGTAAAATCACCAGAATTTGATTTTATGGCTTCCATATACTTTGAAGAAGCGCCATCATAATCATTAGCATTAAATTTTTGATTGCCTTCAAAGACTAAAGTCTTATAACTTTCCTGCCCAAATACTGCACCTGAGAACGAAAAAGCAAAAAGTAACGCTAAAAATACAATTTTAGTATTCATCTCTTGCAAAATTATCCCTTTATATGTTAAGAAACAGCGTCTTATTTGTTAAAATTGGGTTAAAGTATTTAATTAAAAACAGATTTCCTTTAAATATTAAAATCTCTTTTAGGATTAAATAAGAAAATCATTAAAAAGAAAAATATCGAAATGCCTAAAAAGTACTGATAATAATGATTCGCATTTTGAGAATTGACTGTGGTAACAGTATCCGAAACCTTTCTGTTGATTTCGTCAGCAATTCTTTTAGGAGCATCATTCATGTTGTTTCCGTCGATGTAAGTTCCGCCTGTAGATTCTGCCATTTTTTTTAGAGCTCCGGTTTGTCTTTTAGAAATAACAGTTTCCCCATTTTGATCAAATTTATACCCGATAAGCTGACCATTGCTATAAACAGGAACAGGTGCACCTTCATCAGTTCCCACCCCTACAGAAGTAATAGCTATACCTTCTTTGTTTGCCAATCTTATTGCGGCATTATCGTTCCCTTCATTATCTTCGCCATCGCTTATCAAAACTACTTTTCTTGAACCTTTGTTTATATTTTTAAATTTAGTTGCTGTAGTTTCCATTGCTAAAAGAAAATCTGTCCCTTGAATGGTGATATTATCTGTACTCAAATCTGTAATATAATTTTCTACTGAGCTGTAATCTGTAGTTAATGGCATGATAGAAACTGCTTCACCTGCAAAAATTACGATACCTATCTTATCATTTTTCAATTCATGCATTGTATTGATGATCAAATTCTTAGCCTGGGTAAGTCGATCAGGGTTAATATCTTCTGCATTCATAGAATTAGAGACATCCAATACAAACATTACGTTATTCATCTTTTGCTTGGTCTCTATTTTTTCGGCTCCACTTAAAAGATCAATAATTGAAAATATCAAGAAAAGTGTTGCCAAAAAGTAAAATACAGGGAATATTTTTATAAATCCTGAATTTTTTTCAAACAAACTTTCATGAAATTTTGACTCTGCAAATAATTCTCTTTTTCTTTTTTTCCAACGCAGATAACTCATCAGAAAAAATGATAAAAGCGGCAGAAGCAGCAATAACAACAGATACCAATTATTTCCTAAATACCAATCCATCAGCTTAAAAATTTATAAAGTACCCAACGTAAAAAAGCATCAAAAACCAACATTCCTAAAGCAATCCAAAGAAAAAGTTTAAAATGCTCATCATAATTATAAAGCTTAGAAATATTGATATCGGTTTTTTCAAGTTTATTGATCTCCGCATAAATTTCCTGTAATCTGCTTTCAGAATCTGCTCTGTAATATTTACCGTCTGTGGTTACAGCAATTTCTCTCAACATATTTTCATCAATAGAAACTTCTTGTTCATTGTAGAAATACCCAAACTCATCATAGTCATAAGGCGTTAAAGCATACCCATTAGTTCCTATCCCTATACAATATACTTTAATATGGTTATCTTTAGCAAGAAGAGCAGCAAATTCCGGTGGAAAAAGGTTTTTCACATTGCTATTTACTCCATCAGTCATCAAAATAATTATTTTGCTCTTTGCTTTGCTTTTTATCAAATGATTCACGGCAACCGCCAATCCGTCTCCTACGGAAGTACCATCTGCCATTTCCCGCTGGTTCATGTTTATTATTTCATCTTTTACAGCATCATGATCAAACGTTAAAGGTACTTTCAGAAAAGCTTCCATCTTATATTTTACCACACCAAATCGGTCGTTAGGTCGTTTATTGATAAAATCTACTGCAATTTTTTTCAATACTTCATAGCGATCCGGGTCAAAATCTTTCGACAACATACTTAGCGAAACGTCTACAGCCAGCATGATGTCGATTCCTTTTGTTTCGTCTCGATCTTGAGAAACCGAAAAAGTTCTAGGTCTTGCCATGGCAATAACCAAAGCTGAAAGGATGATATATTTTGAGATTTTCAATAAGAAAAGCACAGGCAAAATACCATTACTGCTGTTCATATTTTTGGTAGTGGGAATCTTAATTCCTTTTCTCTTTTTCTGACTTAAATCTCTAAATAAAAGCGGAATAAACAGCAAAAACAAAAGAAAAAACCACGGACTGTAAAATTCAAAATCAAACATCTTTTCTCAGGTTTTCAAATTCTAAATCCTTGGAAGAGCGCTGCACAAAGTCTCTTATTTCTGCAAAATCTTTCTCCATCACTTCTTTATCTGGGAATGTTTTGGCAAATTTCACCAAATCACCTCTTAAGAAAACATCTTCTACAATTTTTTCGTTCTCCTGCGAAATTGTATTATTTTCTTTCATTAAAACAATTAAATCATCCGTCAGCAAAATATCTGCAGGAATTCGGTATTGTTTCGTGATAAACTTTCTGGAAATATCGATCAGTTCCACATAAAATGAACGGTAATCTCCGTCTTCGATGTATTTTTTCTTCTTTAACGAATCTAATTCTTTTAAAGTCTGATTTGTCGCTACAACGGGAGAATCTTTTCTTCTTCTTCCATACTTTACAAACATTACAATCGCAAAAATCAAACAAATAAAAGCGATTGCCGCCAAAATATACCACTTATAGAGTTGCCAGTAATCGGTTGCTTCTAAATCGACTTCCTTATTGCTCATAATGTCATTGATCTGATCTTCTTTCAAAGCAGTATTAATAACTTCAATTTCGTAAGGAATGGTTTTTAAAAGCTTATCACCCACTTTAAATTCAAGTTCTGGAATTTTAAAAACTCCTACTTCATAAACAGCAAATTCTATTTTTCTTTCATACGTATTGGCGTTGATGCTGATGCTGTCTGAAATTTCTTCAAAATGAAAAGGCAGCAACTCATCTTTTGGTGCAGTAATAACTGCACGGCTTTTAAGATTATCTATTTTTATAACCAAATGATTAACTTCTCCCAAAGCAAGCGTCGTTTTCTCCAGTTTAGAAGAAAGCAGCTGTGCAAAAGAATTTACACAGATAAAAAATGAGAGTAATAAGAATATTTTTTTCAATTTAAATACTAAATTTTGGCTAAAGCCCATTTTCTATTTTATCATGTAAAGCAGACTAAAGTCCGCTCCTATTGAATATTTTATTTTTTCTGAAAATAATTATATAACATTTTTGAGTAATCTTCTCCGGTATTGATGTTCAGAAACTGGGCTGAAGAATTGGCAAAATCTTCTTCCAGATTTCTCTGTTTCTGTTTTTGTGCTTCAGCAAATGTATATCGCCATCTTGCACTCGAAGTATTTGCCCAAATCTGATTTCCTGTTTCGGCATCATATAATAAAGTATAACCTACATCGGGAATTTCGTTATCTTTTTCGTCATAAATTCTCATTCCCAAAAGCTGATGTTTTTTAGAAGCCACTCTCAAAATTTTAGAATCGTAATCATCCTCAAAATCTGAAAGCAAAAACACAAGAGATTTTCTTTTAAAAATCCCCATCATATATTCTAAAGCTTTATCCATTTTTGATACTGCAGGAACATATTCAGCGGTCAAAATATGACTGATCATTGATAAAACATGCTTTCGCCCTTTCTGTGGCGGAATCACTTTATATACTTTGTCTGCAAATAAAATCAATCCTACTTTATCATTATTTCCCGCTGCAGAAAATCCTAAACTTGCTGCAATTTCTGCAACATATTCTCTTTTCAGTTGAATTTTTGTACCATAATCCATCGATGCGGAAATATCAACCAGAATCATCATGGTCAGTTCCCTTTCCTCTTCCATTACTTTCACAAAAGGTTCGCGGAAACGAGCCGTTTTATTCCAGTCAATCCTGCGGATTTCATCTCCGAACTGATAAGGACGAACTTCGGAAAAAGTCATTCCCTGTCCTTTAAAAGCACTGTGATATTGCCCCATCAAAGTAGCTTCCGTTTTCCTTCTGGTACGGATTTCTATTTGCTTGACTTTTTTTACAATATCTTTTATTTGCATAATCAATTTGAAAATGTGCTAATTTGAGAATTTGAAAGTGAGAAAGATGATAATTTTCAAATTTCTACATTTTTAAATTTTCAAATTGCGATTAGGGTGCTTGAATTTTAGCTAAAATTCTATTTACAATTTCTTCACAAGTAATTTCTTCGGCTTCAGCTTCAAAAGTAAGCCCGATTCTGTGTCTTAAAACATCCTGTGCTAAAGCTTTTACATCTTCAGGAATTACAAAAGCTCTCCCTTTCAAAAATGCATAAGCTCTCGAAGCAATGGCTAAGTTAATTGATGCTCTTGGTGACGCTCCGAAACTGATATAATTTTTCAGTTCAGAAAGTCCATATTTTTCAGGATAACGGGTTGCAAAAACCATATCCAAAATATATTTTTCAATCTTTTCATCCAGATAAATTTGATTGACAATTGCTTTTGCCTCAACAATATTCTGCAATGAAATCACCTGTTTAATTTCAGGTTGATGCGAAGTAGAAACCATTCTCATCACTTTTCTTTCATCCTCAAATTCAGGGTAATCGATTTTACATTTCAGCATAAAACGGTCGCTTTGCGCTTCAGGTAAAAGATAAGTACCTTCCTGATCGATTGGGTTTTGAGTGGCTAAAACCAGGAAAGGTTTCGGTAACGGCATTGTTTCATCACCAATAGTCACCTGCTTTTCCTGCATTACTTCCAAAAGAGCAGACTGTACTTTTGCTGGAGCTCGATTAATCTCATCTGCCAAAACAAAATTCGCAAAAACAGGACCTCTTTTTATAGAAAAATCATTTTCTTTGATATTATAGATCATGGTTCCCACCACATCTGCTGGAAGCAAATCTGGCGTAAACTGAATTCTTGAAAAATCGCCGTGAACCGCTTCTGCCAAAGTCTTTATCGCTAAAGTTTTTGCCAAACCGGGAACACCCTCCAGCAAAACGTGACCATTTCCTAAAAGCCCTATCAAAAGGCGATCAATCATGTAATGTTGACCAATAATCGCTTTATTGATTTCCTGCCTTAGAAGATTAAAAAAATAATTTTGTTCTTTAACCTTTTCGGTCAATTGACGGATGTCTTCTGCTTGATATGAATCTGACATTAGTTTGAATTAAAATAATGGGTAAATTTCTGATAAATACTTGCACTAATCAACACAATTAATGCCATATTTGAGTTAAAGTTTGTTAAATCTTCTTTCTTAAATATAAGGTTAATAATCGGTCTTTTAATAAATTTATCTCAACAAAATCATTAATTTCATAAAAATCTATAAATTTTCATTCATTGATTAAGTCAAGAATTGTCATTTTCAGTTTATTAAACTATTTTTGAAGATTAAAAATATTGCAAAATGAATTATCATTTTCAAGCTCACAGACAGGTTAGAAAAAATCTTTTAGATATTCTTCAGGACACTTCTCACGAAGAGCTGTTATTAATTCCGGATGGTTTTAATAATAATATCTATTGGAATATTGCTCACACCGTTGCTACACAGCAATTGCTGCATTATTACCTGAGTGGAAATCCTTTCAGAATTGATAAATACTGGATCGAAACGTACAAAAAAGGAACGTTACCCAATCTGAATGTTCAAAAATCTGAAGTCGAAGATTTAGAATTTCTACTGACCGAAACTTCAAAAACTTTGATGAAAGATTTCGACAGTGATTTCTTTTCAGATTACACACCTTACACCACAAGTTTCGGGATGGATTTGAAGAGTATTCAGGATGCTATTATTTTTAACAACATGCACGAAAGTCTGCACTACGGCTATGCAATGGCGCAGAAAAGAGCAATTTTAGGAGAAAAAGGAAGATAGTTGAAAGTGAATTTTGCTTCGCAAGTCAAAAGTCAATTGTGAATTTTATACATAGTTGAAAATTGATTTCGAAGAAAAGTTGACAATTGACCATTCACCATATAATTTTTATGACAAATCAATGAAAGACGATTTTATTTTTGGGCTTCGTCCCGTATTGGAAGCTATTGAAGCTGGAAAAACTATTGACAAAATTTTTGTGCAAAATGCATTGCAGGGTGAGATTTACGCTGAACTGAAAGCTATTTTAGCAAAAAATAAAATACGTCCCAACTACGTTCCGGTAGAGAAACTTAACCGTTTTACAAGGAAAAACCACCAAGGTGTAGTGGCTTTTATTTCTGATGTTCCGTTTCACAGAATAGAAAATATTGTTCCTGAATTATTTGAAGAAGGCAAAACGCCATTCATTTTAATTTTAGACAGATTAACTGATGTAAGAAACTTCGGAGCAATTTGCAGAACTGCAGAATGTGTAGGAATTGATGCGATTGTAATTCCTGAAAAAGGAGGAGCACCCGTAAATTCTGATGCGATAAAAACTTCAGCCGGAGCGATGTACAACATTAAAATTTGTAAAGAACCGAATTTGGCTCACGTTGTAGATTTCCTACAGCAAAGTGGAATTGCAGTATTTTCTGCAACTGAAAAGGCACAAAAATTGATATACGACGTTGATTTTACTGCGCCTTGCGCCATTGTAATGGGGAATGAAGAGACCGGAATTTCTAAAGAAGTTCTGCATCATTCAGACGAAAAAATAAAACTTCCGATAGAAGGAAAAACACAATCTTTGAACGTTTCTGTAGCTTGTGGAGCGATTTTATATGAAGCAATGAGACAGAAAATCACAAAAATTTAATTCACCTTTTTAAAATTATTTAATGAAAAACATAGCAGCATTAGCGCTAATCTCAATAGCACTTGTTTCATGTAAAAAGGAAACAGCAACCGTAACAAAAATAGATCCTAAAACAGGAAAAACAATCACCGTAGAAGTTCCTGCAGATTCTGTAAAAGAAGTAAAAGCAGATGCTGCAATCAAAGATTCTGTGGGCGTTTTTAAACAGACTTTTAAACTTGAAAAAGGAAAAACTTATCCTTTGACAACGTACCAAAGAGATACAAAAACGATGACTGATCCGCAAGGTAAAACCATGACCGGAACCAGTGAATCTACTGACGAAATGAGTTTCACAGTGAATGATATCAAAGGGAATGTTTATGATCTTACCATCAACCTGATTGGAAAGAGAAACTCTCAATCCGCTCAAGGAAAAACTGTTATTGTAGATACCAAACTTCCTCTTCCTAAAGAAGATGATCTGAAAATGATCTGGAATGTGAACAAAGCACTTACCGGAAACAAGCTGAATATGAAGATGGATACGAAAGGAAACGTAATTTCTATCACCGGATTTGAAGCTGTTTACACAAAAATTTCTGATGCGCTTAAAAACATCGTTAAAGATGCTAACCAAAGAGCTAGTGTTGTAGCAAGCCTTAAAGAAAGCTTTAACGAAAAAGTTTTGAAAGATCAGTTTGAAAAAAACCTTTCTGTAATTCCTAAAAAAGGAGCAAAAATCGGTGAAAAATGGAGCACTTCTGAAAGCGCAGATGAAGCAGGAAAAATCAAAGTAACATCAAACTACACACTGAAAAGTGCAGGAAACGGCATTGTAGAAATTTCAATCACTGGCGGAATTCCTAAAAAAGAAGAGAAAAAATCTCAAGGTCCGATGACTCACAGCATGAGCAGTGAATTGTCTCAAAACGGAACTATTAAGTTTGATCAAAATACAGGGTGGATTAACAACCAAAACATCAGTGTAAAAACTACGCAGGTAGAATCTATTTCAGACGGGAAGCAAACTCAGTCGATGAAAAGTGTTTCTAACTCTTCTGTAATGGTAAACCCTTCATCTAAATAAGTTTTAGGGTTTGAGTGTCTGAAAGTTTTAGAACTGAAATTTTAAAACTTGAAATCTTGAACTTTGAATTATTAAATAAAAAGTAATATGTCTTTTATCAAAGGAATTTTTGAGATCGTTCTCGCAACTATTGTTATTTTTTTTGTCTGGAATATTTTGAAGAGAATTTTCTTCAAAAAGTTTTATAATTTCATGGGCTTCAAACCCAATAACAGTCAGCAGCAGGAAACCAAAAACTCAAAAACGAATATTGAGCAAAAAGTAAAGTGGGACGCAGAAACTGTGGACTATGAAGAGGTGAAAGAGAAAAGATAATATTATTTTGACTCTCTAAAACACCTAAATTAAAATCTACTTAATAACCGAGATGGCAAAAAACAAAAACTTAATATATATTGCAGTTTCATTAATTGCATTTTTAGTTTTAGCATTTTTATATTCTACTCCTGTTTTTACGGGGAAACAGCTTTTTCAGCATGATATTGTACAGTATCGAGGCGGCGCAAAAGAGTTGATTGATTATCGAAACAATTATGATAAAGAAACTTATTGGAGCGACTCTATGTTTGGCGGAATGCCAACTTACCAAATGGGAAGCCGCTTTGAAGGAGATATTATCAAAAAAGTTGACAGCTATCTGAATATTTTGCCAAGACCGGTTAATTATCTGTTTTTACTGTTCTCAGGATTTTTCCTTTTAGGAATGGTTGCCGTCCGAAACTGGAAATACGCACTTCTCGGAGCTACTTTTTTTGGGCTCTCTACTTATTTTTACATCATTATTGCAGCCGGACACAACGGAAAAGTAAACACCATAGAATATTTCGCACCGCTTTTAGCCGGAATTTTATTGGTTTATATCAGAAAAAAATACGTCCTCGGATTTATTGTCACTACCCTTTTCTTCGGATTACAGATTGCTGCAAACCATCCGCAAATGACGTATTATCTGTTCTTAGGTTTAGGATTTTTATTTATTTCTGAACTTGTAAGAGCGATAACAAAGAAGGTTCCGATGAAACATTTTTTAATTTCATCAGGAATTATAGCTTCCGCTTTAGCAATCGGAGTTGGGATGAATTCCCAGCGAATCATGGCTAATTCTGAGTACATCAAAGAAACGGTAAGAGGAAAACAAATTCTGAATACCGAAACCCATACTGCCGGAAATACGGGAATGGACAAAGAAAGTATCTTGATGTGGAGTTACGGGCAGCTGGAAACTTTAAATCTATTTATTCCAAGATTGATGGGAGGCGGAAGCCAGGAACCTGAAGGAAAAGAGATGATGGAAAAAGTGCAGCAGCTTGTTCAGGATAATGTAAGTTCACAAGCCGAGTACGACCGAATTTCTAAAGGATTTGGAAGTTTAACGTATTGGGGAGATCAACCGGGAACTTCCGGACCAGCTTATCAAGGTGCCATTGTTTGTTTCTTAGCACTTTTGGGATTCTTTTTTGCCTCAAAAAAATACCGTTATTGGATTTTAGGTGCGACAATTCTCACCATATTATTGGCTTGGGGAAGCAACTTCATGCCGCTTTCAGATTTCTTTATAGAATATGTTCCGTTCTACAGCAAATTCAGAGCACCTTCTTCTATTTTGGTTGTTGTGGAATTGTTATTCCCGTTAATTGCAATTATCGGATTATACAGATTTTTCAATAGTGAGACTTTAGAAGAAGACTACAAAAAGAAAATCCTTACGTATGTTGGAGGTGGAACTTTAGGTTTAACTTTAATTCTAATTTTTTTCGGAAAATCAATTTTAGGTTTTGCCACGGATAACGAAAAAGTATATTTACCACCTTTCCTACTCGATTATTTGGTTGATGAACGTTTCAGCATGTTCAGAACAGATGCTATCAAAGCATTATTATATGTTGGAATTACGGTAGCCGTTTTATTCTTTGCTTTAAAACAAAAACTAAATCAAAACATCGCTTTGGTTATCATTGGATTGGTGAGTTTATTTGATCTTTGGACGGTTAATAAACGTTATTTAAATGACGATAATTATGTAGATAAGATCTTTGCTGAAAACCCTTTCCAAACTGAAGGATCAGATTATTTAGCTGAAAAAGTAGGCGACAATGCCAACTTACAGTCTATTTTGGCAAGTATTCCTGTGAATAAAACTTTGGAAACAATTGCTGAGAAAGATAAAAAACATTACAGAATTTACAATCAGGTTTTAGGAACAACCAGCGAAACTAATACTTCTTATTTCAAAGCTTCAATCGGAGGTTATCATGCGGTGAGATTGAGACGCTATGATGATTTACTTAATGAATATATTTCTAAAGTTGACAGCGTAAAAACCCCGAAAATTTTAAATTTACTGAATACAAAATACATGATTTTTGGAAATCCGGGAGAGCCACAAGTTGTTCCGAATCCTAAAGCCAATGGAAATGCATGGTTTGTAAGTGATCTGAAATTTGTAAATACTCCAGACGAAGAAATTAAATATATTGGGGAGATCGACAGTAAGAAAACTGCTGTTATTAATGCTTCTGACAAATCATATTTCGATAACAGACCAGTTCAGGCAGATTCTACGGCAACGATCAATCTGACAAAATATGAAGCTAATGAATTAGAGTTTAAATCTCAGTCTAAAACTCCACAACTGGCAGTTTTCTCTGAAATTTTTTACCCTCATGGCTGGAAAGTTTTTGTAGACGAAAAAGAAGTTCCTTACATCAAAGCCGATTATTTATTGCGTGCAGTACACGTTCCGGCAGGAAACCATCATATCAAAATGGTTTTTGAGCCGCAAGTTATCGAAACCGGAAAATGGATTTCTCTTCTTTGCTTCGGATTATTCATTGCATTGAGTGCTTTCGGAATTTTCTGGTTGAATAAAAAGAAAAAAATTATTGTTGAAAAAACTGTATAAAATAATTTAAAGAATTATAACATTACAGAAAATATGGGTCAGAAAATTTTTTATATCATAACTCCGATTCAAATCAATTTACCAATAGAAGTTGTACACTTTAAAGAAAAAGATGTTTATATTATTCCCTTGTTAATTGATGAGTTTGATTTTAAAAGATTAATAGAGTTTTCAGATGATTCAAAAAATATTGATGAATTTTTCAAGAATTATATAATTCATAATAAATATGAATATCCAACTGAAAAAGTATTTGATTATTTTTCACATAACAAAATTATCACTTTTGCAATAATTGGATACCGTGAATTTTTAGACATATCTCAACTTTCAAATAGTACAATTCTTTTTATTAACAGTGAGAAAATCTCTTTGAACGAAGAAAACATTGAAGAGCAGTGCCATAAAAAATTAAATACGACTTTTACGTTTAATGAATTAATTAACAATAATGAAAAGTATTGGTCTTATTATACTGCAGAAAAATATTATTTTAACCAATTGGAGAAACACCTCCAAAAATAGTTAATAGAATTATTTAAGTTTAATAGATTCTTCATTACGCTCCACTTCATTCAGAATGTCAGGTTGCAAAATTATATGGAACAAAAGAAAATATTGATCATCACCTATTATTGGCCACCTGCAGGAGGACCAGGAGTTCAGCGTTGGTTAAAATTCGCAAAATATCTTCCAGAATTTGGCTGGAAACCGATTATTTATACACCTGAAAACCCAAGTTATCCTTTGTTGGATGAAAGCTTAATGAAAGATGTTCCGGAAGATTTGAAAATCGTAAGAACAAAAATCTGGGAGCCTTATCAATTGGCGGAAAAGCTTAATAAAAGTAACAAAAAATTCAAAGCGGGGCAATTTGATGTGGGCAGCAACCAAAGCTGGAAATCTAAACTTTCGATTTGGGTGAGAGGAAATTTTTTCATTCCCGATGCACGCGTTTTTTGGGTTAATCCTTCAACTCAGTTTCTTGAGCAATATTTGAAGATCAACAATATTGAGACCATTGTTACTTCTGGTCCGCCCCATTCGATGCATTTGATAGGTTTAAATTTAAAAAAGAAATTCCCTGATTTAAAATGGATTGCCGATTTCCGTGATCCGTGGACTGAAATTTCGTATTATAAACATCTAAAACTGACCAACAGATCAGATAAAAAACACCGCCAATTGGAATCTGAAGTGTTCAAAACTGCGGATATCACTTTGGCAACAAGTTATACCGATGCAGAAAACTTCCGTAAAAATGGAGCGAATGCGTTTTGTATCACCAATGGGTTTGATGAAACTGATGCTTCGACTTCGCTCAGCATGACAGAGAAGGCTTCAAAATTTACTTTAAGCTATATCGGTGTTTTAGAACAATTAAGAAATCCTGAAAACCTTTGGAAAGCACTCGATAATTTAGTGAAAACCAATTCAGATTTTGCGGAAAACTTTAACCTAAAATTTGTTGGGAGAATTGATGATAAAATTTTAGAAGTTATTGAGAAATCAAGCTTAAAAGATCATATTCAGAATCTTGGTTACGTTTCGCACGATAAAGCGGTTGATGAAATGGCGAAATCTTCCCTTTTGTTGATCACTAATTTTCCAAATGACTCTTCAAAAGGCATTATTCCTGGAAAAATATTTGAATATTTAGCGACGGGCAAACAAATTATTTCTTTCGGACCCAATGAAGCTGATGTTGCAAAAATTTTAGATGAAACAAAAGCCGGAAAACATTTTGGATACAATGATTCCAAACAAATTGAAGATTTTATTTTAGAAAAATTCGAACTGTGGAAAAATGGAAACCTTTTAGAAAACACTCAAAATATTGAGCAGTTTTCTAGGAAAAATTTAACGAAACAGTTGGTACAAATTCTGTAAACTACCCCGTCTTCAACTTCATTGAATCCACCTTCATAAAAGGGGAATTTTAAATCGTCCATTCGTCGTTGATGATAGCGATTACGTAATATTTCCCTTCAAATTCTTCAAACACAAATCGGAGTGCGTTCCAATCCATTCCGCTATATTTTTCAGATCCGGGAATATAATTTTCTGTAAAATTGGTATTTGGATATATTTCTTTTAAATTATTAAGAGAATTACCTGTGCCTAAAAATGTATCAAATGCATAGTCAGATTTTGTGAAATCTTTTTTAAATACCCAATTTTTGAGATATTGCTCAAGAGTTGCTTTATAAATCTCACCCGACCCATCTCTGGAGCCCCAAGTAAAGATAGTTTTTGTATGCAGATATTTTTCAAAATCTATTTTTGAGAAATGCTTATCCTCATTTCGGTTAACAAAAGCATACATCGAAAATCGCACCCCTTTTTCAGGATGAATATAATTGGCAAAAACATCATAATAACCTACTTTCAGTGCTTGTAAAAGCTCATCATTAGTCTTTTTCAGCGCTACTTCTTTTGAAAACGCTTCAGGTTTTGTATCGGTTCTTTCATTTGATCTTTTCAGATTATCTGTAGAAACTGCCGGACTTTTATCTTGTTTTTTCTCACACGATAACGCTGCTAAAAGTAAGATTGCTAAAAAAGATTTTCTCATTATAAAATTTTCGTGAAAAGTTCAAAAGCGATGCCAGTTTTGAGTTTGAGATTTTTAGTGTTCAATTGAATGAATAGAGTTTAAATATTATAAGTATAGTTTTTGACTTATTACTAAAAGCCTCTTGCTTCAAGCTTTTTTGTATTTTTGTTATATGGAAATTTTAGATATTCTG
>NZ_LELA01000016.1 GCF_001677955.1 Chryseobacterium sp. BGARF1
AACAATGGGCGGAACAAAAAGCGCGGTTGTTTTATCTGCAACTGATCAAACTTTAGTTACAAATGCTCCACTTGGAAGTGCATTAACACTGAATTTGGATTACACCATTCCTGCATCGAAATCTTCTTCTTCAGATATCTTAGGTAAACCTGCCGGAACTTATACACAAACAGTAACTTATACTGCCACTGCTTTATAATAAAACATGATGCGTATCGTTAAAAAATTAACTTTTTAATGAATTTACAAGATATTTCAAATAATAATTAAATAACTACTAGATAACATGCCAAACCTAATAAAAAAGCTATTGTTTTTACTTGAAATTGGTAATCATCAATTTGATAGTATCCTTTGGAAAACCCGTCCAGAAAAAAGAAACACCCTTGTTGATGATATTTTCAAATTTAAAATTCCTATTGGGAAAAGCAAAAAAGAAATACGTGAACTTTTTGGACATGAACCCCATATGTATGCTTCCATGACATGGTCTTATCCTGTAGAATCAGATAAATTTGGAAACACCCTTACATCGTTATCACTATATTTTAAAGACGAAATTGTAACAAATATAAGGTTGAAAATAAGGGAGTAATATTTAAAAATATAAAGAAGCATCTATTCGCAAAAATATTTCTTTAAACAATTTATAGCCTTTAATAACTTTACAAACTTATCAAAAGGGCTTTGTTTATTGGGTATTTTCAATAAAAATTAATTTCTTTGCAAAATATAAAATCATCAATAAATCATATTAAAAACATCTCTATGAGAAAAATTTTACTGTACCTCTCGGCACTTTCATTTTTAACTGTTGTATCTTGTAAAAATGATGACATGGATATTCAGAATGAACAGGAAAAAGGACCTATTTTAAGTTCTGATGTTAATGCTCTGAGCAAAAGGATCGATTTTACTCATTCAGGGGTTCTAGATATGAAGCCGGGTTTCGAAGGAAAAACAACAACAGCAGGTAACTTCCCATTGGTATTGGTAGCAGAAGTAGCACCACCGGTTTATAATGGAAAAACACTTCGCGCCACCCACGTTACAGTAGAAGGAAACTATGCGTATGTATCTTATAATACGGAGGGAGAAACCTATTTAGGAGCCATTGAAGTATTGAATATTACCAACCCCAATGCTCCGCAGCTTGTAATGCAGGCGATCCTTCCCGATACCGATGTAAGTTCGGTACGATACGACAATGGTAAATTATACATTGCCGGAGCGAAAGACATCTATGCTTCAGGTGCTCAGACACCTGCTTTTGTAGGAAGCATGACGCTTAGTGGTGGTATGTTGACCAATACTCTTCAACAAACCGCTCTGACTGGGAAAGTGGGAACAGATGTTACTTCAAGCAGTTCAAAATATTATGCTGTTTCAGGAGCTACAGGCGTTTTGGCACAGCTTAACAAAACAAGTCAGCAAGTGGAAATATCTATTCCTTTGAGCGACCTTAGAGCTTTAGGATTTAACAATAATAAAGTCGTGGTGCTTAGCGGTACCGAAGGTGTGAAAATTTATGACGCCAACGGATTAAATCTTCTTACTTCTTTCACTACCTCATCTGACGTAGCAGAGGCTAAAAGAACAATCGATTTTATCGACGGAAAATTATTGGTTTCTGAAGGATACAACGGTGTAGGAGTATATAATCTATCAACAGGTGCCAAGCTGCAGAAACTTTCTGTACCTACCCAGGTTCCAAATGTAAACCCTGCGGATATTGTAAGCAACGCGGTGTCGGTAAATTCCGGACGTGTATTTGTGGCTAACGGAGGTGCAGGTATTTATGTATACACCCCTGACAATAATGACTTGAAACTGATGGGTTCCATCGATCTTACCGGATCTTCTAACTTCGTAGTGAGTAGAGGTGAATATATCTTCGTTGCTACAGGAACGGGAGGACTGAAGATCATCAAAACAGTAGCGCCTGCTAGTGGTGCGGTAAACTGCTCTGGTTATGCAGCATACACTGGAAGCGAATGGCTGAATGTTAATTCTGGGCAGACTCTTGAATATTTCGGAACAAAAAGTCTTCAGGGGATCAATGTTAATCAGGTGTTGACATGGTGTGGTGCTCTTACCGCTTCACAAGCCGTTAATATTAACAGCAATGCTACCTTTAATATGTACGGACAGCTGTATCAGGGTGCACAGAGCAACCCTTGGAACTCGCTGAACATCAATAGCGGTGCACTTCTTAACCTGAAAGGAAATCTGACGACTTACGGACACATGATCCTTAACAGCAATGCCAAATGGAAAATTGAAGGGAATGTAACGATCTTCGGAAACCTGACCATCAACCAAGGATCTAAAATTGAGTTTATCGGAAGCAATTCATCTATTACCATTCACGGAACGGTTACCAAAAACGGAGCTTCAACTATTACGGGAACTTATACGGATGTGAATAACAAACTATAAATATAATAACATACTACCGAAAAGGAGACCAATCAGTTTGGTCTCCTTTTTTTTTGTACCCTTCTATCGTGAATGAAACTCCAAATCTATAGCCTCAATTGCTGCAAAAGCAGTATTTTGAAATAATAAGATTTATCAATCTCTTAAAATATAACGAACCTATGATTTAGTTACCGATTTCATCAAAGAGATTTCCTTTCTGAAAAACCGTCACTTCGAGTAGGTTTTTGAAAAAAAACCGTATCGAGAAGTTGTTCAGCTAATGACAAATTATGCTAAGATATCACCTGATTCTCGATACATTTTTCTTTCACTTTGTTGCAGAAAAACACTCGAATTGACGGGGCGGCAAAAGACCATTGATAACGTTTGAGCAAAGAGATTTCCTTTCTGAAAAATCGTCACTTCGAGTAGGTTTTTGAAAAAAAACCGTATCGAGAAGTTGTTCAGCTAATGACAAATTATGCTAACACATCGCTGATTCTCGATACATTTTTCTTTCACTTTGTTGCAGAAAAACACTCGAATTGACGGGGCGAGAAAGGGATTAGTGTAACAAAAAAACTCAGCAGGATTGCTGAGTTTTTGATTTATGATTTATTGTCTTGAGGTGGCTCCGGTTTGATATCCGAATTTTTGGCGGCTTTTACCAGCTCATTGGTATCGCTGTAGAGAAGTTTCCAATCGGGAACGTCTTTCATTGCGGTCAGAAGATTGAGATAGGTTTTCAGGTTTTTCTCCAAATCTTTGCGAATAGCTGATGCGCTGGTCATCTGTCGGAGGTCGGCATTCGCTTCCGCCTAATATGCAAATAGAGCTTCAAAATCCTCATGCTTTGTTTTCATTTCCATAAAAGCAAGATCCAGGGAAAGAAGAGCTATTTTATGCTGATTTTCTTGGTTTTCCAAAACTTCGATTAGCTTTTTCATTTGTGCTGATTGTGAAGAATAGCTTAAACGGTCGAGGTTCAGTCCGAAAGTTTTGAAAACGCTGTACAAATCTTCCGCCGACTGATAATTAGGTGCTGTCTGAAGCTTTCGATAACCGTTGAGAAAAGCTTTCAGATTGGTATAAGCAACATCCCTTTCGTGGTCTGCTGTGGCAACATCTTTTCCTTTTCCGCTGTAGATCTGTTTGGTGTAGACCACATCGTATTCGGTATAGGAAGTCTACAAAGTTGCGGTAAGCGGATGGTTGGAAATCACAGGATATTTTCCTAATTGAATGTTGCTGATAATTCTCTGAGCCAAAGTCGCAAGATCTTTAGTACTCAGACGTACTAATGTAATTTTCATCAGTAAAAATATGTTTTTGTTGTTAATAATTTAATTAAATCCTTAAAACAAATATAAAAACTTAGTATTAACTCACAAACAATATTGTTGGAAACAAAATACAATTGTATTTGATTACAAATAACCTTGTTTTAAAGAAATGTAAAGTGTATTTGGTTACAAACAAGCTTGTTTTACCGAAATGTAAGTTGTATTTAGTTATAAACAAAGTTGTTTTAAACTAATGTAAAATGTATGCAGGTTATAAACACATTATATTGAAAGAAAGGTTTTTTACATTACGGAAATCCATAATGTAAATTTTTATTGTTTTTATATATTTAGTGAAATTAAAAACTAATAAATATGAAACTTTATTCATTAAAAATCTCTGGGTATAAAAGATTAAAAGAAGTAAATATTCTTTTTGGAGATGCAACTTTTCTTATTGGGCAAAATAATTGCGGGAAAAGTTCTGCAATAAAAGCAATTGAAACTTTATTATCTGCTAAGAAACAATTAACAAGTTCTGATTATCATTCAATTATTGATGAAGAAACCAACGAAGTAAAAGTTGATACTAATGTTGTTATAATTGAAGCTGAATTTAGAAATCTTCCAGAAGAAGCCAAAACCTGGAGAGGTTTCAAAGGTAGAATTTTCAGTTATGATGTAGATGAAAATTCTGAAGACACAGGATTATCTGTCACTTACCGTAAAACGTATGAGCTAGGTAAAGATGTTGTTATTGAATTTAAATCAAAAGTTAGGATTATTAAAGATGAATTTAAGGATTTGAAGAAACCTCAAGAGTATATAGATAAAGGTATAAATGCTGAATTAATTAATGATTATTTTCCAGAATTAGATAAAAACTTAACAGCCAAGCAAAAAGAAAAATTAGAAGAAATCGATGAGATTTGGGATATTTCAGATGAAGAGATATGGTTTCAAAATCCAGGTGGAATTCCTGGAAATGTTTTAAAGATGCTGCCAAGATTTTTACTAATTCCTGTTGATGTTGGATTACATGAGATTCAAGGTTCGGGAACTGGAGTTCTTAGTACGACTTTAGGAGAACTATTTCAAACTGTTAGAGAAAATTCAGAAAATTTTAAAAATGCACAAATTCATTTAGATAGTCTTGCTAAAGAATTAGATCCGCAAGATGAAGAATCTGAATTTGGAAAAATGATGATTGATCTAAATTCTGTTTTATCAACCGTTTTCCCCGATTCTAAATTACATGCGACAACAAGTCTGAGTAATCCCTCAAGCTTAAAACCATCTTTCAATGTTGAGATGTCAAGTAATATAAAAACATCTATTGATAATCAAGGTACTGGAATGATTAGAGCTACTGTTTTTGGAATGTTAAGATACAGGCAATTATGGCTGTCAAAAAAAGAAGATGATCATGCACGCTCCTTAATTGTTTGTTTTGAAGAGCCAGAAACTTACTTACATCCAAGTGCAGCAAATCAAATGAGAGAAGCTATTTATGAATTAAGCTCAAGTTCATCCCAAATAATAGCATCAACACACTCTCCTTATATTATTGATTTATCTCGTAAACCAAAGCAAATATTAAATAGGCTATATAATTGTGGTAATCATGTAGAATGCGATATATTTAATGTAACCGAAAAGTTTATAAAGCTTCAAGAGGATGATAAGTCTTACGTGAAAATGATTTTAAAAATTGACAGCCATGTAGCCAGAATATTTTTTACAAAAAAAGTTGTTATTGTAGAAGGAGATACAGAAGACATTTTAATAAAAGAAACTCTAAAACGATTAGATAAAACTAAATATTTTAAAATTTTATCAGATTTTGAAATTGTTAAAGCTCGTGGTAAAGCTGCTATTATTGGATTAGTAAAATATTTAACATCGATGGATATAAAGCCAATTGTTGTTCACGATTTGGATTCTACTGAACCAAATGCTGAAAAATATAATGAACCAATATCAAATGCTTTAGATGGCAATGGAAAAATTATTTTAATGAATAATAATGTCGAAGAAGAACTTGGATATGAAGCAAATTCAGAAAAACCATATAAAGCATATAAGAAAACATTGGAGTGGGATGATAACTGGGATGATTTACCAGAAAACTGGAAAGCAAAAATGTCAGAAATTTTTGAAGAATATATTTAATAATAGATAAATGGAATAAAAAAACCTGCCTCACAGCAGGTTTTTCCATACTTTCTAAGGTTTTTTTGAAAATGAATATTTCTGCGTTATACTTCGCTGGCGCGAGCTTCAATCTCGTGTCTTAAACTAAATTGAGTGAATACGAGCAAGATGCTCGCATCAATGGGTAGAGACACACTCCATTTAATTATGACCGGAGTTGTCTACGTGATTATATATTGTGTTGTTAATTCGGATTGAACTGAATATTAAAATACTTTAAATAATCCTCTATTGGTTCCAATCCCATTTCTTTTCTTCTTTTGTTCACCGTTGCAGGATTTTCTACTTTATACAATTTACCATTTTTTATTTGTGAACCATAAATTTGAGGTTTTCCTTCGTCCATTAAAATCCTGTCTTTCATCAATGCGTACTGTCCTTTAGATAAGTCTCCATTTTTAACCGCTTTCTCTATTTGCGGAAAATATTTTTTTCTGATTTTTTCTTCAGTACTATGTTGCAGTCCCAACCAGATTGCATCCATTTGTCTTTGATTCACCTCCTTTAATGTTGGCATACCACACTTTTCAATAATGCTAATCACTAATTCTTGATTCCTATGATCTTCTTTAGCATATTTGATAGGTTCATTTGCTTTTCTAATCCTTTGGTCACTTTCTAAAACTTCGCTCAGGATTTGACGTTTTTTGCTACAATCGACTTCAATAATATCTACTGAACCTACATAGACAAATTTATCCCTGTTCATATAAAGGAATATTGATATTATTAAAACAAGAGCAGTTACTATGCTGAATACTATTTTTTTCATTTTCATTTCTATTTTTGTGTCATATTCCAAAATAGGTTGACCATTTTGGGTTAAAAATTAATTGCTCCCAAAAGTAGGAATTATTTTTAAGTATCGGAATAAAATATGGATAATTTTTTCCCGATCTCGCGGATTTGCAATCCGTGAGCAAGAATAAAGCACGGATTAAAGATCCGCGCTATCATAAATATAAAAACCTGCTGTGAGGCAGGTTTTTATATTTCAATACAATAACTTCTCGATACGCTTTTTTTTCAAAAGCTACTCGAAGTGACGGATTGCTTTATCATTTTCAAATTAACTCATTTTCAAATTCTAAAATTAAAAAAGACTCTCATCCACAAAATTCGGCAACGTCACTTTCAAATTCGGCTCCGCTTCCATTGCTCTTTTAATCGCGAAAACAGCACCTTCATTTCTTGCCCAGCTTCGTCTGGAAATTCCGTTGTTGACGTCCCAGAAAAGCATTGATCTTAATCTTCTGTCGGCATCATCGCTTCCATCCAATAGCATCCCGAATCCACCGTTGATCACTTCGCCCCAGCCAACGCCGCCTCCATTATGAATAGAAACCCATGTTGCTCCACGGAAACTGTCACCAATCACATTGTGGATCGCCATATCTGCCGTAAACCTCGAACCGTCATAAATATTGGAAGTCTCCCTGTAAGGCGAATCCGTTCCCGAAACATCGTGATGATCTCTACCCAAAACTACCGCTCCGATCTCTCCATTTTTAATGGCTTTGTTGAAAGCTTCAGCGATCTTCATTCTTCCTTCCGCATCGGCATACAAAATTCTCGCCTGTGAACCGACCACCAATTTATTTTCCTGCGCTCCTTTGATCCACTGAATATTATCCTTCATCTGCTGTTGAATCTCTTCAGGAGAATTTTGGATCATTTCTTCTAAAACCTGACACGCGATCTCATCTGTTTTCTGCAGATCTTCAGGTTTTCCGCTTGTACAAACCCAACGGAACGGCCCAAAACCATAATCAAAACACATCGGCCCCATAATATCCTGAACATAAGAAGGCCATTTAAACTCTCTTCCCAACGTTGGATTTTCAGACATTACATCAGCTCCGGCTCTTGAAGCTTCCAATAAAAATGCGTTTCCGTAATCGAAGAAATAGGTTCCTTTTTCTGTATGTTTATTGATTGCTGCAGCGTGTCTTCTCAAAGTTTCCTGAACTTTTTCTTTGAATAATTCAGGGTTTTCTGCCATCATCGTGTTTGATTCCTCAAAACTTTGTCCAACCGGGTAATAACCTCCCGCCCAAGGATTGTGAAGCGAGGTCTGGTCTGAACCGATATCAATTCTTAAATTTCCCTGATCGAATTTTTCCCAAACTTCAACGATGTTTCCAAGATAAGCCAGAGAAACCACTTCTTGATTTTCCTGAGCTTTTCTTACTCTCGCAACCAATTCATCAAGATTTTCATGAATCTCATTCACCCATCCTTGGTCATGACGTATCTTGGTGATCTTCGGATTCACTTCCGCGATTACGGTAACACAACCTGCAATATTTCCTGCTTTTGGCTGCGCTCCACTCATTCCGCCTAAACCTGAAGTAACAAACAAACCTCCTTTTGGTTCTTTATTAATTTTCCTGAAAGCATTTAAAACCGTAATCGTTGTTCCATGAACAATTCCCTGCGGACCGATATACATATAAGATCCTGCCGTCATTTGTCCGTACTGCGTCACACCTAAAGCATTAAATTTTTCCCAATCATCCGGTTTAGAATAATTCGGGATCATCATTCCGTTGGTCACAACCACTCTCGGTGCGTCTTTATGAGAAGGAAATAATCCCATCGGGTGCCCTGAATACATTGTCAATGTTTGTTCGTCTGTCATTTCAGACAAATATTTCATCGTCAAAAGATACTGCGCCCAGTTGGAGAAAACCGCACCATTCCCACCGTAAGTAATCAATTCGTGTGGATGTTGAGCCACTGCATAGTCCAGATTGTTTTGAATCATCAGCATGATCGCTTTTGCCTGCTCAGATCTTCCGGGATATTCTGCAATATCTCTCGCTTTCATCTCATAATCAGGACGGAAACGGTACATATAAATTCTTCCGAACTCGTCGAGTTCTTTTTTAAATTCTTGAATTAATTCTGCATGAAACTTTGGTTCGAAATAACGTAAAGCGTTTTTCAGAGCGAGTTTTTTCTCTTCATCCGTTAAGATTTCTTTACGTTTCGGAGCATGATTGATATTGGTTTCGTATGGTTTTGGCTGAGGTAATTGATTAGGAATACCTTGTTGTATCTGTTCTTGGAAAGTCATTTATAGTTGGTCGTTATTTGTTGATAATTGATAGATTTTTGTGGTTTTAAAGATATTCAAATTAGAAAAGTCGTGCAACTAATGTGAGAAAATATCCAATATAATAGAATTCCCCTCCTCTGGAGGGGTGGCGAAAATTCGGAAGAATTTTTGACGGGGTGGTATTTAGCAAGCATTTTTTTTAGAACATTATTTTATTGCTTGGTTGTATTACCACCCCGTCTTAATTTTCTTAAAAAATTAATCCACCCCTCCAAAGGAGGGGAATTTAAAAACCATAATTTTCAATAATAAATTTTTCCAAATCTTTCATTACAATAGACAAGTTATTTTTAACATCAAAATCTGTGGTTCTGAAAACTTTTAAACCTAAAGATTCAAGATATTTTTGTCTTACCTCATCGTAAATTTCTTTAGTATCATGGCTCCAACCATCAATTTCAATGGCTAATCCTAAATTTTTTACATAAAAATCTACACTATAGTTTCCAATAATTCTTTGACGGTCAAAATCTATATTGTGAAATGTTTTTGCCCGAACCATTTTCCAAAAAATAACTTCACTTAAAATTCCAGCTTTTCGTTTTCCGGATAATAGTTTTTTTAAGTTAGGATTATACGGAAGCTTTTCAACATGATTTTTTTGGATTTTAGTTCCGTTGATTTCTGTTAAGATTTCATTCATCATTTTTGTGTTTATGAAAAGATAGGGATATTTTTTAATTGTGTGAAGTATGAATACTTTGGAAACAAAATGATTTAAATACAACAAAACCTCACTGAAAGTCAGCGAGGTTTCATTATTTAAAATATTTTTAAAGCTTTAATTATTATTCTTCACTAAAACCCATCCTGTAAACGTTCTTCCATCCGGAAGTGTAATGACGTACCAATAACTTGAGGTAGGTATCGGTCTTCCGGCAATCGTTCCGTCCCAAATAATTTGAGTATTTGTATTTTGCTCGAAAATTAAATATTGATAACGGTCAAATACTTTTACATTCGTCATTTTGGTTCCGAAAACATGAAGGTTTCTGATAATCCATTTATCATTTTGCCCGTCTCCGTTTGGTGTAATTGCATTTTTAATATCTAGAATAACACCGTCCTGTTTTACAATACATGTTCCTTCAACATATTTTACGTAAAAAGTTGTAATTCCTGTCGGTAAATTATAGAAAACATTTGTTGCCTGCCAATTAATTCCGTCAATTGAATAGAGGATCGGCTGTGAACCGGTAGCTATTATTGTATAGGTATTACCGCTCGCGATCATATTCTGAATAACCGGAACATCATAATATTTTGCTTCAAAAGTCGCCGTGTAAGAACATCCGTTATCTGCTGTCACCGTCACAGAATACGTTCCTACCATATTCATATTCGTAATTGTATCGGTGTTGGAAACTACCTGTCCTGAAGGGTTTGTCCAAACATAACTTATAATATTGAATCCTTCTACTTCTAAAGTATAACTAAATTTTCCATCCGGACAGAAATACTGGGTAGGAATCTCAAAAATAGGAACTCTTTTCAGAGAGATTTTAATCGTTGCTATTTCAGGACAAAATCCGGGAACGCTTACTTTTACATAAACAGTATCGAAACCTAAGTTTTGATTGAATGAATAGGTTGTGGGATTTGTGATTGCATTGCTTCCCGAGTTTACATCAGCCAAAGATGAGTAATAGGTAAATGTAACATTGGCTCCTGAATAAATCTGTGACTGGAATTGGGTAAGATCTACATTTTCTATTCCGTCATTTAAGGTATCGCAAACATTGTTCAGAAGGAATGGCCCTGAATTTTGGAGCACCACTTTAGTTCCAATAATGAAATTGATTGTTGCGATATCATCACAACCCGGAATGTTCATCACTTTCACCCAAATCTGCTGTGGAAAGGGATTTGCGGTAAAGTTTTGAGGATTTGCAATCGCATTGGTTCCGTTTTGTGCATCAGTTTGAGTAAGATAAAACGTGAAAGTGTTGATTGTATTCGGAATATCTACATAAAGATTGGTGTAATTCATCAGATTGACTTCATAAACACCATCCAGATTATCATCACAAACTGTTATCGTAGAATTAATTGCTTTTGGAGGAAAATATGTATTCAACTCAATTGGCGCAACTGAAAAGCAACCGCTCGTTTTCGACTGAAACCTTGCCCAAACCTGCACCGTAGAAACTGTTGTTACAATACTATTCCCAATCTGAGTGGAAGGAACTCCTGCATTGGCTTCTGCTAAAGTATTGTAATAAGTAATCGTCATATCAGAAAGCGGATACGTATTCTGAGAAGCTAAAAACATTTGAGAAACGGCATCATTTAATTGAAAGGTTTCATTTAAATTAAAATCTTCATCACACGTATTTAAAACAGCATTCTTTAGCACAATTACTGGTAAAAAGGTCATCTGAATATTCAATTGTGATGCAGAAAAGCATTCATTATTATTAAATTTCACTTTCACATAAACCGTTGCACTTCCCTGAACAGGAAACTCAGCCGGATTTGCAATGGGACCAGAAAATACGTGAGTTACCGCATTGTAAGAAGTATAATAGGTAAATGTAACATTCGAACCACTGTAGATTTGAGGTTGAGCTAATAAAAGATTGTATAGCTCTACTCCATCATTATTGTTATCGCAAATATTAGTAAGGTTAATATTCACAACATTATTTACAGCAGGAGTTGATACCAAACTAATGGTCACCGGATAGACCTGAGTACAATTGTAAGAATTGATCTTCACGAAAAGCTGTCTTGTACCAACAACATTTACACTCGTTACAGGATTGGTACCGTTCTGAGCTTCAGCTTGTGTTAGATAGAAAGTTGTCGTAGCGTTCTGATTTCCGATAATTGCGCCAGAAAACTGAGCTAAGGGAACAACTTCCGCATTATCATTATTAAAATCACACACCGTAAAATTAGAATCTACAATAACCGGATGAACCAAATGTACATTGATTGCTTTGACGGTATAACATGTTTCGCTTTCCTCAAATCGAACATAGAAAGTCTTGCTTACAAAGTTGCCATTTTCTGTAATGGTTTGAATGGGTGAAATAGAACCTGCTCCGTCTAATGCAGCCGAATAATTATCGTAAAACTTTATAACAGGTACTGTTGCCGGAGCAATAAGCATATTGGCAGACAACGTTTGGAGATTAACGGTAATATCATCGGTTCCGTTGAAACAGATATATTCATTTTTATCATTAACCAGAATCTTTGTAAAAGTAATATTCAGATTGACGGGAACCACCGCAAAACATCCTCCCGGAATTTGAACCCTTATATAAACCGTGTACTGCCCTTCCTTAATTGTTCCCACCACCGTTCCGGAATTATTGTAAGCATCTGCAAAGGTTTGATACGCTGTAAAAACAGCTCCTGGCTGTGTCGTAATTAAAGGCCCAATATTTAAAGCGAAATCAAATGGTTCATTATTATCTGCATTAATATCACACATGGTGTATGGAAAATTAATCGGCGAATTAGCATTAACTCCTGTTTTAAAAGTAAAACTTACGGGCCCAAGAATATAAGTACACGTTGCATCTTGTATTCTCACCCAAAGCGTAGTGCTCGTGGTAATATTTGCCGTCGTTACAGCATTCGTATTGTTTTGAGCATTCGACTGAGAGAGATAATATGAAAATCCAGATGTTCCTGCAGGAAAAAGCTGACTGTTTAAGAAACTTAAATCATAGTTTTGCTCGATATCATCATTATTGGTATCACAAAGCGAAATCGTATTTGTTAAAAGAGTTTTGGTAAGGAAGTTCAATGTAAGAACCGCTATTCTGAAACATCCGGGAACATTGGGATTCTGAATTCTTACGTATAAAACCTTATTGGCATTTAGGGTATAATTTGTAGAAATACTGTTTTGATTATTCTGCGCATCAGCTAAAGATTGATGAAAAGTAAAGTTAAAATTTGCAGGATTTTGTGAAGTTACATTGGGTTTAAAATCATTTAAATTAAGTTGAATCGGGGCATTTCCACAAAAATTCTGGGTATGATTTCTTGAAATAGGATAAGAAGGATCAAAATCAAGAGTGAAATCATCAGATAATGTCAAATTACTATTTCCACAAATATCAAAAACAACATTGGCGGTATACACTTCATTCTGAGTAGGGCACAAAGTAGCTTGAATTCCTGATGCTACAGTTTGCCCCGAAGAATTAGTCCACGTTACCGTTGGCTGAATTGCACTTCCATTGGGCGTAAACTTCCAAGATTCCTGTAATGCCTGCCAATTTCCAGTATTTCTTGAGGGTGGAGAATATCCTAGAGCTCCTGTATCATTTATAATTCCAATCAAAGCATTTTCAAACTTTCTGGTTGGGCACGGTGTCAATTTTTTGTCGACAAAAACTTCTACAACATTTGTAGTTTCATGCAAAACAATTTGTGACGAAGAACGGTCGGTACATCCTGCAACTCTTCCATCATAATAACTGATGACAAATTTTCGGTAAGGCGCCGTTCCTACTGTAGAATAGTAAATCTCTGATGCGTCTGCAGCAGAAAACACCATATCATGATACACCCCGAAAATAGAATTCTTAGGCAAACCGGTATTGGGATTTTGCCAAAGAACATTAGGGTAATTAATATTTCCCTGTTGACTTAAATCGAAAGTAACCATCCCGTTTGAGCCAATAACGATAGCATCAAAATACTGATTGAAAAAACAAAATTTAAATGGTAAATCTATTTTTGGTGTAAATATATCATCAAAATTAGCATTCAGCGCAGTTCCTTGGTTCATCGGAATGGGCGGATTATACGTTCCTTGGGTAAGTTGGTATGTTGTGGATTGTTTCAGCTCCGGGTATTCTACATGAAGCGGAATACAGCCATTGGCATCAAGATCATTGGTACATGTTACATGAAAATTTTCATTCCCAAAAGCGTCTTTTACTTTTACATTGATGGGAGCCTGAGAAAAGGCATAACAACTGATCAACAGTAGGTAAATCTGTAAATATTTTGTCATGGAAATTTGGTGTAAATAAATTATTAATTAATCAAAAACAATTTACTAATAAATATATTTTAAAAATATTAATTTTTAAATACAAAATACTTACCAATTTTTAATTATTTATGAATTATTAAAAATTAATTAATACTATAATAATAATCGGATATCAAAGCATTATCTTCATTTCAAATTACCACACAATCTCCACAATATTCATTTTTAAATCTTAAGAATACTCTATCTCATAAAAAAAGTGGAAATCTTTTGAATTTCCACTTTTTTATTTTTAAGAATTTAATTTAATTAATCTCCATCTGAAAACATCGAATTGGCAAGCGATGTCACTATAGAAAGCGCTATGCTAAAAATAAACGCCCACCAAAAACCATCTACCATCATACTATCTATAAAATAATCTGCGATAAGAATAATAATAGCATTAATTACCAAAGCAAAAAAGCCCAAAGTAATAATTGTAAGCGGCAAACCAAAAAGACTTAAAACAGGTTTTACAATAAGATTTAAAAGTCCTAAAACAATTGCAAAAATAATTGCCGTTGAAAAACCGTCAAAATGCACACCCGGTAAAATTTTGGTGAGTAAAAAAGCTACAATAGCCGTAATCAATAGTCGAATGATTAAGTTCATAGTATTTAATTTTTATATTATCGGTCTTTATAAACAAAACTTATTCCAATCACATTCAATTGATGATGAATACTAAGTTTTCTTTGCTGTAAATCTATTTAATTTTCATCATTGTTACCAAAGAGGTTGCTACATGACTTTCTGAAGTACGGTTTTCGTCAACCGTATAAATTTCAGTTCTGATGACACTGATTTTAGAACCTCCTTTCACTACATAAGCTTTTGAAACCAATGCATCACCCATTGCAGGACGAAGATAATTAACCTTCAACTCCACCGTTACTACATAGCAATCTTCTTCGTAATGACTTACCGCGGCATATCCTGAAGAAACATCAACCAAAGAAGCAATCATTGCCCCGTTGAACATCCCCGCTTTTCTCGTCATTAATTCCATTTTAGGAATTTTAATCGAAACAAAATCGGTATTTATTTCTAATAATTCGGCTTTATAGAACTTTAAAGTTTCAGAACGAGCGAAACTATCGGTCATGAGTTTTGTTTTTTCGCGAGTCATGTTGAGTGTTTGAGTGTTTGAGTGTTTGAGTGTTTGAGTGTTTGAGTTTATGCAAATTTCTTTAAATTATTTTAAATATGTTAAACAGTTTTATTTTTTTAAGGATTATTATCTATTTTTAATTGTTAAAACAAGAAATTCAGAAATTTGATATCTGCAGCATTAACAAAATTAAAACTATTAGCTATTTCGTAAAATTTCAATATTATTTATGACCAAAACTGAAGAAAAATACATTTTTGAGAGATTTCAGGAAACTTATAAAAATATGCCTAAAGGAATTCCTGACTTCAGTGACAAACCCGATATAATTTTTACATCGGAAAATTCAGATGTTATTGGGATTGAATTGACTGAATGTATTTATGATCAAAATATGATGGGGAAAAGTGAATTCCAAATCAAATTCAATAATGATGTAGTCGAAAAGCTTGCGGGTTACATTCCATTTAAATTTACCTTAGATATTGAATTAGATAATGAATTTCCAATTAAACAAAATCAAAGAAAGTTAGTTATCGATAAATTAATAAAGTTTTGCAATGAAGAGTTTATTAATTTAAAATCTTATGAATCTATTCGTTATGAAAACCTTGATATAGAATGGACTAATTTAAGTATGATAATAAAAGATTCTATTCTTGCTTTAGGCTATAGGAAATTACCGAAAGGAATCTTAAATCTATGTATGACAAGAAACGACAATCTCAAAAAGTCAACACATTTTGAATCAAAATTTGGAATTGTTCCTGATTTTACTGATAAAGAATTAAATAGAATTTTATCTAAAAAGCATGAGGCTTTATTAAAATATAATAATTGCGATCAGCAGTGGTTACTTATAGTAGAGGGATGGGATTTTTATAGCTATATAGGCGATGTAAATATTAAAAATGAAATTATAACAAATTTTGATAAAATATTCATGTATAGAAGACTTACTTCTGAAATAATTATAATCAAATAGTCATTTACTCCTTTTAACAAATAACCTCAACTAATACTTCCATTTAATTTAAAAATAAATTTTCATCCAAATCCCCTACCTTTGCAAAATGGAATTAGAATCTATTTACAAAAAACTGCAGATTCAGGATATGAATCAGATGCAGAAATCTACATACAAAACTACAGAAAACAACACCGATGTTGTTTTACTTTCACCAACCGGTTCAGGAAAGACACTTGCTTTTTTGTTTCCTGTTCTTAGAAGTTTAAAGAAAGAATCTACAGGAATTCAGGCTTTGATTTTGGTTCCGGCAAGAGAGTTAGCTTTACAGATAGAGCAGGTTTTCAAATCGATGGGAACAGATTTTAAAGTGACTGTATGCTACGGAGGACACGATAAAAAAATTGAAGTAAACAATCTTAAAGAGGCTCCGGCAGTTTTAATAGGTACTCCGGGAAGAGTTGCCTATCATATGAGAAATAAAAATCTTGATGTAAAAACCATAAAAAACTTGGTTTTGGATGAGTTTGACAAAGCTTTAGAGCTTGGTTTTCATGATGATATGGAATACATTATCGAAAACATGTACAATCTTTACCAAAGAATGCTTACTTCTGCAACATCAATGGATGAAATTCCTAAGTTCACGGGTTTAAAAGATGAAAAAGTAATTGATTTCTTAAAATTAGGAGATAATAAACCTGACATTCAATTAAGAAAGGTGATGACTACCGCTGAGGAAAAATTAGATACACTATTTCATCTCATCTGTAAAATTGGAAATAAAAGAATGCTTATTTTCTGTAATCACAGAGAAGCCGTAGACCGTATTTCTGAGCTTTTACGCGAAAAAGGCATTGACCGTGAAACTTTCCACGGCGGAATGGAACAGGACGAAAGAGAACGAGCCTTACTGAAATTCAGAAACGATACAGCAAGAGTATTGATCACCACAGATTTGGCGGCAAGAGGTCTTGACATCCCGGAAATAGAATCGATTGTACATTATCAACTTCCAACAATGGAAGATGCTTTTATCCACAGAAACGGAAGAACAGCAAGAATGAATGCAAAAGGTTCTGTTTATTTGATCATGACTGAAAGTGAAAAGTTTCCGTTTATCAAAAAAGATACTCCTGAAGAGTCTGTAACCGAATTTTCTACTGTTCCTAGAAACTCACCATTCCAGACAATCTACATTAGCGCCGGAAAAAAAGACAAGGTCAATAAAGTAGATATTGTAGGATATTTAATAAAGAAAGGCGAGTTGCAGAAAGAAGATGTAGGTTTGATCGAAGTAAAAGATACCACTTCTTACGTAGCGGTTTCCAGAAATAAAGTAAGAGAATTACTTAAAAAACTAAGCACTGAAAAACTGAAAGGCAAGAAAGTAAAAATAGAAGTCGCTTATTAATTTGAGGCTGAGGCTAAGGTTGATACTAATAAAGATCAACCTTAGCCTACTTCAATCCTTTTGTTTTTGTTTGTAATGTGTAAACTGATCTTGAGGCGGTAATAAACAGAATATCGTTTTTCTCCCCTCCAAAAGTTACATTTCCTGTCCAGTCTTCAGGAATTTTAATGTGATGAACTTTTTCACCTTTGGTATTATAAACAGTCACACCATCTCCTGTAATATAAAGATTTCCATCCTGATCAAGCGTCATTCCGTCTGATCCCATTTCACAGAAAAGTTTCTTTTCAGACAATTTTCCGTCGCCCAGAATATCATAAACATAGGTTTTTCCTGCATCAATATCTGAAACATACAGCTTTTTCAACTTTACACTTCCAATAATTCCATTGGGCTGTACAAAAGTTTCAAGTTTTGAAATTTTGCCATCTTTATTTCTGTAATACAGATTTTTCTCTGGAATTTCTACTTTAAAATTTTGCCAATACTCTCGTTTATACAAAGGGTCAGTGAAATAAATTCCACCATTACCATCTAACCAAAGGTCATTGGGTCCATTTAATCTTTTCCCTTCAAAACCTTTTGATAAAATCTCAATCGATTTGTCTTTGTCAATTTTCCAAATTTCACCTTCATTGTCTGAACAGGTAATTAAATTATCATTCTCATCGAAATAAGTTCCATTAGCCCGTCCGGTTTTATCTAAAAATAAAGATACTTTATTGGTTTTCCAGTCCCAGAAATAAATTTTATCGTTGGGCTGATCAGTAAAATAAACATTTCCGGTTTTATCTGTTGCCGGACCTTCGGTAAAAGAAAACTGATTTGATATTAATTTTGGTTCGGTATTTTCAAGCATTGCATTGTAATTTGGCGATTTACAACTGAGAAATGCCAAAACCAAACCAACAAGACCTGCATTCAAAATATTTTTCATTTCTATAAATTTAAGGCATACAATTTACGATTTGTAAAAAGCTTAGCCAATTTTACAGAATCATTTATTTAGTTTAACTACAAATAACGAAATGTCCTTTTTGTACTATTCTGTAAGTGTTTAATATTATTTATTGAACCTTAAAATCAGGAGCTTTGTATCATCTTTAATGAGGAAAATTTAGGCTCATAATTATTTCAGAAATGAGCTATTAATTATCTAAAAAAGTCCTTTTAATTCAATAAAATTCAAAAGATGAGCATTCAGCAAGGCAATATAAAAATTCCGGGAAGTGATGGTGAGGCTTTCAGAGATTCTGTAGGAACAATGGACGATACAGGAAAACGAAAATGGGTTTTTCCAAGAAAGCCAAAAGGTAAGTTTACCAATTACAGAGATTATACAAGTTATGTTTTATTAGCTTTATTTTTCGCAATTCCATTTTTAAAAATTAACAACAACCCGTTTCTTCTAATTAATCTTATCGATAGAAAATTCTTTATTCTTGGTCAGTCATTTTACCTTCAGGATTTTTTTATTTTAGCTTTAGGAGCGGTGATCTCTGTCATTTTTGTGATGCTCTTCACCGTAGTTTTCGGAAGAATATTTTGTGGATGGCTATGCCCACAAACCGTTTTCATGGAAATGGTTTTCCGAAAAATAGAATATTGGATCGAAGGCGACCGTAACAAACAAATGAAACTCGACAGACAAAGCTGGGATTCTGAAAAAATAAGAAAAAGACTCCTAAAATGGTCTGTTTTCTTTATTATTTCATTGATCATCTCCCACTTTATGTTTATGTACATTGTCGGGTACGAAAATATTTTTAAAATCATTCAGGAAGGTCCGGTAGAAAATCCTTTGCATTTTACGGCAATGCTGTCTTTTTCCTTGGTCTTTTATTTTGTTTTCACTTGGTTGCGTGAGCAGGTTTGTACCTTGATATGTCCTTATGGAAGACTGCAAGGTGTGTTGATCGACAAGCAGACCATCAATGTATATTACGACACAAAAAGAGGAGAAGGTCGTGCTAAATGGAGAAACGGAGAAGACAGAAGATCTTCAGGAAAAGGTGACTGTATCGATTGCGGACAATGCGTAGTGGTTTGCCCAACAGGAATTGACATCAGAAACGGTCAGCAACTAGAATGCGTCAACTGCACTGCCTGTATCGACGCTTGTGATGAGGTAATGGTAAAAGTAGGTTTACCAACCGGATTGGTGCGTTATGCCACAGAATCAGAAATTGAAACCGGAAAAAAACTTGGAATAACTTCAAGAATGATCATTACCACAATTTTTCTGGCTTTATTGATAGGGTTCTTAGGGTTTTTATTAAACGATAGAGGTTCTATGGAAGCGAAATTCATAAAACCCGCGGGGTCTACATTCTTTGTGAGAGACGGAAAAATCATCAATAATTTTACCTATACTTTTTTAAATAAAACTAATGAGAAAAAAGTAATTACCATAAAAGTGATGCATCCTAGTCATGCTGAAATTATTTCATCAGGACCGAGTAAAATCGTTTTAAAAGGCGACCAAATTCTTAAAGGTTCAATTAGCATTGCTTTCCCGGAAAATGAAATAAAATCGTCCAAACAAAATTTAACCATCGTTGTTTTAGATGAAAAAAATGAAGTTTTAGATACTTTTGAAACAACCTTTGAAGGACCTTTTAAACTCACTTTGTAAAAGTATCAATGTTTATGGCTTTTAATAAACTGCGAGGGTGTAATTCCTGAATTTTTACGGAACATCCTCGCAAAATAAGAATACTCTTCATATCCCAACCTAAAAGCAATTTCCACAAGGCCTTCATCAAGATACATGAGCATTCTTTTAGCTTCCAGAATCACTCTTTCGGTAATAATCTCAGAAGCTGTTTTCTGCATAACAGTTTGGGTAATTCTGTTGAGATGCTTTGCCGAGATATTCATTTGTGATGCGTAATATGCAATTGATTTTTGAGAGGTAAAAAGTTCTTCCAATAAGTTTTCAAAATCCTGATAATGCTTAAAATAAGATACACTTCCCGCTGACCTTTTTTCATCATCTTTAGAAAACTCTCTTACCGACTGAATATAAATTTGAGAAATAAGAGAAAGAATAAATCCTTGTTTCATTACATTCTGAGACTCATGCTCGCTTCCAATAGCCTCAAAAAGACGAATCATGTTTATCAATTCATCAGATTGAAGCTGAAGTTTTCTCGGAAAACTTGGAGAATTAAAAAACGGAAAATTTTTCAGCTTTTGATTAACGTAATGCATTTCGTAATAAGGCTGAGAAAAAAAGAAAATATAGCCATCAGTATCCGGAGAAAGCTCCCAACTGTGAACCTGTCCCGGAGAAAGAAAAAACAGACTTCCTGCAGAAACTTCGTATTTTTGAAAATCTATTTCGTGAATTCCGCTTCCTTTAGTGAAAATAACGGTGACATAAAAATCATGACGATGTGGTTTCTCGATATGTTTATGGCTGGAAACCAAATGATTTCTTAGCGTATTAAAATAAAAATCCGGAGCGTTTTTCTCTGACTGAAAAAGATTGATATGCAATACCGAGATAGAATTCATCCTGATTGATTAAGTGTGAAAGAGAACAAAAATACACTTAAACTGCACATTTTACAAAGTGTATTTGTAGTAAAGCTTAAAAAATATTTATCTTTGATTTTTCAGGATTTTATAATGAAGACAAATTTACCCGACAAACTGTATTATTCGATAGGAGAAGTTGCAAAAGCATTCGACGTAAACGCTTCATTGATAAGATATTGGGAACAAGAATTCCCTATTATCAAACCTAAAAAAAACAAAAAGGGAAACCGATACTTCACTCCCGATGACATTAAAAACCTGAAAATCATCTATCATTTGGTAAAAGAAAAAGGATATACGCTTGACGGAGCTAAAATTGCACTGACAACGAATTCGAAAATTTCTGAAACGGTTACATTAATTGACCGTTTAGAATTCGTAAAAGCTGAATTACTTAAGCTCAAAGATTCTTTGGTAGAAAAAGATTCTGAATAAAAACGTAATGTCAAATGATTAAAGTAAAACACCGAAAACATTTAAAAACTCTGGCTGGAATCTCATTATTTCTTATAATTGTCGGAGCTATTTTTAATGTGAACACCTACTTAATGGCCGCTTTGATTGGAATCTTTGTCGTGTCAATTTTCCAAATTTTCAATCACAAAAAAAATGGTTCTTAAGTTTATTTTTATATAAATACGCTCACAATCAATTCAAAAACTTTCAAGATATTGGCTTTATTATATTAAAGTTAACTGATTTTTTTGTAGAAAAGAATTCAGAAAAAATCTATTTCCCCCAAACAGCAATCACAGCTTACAATTCACAGTAAAACAATTATTTAATTATTCTTTTTTTTCATTTTATGAGCTTGTGAATTAAATTAATTCATAACTTTATTGTATTCTGATTTCGGTAAATCGAAGTCAACCAAAACATAAATAGACAACGATGAAAAAAAATTACTATCAAAAGATGGCATTTCTCGGAATGTTATTGCTTGTGCTACTTGGGTTTCAAAAATACACAGACAAATCTGACAAACCTTTTCCTGAAGTCACATTCATTTCTGAAAGTTTACCTTTAGAATCATTCTCAGAATTTGATCCAAACGATTTAGATGAAAATCAATGGCAAAAGCTCGGATTTTCCGAAAAACAAGCAGCAACAATTTTAAAATACAAAAAAATTGTCGGCGGAAAATTTCTGTCAAAAGAACAGTTCAAGAAATGTTATGCAATTTCAGAAGAAAAATATTCCCAGCTCAATTCTTTTATTTTATTGCCTGAAACCAATTTGGAAGCAAAATCCGGAAATTCAGATTTTAAAAGTTATGAGAAGAAATCTTTAAACATCACCCGGAAATTTAATCCTGACCAACTTTCACAAGTCGATTGGGAAAACATCGGATTTTCTGAGAAACAAGCTGCGGCAATTTTAAAATATAAAAATTATCTAGGAGGAAGTTTTGTGAGTAAAGAAAAATTCAAAGAATGCTTTATCATCAATGAAGAAAATTATGCGAAACTTGAACCTTACTTAATTCTTCCGGCAAAAACTCCTGCCAATTTTAATGCTTATGCCGGAAAATCCAGTTCATTCAAATCTAAAACGCTGCAAACTTCTTTTGATCCGAATATATTGGATGTGCAAGGTTGGATGGCTTTAGGATTCTCAGAAAAGCAAGCGAATGTGATTGTTAATTATCGTGACAAAAACTTGAAAGGAAGTTTTAAAAATTTGGAGGATATTAAAAACTGCTTTGTCATTTCCGCAGAAAAATTTGAAGAATTAAAACCTTTCATCAAATTAAACGCTTCTACAATAGCGAAAAACGCTGAAGATAAAAAGCCCGAATTCAAACAGGAGAAAACTGATTTTTCAAAAACAGATATGAATTCTATTACTTTTAAACAGCTTTTAGAATTTGGGTTGGATGAAAAAAGCGCAGGTTCAATGATCGGTTTCAGAAAAAAACTGGGCGGATTCATGACCAAAGAACAAATTTTGGAGACCTATAATATTGATAAAGAATTGGTTCAAAAACTATTAAGTATTGCTCCACTCGATAATTCAAAAGTTGAGCGACATACTTTGGTCGACGCACCCGAAGAATGGCTGAAAAATCATCCGTATTTCAAATATTCCGCAGATAAAATTATTTATTACAGAATCAGCAATCCCGATGATAAAAAGATTTGGAAGCTATTGAAAACTAAGCCTGAATATGAAGCGAGAATGAGGCTTTATTTGAAATAGTTGATAGTTGATAGTTGATAGTTGATAGTTGATAGTTGATAGTTGATAGTTGATAGTTGCAAAATTACTTTTTACTTGGCTCTTTTTACTTTTCACTCATACTAAAACTGTCACAAATTCAGGTGATAGAGAAACAACTCCTTCCGTTAAACTTTCGGGATGTGTTGTGAATCCTTTTAATTTTGAGGTTTTTCCTTTTAAAACTAAATCCATCAATTGTTTATCTGAAAGTTTTTTACCGAAAATATCAAATGAAACTTTAAAGCCGCAGTTTTTAAAATCGGAACATCCGACTGCGGTTTTTCCTTTCATCAAATTGTGTGATTTGCATTTCGGACATTGTGTTTCTTCCCAAGACTGTAATTCTTTTTTTACAGCCGGCTCACGTTTTTTCTTTTCTTTGACTTCCTCCTTTTCTTCATGCAAGGTGAAAACTTTTGCTTTTCCGTCAACCACTTTTTTGGTGAGTTCGGTCACCATTTGTATCAATTCATCTTTGAACTGATTGGCTTCATATTCTCCACTTTCAATTTTCCGCAGTTTTAATTCCCACTCCCCTGTTAATTCCGGGCTTTTCAGCAATTCGTCTTCAATCGTATCAATTAACTGAATTCCGGTTTGGGTAGCAATCAGATTTTTTCTTTTCTTCTCAATATACTTTCGCTTGAAAAGTGTTTCGATAATATTTGCTCGCGTTGAAGGTCTTCCAATTCCATTATTTTTGAGCATTTCACGAAGTTCTTCGTCATCTACTTGCTTTCCGGCAGTTTCCATCGCTCGAAGCAAGGTTGCTTCGGTATAAGGTTTTGGTGGCGAAGTTTTTCCCTGATGAATCATCGGTTCGTGTGGTCCTGTTTCCCCAACTTTAAATTCAGGAATCGTCTGTTCTTCTTCCTTATCTTTTTCCTTGTCAGTCGGTTCTTCTTTAGCGTCTTTAGCATACACTGCTCTCCAACCCGGTTCGAGAACCTGTCTTCCACTTGTTTTAAAAGGAATTGTTCCAACCTGAGCTTCAACCAAAGTATTTGAAATTTTACATTCCGGATAAAAAACGGCAATAAAACGCTTCGCAATCAAATCATAAATCATTTTCTCTTCTCTTGTTAAATTTGGAGAAGGCGGAATTTCTGTCGGAATAATCGCATGGTGATCGGTCACTTTTGCGTCATCAAACACCGCTTTTGATTTTGGAATCGGTTGTTCCAGCAAAGGTGAAATCAAATCTTTGTAAATGGCCATACTTTGAAGGATTCCTCCAATTTTCGGATACAAGCTTTCTGATAGATAAGTTGTATCAACACGAGGATAGGTCACGTGCTTTTTCTCGTAAAGACTCTGAATATATTTTAAAGTGCTGTCTGCAGAATATCCAAACTTCTTATTGGCTTCCACCTGAAGTCCGGTCAAATCAAACAGTCTTGGATTTTTTTCTTTTCCTTCTTTAATTTCAAATGAAAGAATTTCAAAAGGATTAACCTTTAGGTATTCCAAACCTTTTTCGGCTCGGTCTAAAGTTTTGAGACGGTCAATTGCAGCATTGAAAATTACGTCACGATATTTGGTTTTCAGTTCCCAATATTCTTCAGTTGAAAATGCATCAATTTCTTTCTGACGCTGAACCAACATCGCCAAAGTCGGAGTCTGTACTCTTCCAATGGACAAAACCGCTTTATTTCCGCCAAATTTTTTGGTGAAAAGTCGCGTTGCATTGATACCCAACAACCAGTCTCCTATCGCTCTTGCATTTCCTGCGAGATAAAGATTTTTATAATCTTCGGCTGGTTTTAATTTTTCAAAACCTTCTTTAATTGCTTCTTCTGTCAATGATGAAATCCACAAGCGCTGTACAGGTTTGTCGCATTTTGCTTTCTGCAAAACCCATCTTTGAATAAGTTCTCCCTCTTGACCGGCATCCCCGCAATTGATGACCTCATCACATTCGGCTACCAATCTTTCGATTACTTTAAACTGATTTTCAACACCTTTATTCGGTATTAATTTGATTCCAAAACTTTGGGGAATAATCGGCAGTAAAAACAAATTCCAGGATTTGTATTGCGGACCGTAGTCGTGAGGTTCTTTTAGGGTACAAAGATGTCCGAAAGTCCATGTCACACAATAGCCGTTTCCTTCCATATAGCCTTGTTTAGGCATAGTTGCGCCCAATACTTTGGCAATATCTCTGGCAACGCTGGGTTTTTCGGCAATACAAAGTTTCATGAATAATCGGGATTATTGGGAGGGTTGCAAAAGTCGGGATTTTTTTTGGATTCATCCAAATTTAGTTCATATTTAAAAACCTTATAACTTTTTTATACTCAAAGCACGTGATTAACTTTAAGATTTTGTCATTCTGACGAAGGAAGAATCTCTTAAATAAATAACGAGATTCTTCACTCCATTTCATTTCGCTCAGAATGACATTCTAGAAATTAAAAACGCTCGAATTTCTCCGTCCATTAACAAAAGCAAATAACAAGGAATTAATAATAAATTTGCTAATCTATATTTCCAAAATATTGAATCGCACCAACATCTGAAACATACATTTCATCTTCGTTTAAAACATATTCTTTATTCTGAGAATTTTCCAGAAAAGAATGACTGTACAAGGCATAAGAAGGTTGCTCGGCAAAGTCATTCTTCAGCATTTGATGAGCTTCTACGATGGGTTTTCCGTATAGTTTTCTGAAACTTCCGATGTTGTATTGTGAAAACTTTCCGTAATGAACAATAAATTTTAATGATAATTCGATGGTGGTATTCAACATTTCGCTTAGTTCCTGAATTTTCATATTGAAAGCCTTTCTCATATTTCTTAGCATTCCTGAAATCTTTTTATACGAAGGTTGGTTGTCGTAGCGATAAAATAAAATCGCGTCGCCTTCAATTTCCGAAATATCAAAATACTGATTGTTTACATCAATCAAAATAGAAAGTAGTTGTTTTACAATATATTCACCGGTATAAAGTTTTGTATTGAACACAAATTCAGTAAATCCACTGAAGTCGGGAATCAAAATAATTCCGCTGTTGATGTTTGTATTCTCCATAATTAGTTGGGTTTAAAAACCTGCTACCTCCATAGACGAAGCAGGTTTCATTTTACTTTATTGCCATCCACCACCAACAGAGCGATAGAGCGTAGTAATCGCATTCAATCGCTGAGCTTTTAACGAAGCTAAATCGAGCTCTGCCTGTAATTTGTTGGTCTGAGCCAAAATCACTTCAATATAAGTCGCTGAATTATATTTAAATAAAACATCAGCTTTATGAACTGCCTCAGTGGATTTTCTCACCAAGCCCTCCACAATTTTCTGTTGTTCTTCCAGTTTTTGAATTTGAACCAATGCATCAGAAACTTCGCCAACCGCTTTTAAAACCGATTGTTTAAAATTAATTTCAGCCTGCTCAGAAACGATTTTCGATTGTTCGAACTGGGTTTTCAATTGTTTTCCATTTAAAACAGGTTGCGCTAAAGTTCCCAATACAGAACCGAAAAGTGAACCCGGAATATTAAACCAATTACTTGCTTTAAAAGCATTTAAACCACCTTGAGCCGTGATGTTGAAAGACGGATACATATTCGCTTTTGCAACATTGATTGCGGAAACACTTTTTCTCACCTCGTATTCTGCGCTTTTGATATCGGGTCTGTAACTCAGCAGTTCGGAAGGAATTCCTGTTGCGATATTATCAGGAGACTGCACATTATTCAGACTTGCGCTTCTCTCGATTTTATCGGGCATCGAACCTATAAGAATGCTCAACGCATTTTCCTGAATTGCAATCGAACTTTCAATAGCTGGAATTGATTTTAAGATCTGGTCTTTCACGATTTCCTGTTGCTGAACCGCCAAAGCTGTTGTCAAACCAACTTCCTGCTGTTTCTCTAAAAACTTCAAAGTGTTATCAGAATAAGTCAGGTTTGATTTTGTAATTTCAAGCTGAGTATCGAGCATCAACAAATTATAATAGCCCTGAACAACAGTTGCTACCAATTGTGTTTTTACCGCTTTTGCTGCTTCCTGAGTTTTGAGATAATCTGATAAAGCTTGCTCTTTTCTACCTTTTATTTTACCCCAAATATCCGCTTCCCAAGAAATATTGATGGAAGTGGTATAATCCTGCATATACCGACTTCCCATAAATTGTCCCGCCATCATTCCGTTCATACTGTTGTCGGAAGGTCGATTCACACTTGCATTGGCAATTGTTGCGCTCACCGTCGGAACATTTCCCCATTTACTTTGATTATAAGCTAAAGACGCAAATTCGATTTGTTTCAAAGCAACCTGCAAATCATTATTCTGAGTTATTGCTTTATCAATTAAGCTCACCAAAACTGGGTCTTTGAAGAAATCTTTATAACTGATTTTAGCAATATTTTCGTTGTTATCGGTTGCGATACTATCATTTCTGAAAGCTTCAGGCATTTGGATTTCGGGTTGTTCATATTTCTGAACTTTACAGGCGATTGCTGTTCCCGAGATTAATGCGATATATGCTATATTTTTAATTGAATTCATTTTAAAAAAATCATTTGAATTAATATTCCCAATCGGCGTCTGTGATTACTTTTCCATTGATTTTCTCGTGTAAAGCCTGGAAAACCACAAACAAAACCGGAACTACGAAAACCCCTAAAATGGTTCCGAATAACATCCCCGAAATCGCTGCATAACCAATAGAAAGATTTCCCATTGCAGACGGGCCTACTACGAAAATCAAAGGAATTAACCCTGCGATAAACGCCAAAGAAGTCATCAGGATCGGGCGGAAACGGGCTTTTGCGCCTTCCACTGCTGAAGCAATTAAACTTTTCCCAGCTCTTCTTCTTTGAATGGCAAATTCCACGATTAGAATTCCGTTTTTAGCTAATAGTCCAATCAACATTACCATTGCGATTTGAACATAAATATTATTGGATAATTCCGCAAAAGTAATTCCGACAAATACACCAGATAAACCAACCGGAATAGCGATCAATACTGCAAAAGGAAGAATATAACTTTCATATTGCGCTGATAAAAGGAAGAATACAAACACGATACACAACCCAAAAATCATTACCGATTGCGAGCTAGAATTGGCTTCTTCACGGCTCATACCTTTGTAATCGTAGGTGTAACCCGGAGGAAGAACCTGTTTTCCGACTTCTTCAATTGCTGCCATTGCCTGACCTGAAGAATATCCCGGAGCTGCCATTACCGTAAGATTTGATGAATTAAATAAGTTGAAACGGTCAACCACTTCCGCTCCTGTAACTTGTTTTAAAGTCACCAAAGTATTCACAGGAACCATTTCGCCGGAACTGTTTTTAACGAAAATTCCGTTTAATGATGCTTTGTCTTGTCTCGTTTCCGGAGTAGATTGTACCAAAACTCTGTAATATTTCCCGAATCTGTTAAAATCTGAAGACTGTATACTTCCATAATAACCCTGCATCACGCTTAAAACATCAGAAACACTTACTCCTAATTGTGCGGCTTTCACTTCGTCAACTACCACTTCAAACTGAGGATAAGAAACATCGAAAGTTGTGTAAGCTAAAGCAACTTCCGGTCTTTGCATCAGCGCTCCCATCATTCCGTAAGAGATATTTCCAAGGTTTTGAAGTTCGCCGTTAGTTCTATCCTGAAGAACGAGTTCCATTCCGCTGGTGTTACCAAATCCGTCAACGGTTGGCGTATTAATTACCAAGAAATTGGCTCTTTTATCTTGAGAAAGTGTTCCCTGAACCTGTCCGATAATATCATTGATGCTATTGACCTGTCCTCTTTTTCCTCCTTCTTTTAATTTAACGAAAATCGACGCTGCTGAAGACGACATCGAACCACTGAAAAGATTCAGTCCGTCCACAGAAATCACTTTGTCAACCGCAGGATTTTTCATTAAAATATCTTCTGTATCAGAAACCACTTTTGAAGTTCTGTCTTTTGAAGCGCCTGGAGCCAAATTTGCTGTAACGATAATGAAACTCTGGTCTTCATCGGGAATAAATCCTTTTGGAGTAGTCATCGACATCCACACAAACAATCCTCCGAAAACCAAAACAATGATTCCTGCAATCCATTTTCTTTTTAATAAGAATAAAACTGCTTTTCCGTATCGGAAAGTCAATTTGTTGAAACTTGCATTAAATCCGGCGAAGAAACGCTCTTTGAAGCTCATTTTTTCGTGAGAATCGGCGTGATGTTGTTTTAAAAACAAAGCACACAAAGCCGGACTCAATGTCAATGCATTAATCGCAGAAATTACAATCGCAATCGCTAAAGTCAAAGCAAACTGCTGATAAAACAACCCTGTAGAACCGCTCATGAACGCCACAGGAACGAAAACCGCAGACATAATCAAAGTAATCGAAACAATCGCTCCCGTGATTTCGCTCATCGCAGACATTGTTGCTGCTCTTGCGTTGAGTTTTTTATGTTCCATTTTGGCATGAACAGCTTCCACAACGACAATTGCATCATCCACCACAATTCCTATGGCTAAAACCAAAGCGAAAAGCGTTAAAATATTAATCGAAAATCCGAAAATATTCATAAAGAAAAACGTTCCCACAATCGAAACCGGAACCGCAATTGCCGGAATCAAAGTCGAACGGAAATCCTGTAAGAAGATATAAACCACTATGAACACAAGGATAAACGCTTCAATCAACGTGTGAATTACCTGGTCAATAGATTGGTCAAGCGCATCTTTTGTTGCATACGGAATTTCGTAAGCCATTCCGTCTGGGAAGGATTTTTCAAGTTCTTTCATTCTTTCCTGAAGTGCAATCTGAACTTCATTCGCATTAGAACCCGCCATCTGGAAAATCGCCATCGTTACAGATGGTTTCTTATTATATTTCGAAGCGACATTATAGCTATATGCACCAAATTCTACTTTCGCAACGTCTTTTAATTTTAAAACAGAACCGTCGCTCAAAGCTTTAATCGTAATGTTTTCGTATTGTTGAGGCTCGGTAAATTTTCCTTTATAACGAAGAACATATTCCATCACTTCTTTAGTTCTCTCCCCGAATCTTCCCGGCGCAGCTTCCAAGTTCTGCGACTGAATCGCTCTTGAAACTTCAGCCGGGGTTAGATTATATGAAGTCAGTTTATTCGGGTCAAGCCAAACCCTCATCGAGTAATCTTTGTTTCCATAAACCATTGCGTCACCAACTCCTTTTACTCTTTTAAGTTCCGGAACGATGTTGATTTTAGCATAATTTTCAAGGAAAAGGTCGTCCATTGTCCCGTTTTTACTGGTCAATGAAACCATTGCAATCATACTGTTCTGTCTTTTTACCGTCGTAATTCCCGCCTGAACTACTTCGGAAGGGAGCTGATTCGTTACTTGTGCAACACGGTTTTGAACGTTAATCGCCGCTTGGTCTGGGTCGGTTCCTAATTTAAAAATTACTGTAATCGATAATGAACCATCATTACTCGCTGTAGAAGTAATGTAATCCATATTTTCTACCCCATTGATGGCGTTTTCCAAAGGTGGCGCAACTGACCTTGCGATGGTTTCGGCATTGGCTCCGGGATACGCTGCAGTCACCATTACTGTTGGTGGTGCAATGTCCGGAAATTTTGTAATCGGCAGACTCGTCATACCGACAATCCCCAAAATTACAAGCAATACGGAGATAACCGTCGCCAGAACGGGTCTTTTTATAATTGTCTTTAACATAATTTTTGTCTTACGATTTTTGCTTTTGAGAATTTTGCTTTTGAGCAACTACAGGTGTTCCAGGCTGTAATCTGTCGAAACCTGTCACGATGTATTGGTCGCCTGCTTTCAGACCTTTAGAAACAATGAAATTATCACCCGCTTTTCCGCTGATTTCGAGAGGCAGCATAACCGCTTTTCCGTCTTTAATCGTGAATACAAAAGTCTTATCCTGAATCGCACGTGTAGAAGCAATCGGTAATAAAACAACGTTTGAATAATCCTGTTTCATCAAAATTTTTCCGGTATTTCCGCTTCTCAAAATATTATTTGGATTGTTGAATTTCGCTCTTAAAGTGATGGCTCCGGTTGTTTTATTAAACTGACCTTCAACGGCATCTATTTTTCCGACTTCAGAAAATTTTTCTCCGCCTGAAAGTAATAGAGAAACTGCTGGCGTGTTCTTTAAAACCTCATCAATATTGCCTCCCGGATTTTGTTTCTGGAAATTATTAAAATCATTTTCGCTTAAACTGAAATACGTATAAACCTGATGAATATCTGACAATAAAGTAATCGCCGCCTGATTGGATGGCGTCAAAAGACTTCCCAAACGGTAATTGAATCTCCCGATATATCCGCTAACCGGAGCTTTGATGGTAGAGAAATTAAGGTTAATTTTTGCTGATTCGATGGTTGCAGTTGCCTGACTTACCGAACCTCTCGCTGAGTTATAATTTGCCTCCGCTTCTCTTACCTGAATATCTGAAACCATTTTGTTTTTCAACAATTCCTTTTTTCTTTCCAAATCAATTTTAGAATTGGCAAGACCTGCCTGAGCCGAAATCAAAGTCGCCTGAGCCGACTTCAACTGCTCACGGAAAATCTGGTCTTCAATTTTAAACAAAGGTTGTCCGGCTCTCACATAATCGCCTTCATCCACAAAAATTTTGCTTAAATATCCTGTAACCTGTGGTCTGATTTCCACATTGGAAATACCTTCTACAGAAGCAGCGTACTCATTTTCTACGGAAGCATTTCCCTGTTTTACTGTTTCTACCGGAAGTTGTGGAGCTTGTTGCTGATAAGCCTGCCCCTGATTATCTTTTTTACACCCGACCAAGACCAATAAAGCCACGCCAAGCATAGATGATTTCTGAATAGAGAATCTTTGCATAACAATTTTCAATTAAATTTTCAGTGCAAAATTCGTCCAAAAAAAAGCGAAGGAAGATATTCAAAAAACGACTTAATTTGTCAAAAAGACATCTACAATTTATTTTCTTAAAACAAAATTTTTAAGAATAAAATTTTAGCAATAGTTATCTTTAATATGAGTAATAGATAAAATAGAGCGCTCATAATCAGACAGTAAGTTAATGAAAGAAATGGTATTAATTTTCCGAAAAGACATCTTAAAAATTAAACCTTAATATAAATCACTTCCTTTATATTCTAACGGAGATTTTCCAACGTGTTTTTTAAAAAATTTACTGAAAGAAGCCTGGTCAGAAAATTTCAATTGTGAAGCAACTTCATTGACATTGGAATTAGAATTCCGAAGCAACATTCTCGCTTCTACAGCTAAAACCTGATGAATAATATCTCTGGGAGATTTATACATCGTTTTATTGATGACTTTTGTTAAATATTTTCGGCTGATAAAAAGCTGATCAGCATAAAATTGCACATTATGCTGTTCTTTGAAATGTTCGCGGACAAGAATGAAAAAGCTCGTCGTAATATCATCTTCGCGATAAGTAACAGGCTTTTGTCTGTCGATTTTTTTAAAATAATTGTCGATCTCGTAAATGACCAGAGAAAAGTGATGCCAAATCATTTCATTGAAATAATAATTCTCTTTTTCTGTGTCGTTTAAAACCTTTAATTCATCCAGATGAAAGTTTAATCTTCGATATACATCCTGTTCGTTTCGAATAACATGGATTGGATCCGAAGAAAGACTTTTCAGAACATCGTTTGATTTATAATTGAAACCAGCTTCTGAAATAAAATTGTGAGAAAAGAAAATATATTTTGCCTTATAATCATCCGAAACCTTCTCAATACACACGGTTTCTGAAATAGGAGAAAAGATGATATCTCCTTTTTTCGCTTCGTAACTGGTATTTTCTAATCTAAAACCAATGTTTCCTTTTTGAATCAAAAAAATAGCAAAATAATCTGAGCGGAAAGGCTTATTAAGTTCTACCGCGTGATTTACAGTCTCGATTTCCATGACCACGAATTCTTTTATTCGTAAATCGAATTCTACCTCCTGAAGAAGCTCCTCAAAGGTGAAAAGCGAGATAAAATTTTTTGATCCAGAATTTGATTTTCGTTGCATGTAGAAGAAATTTCAGCAAAATTAACGATTAAAATTTTCTATTTTTCATAAGTTTAATTGAAAACCAGAATCATAGTTTTTAAGCTTATTTAAAAACACCGGAATATCTTTCACCAATTGATGGCTGTGAAAAACACCTTTTGGAAGATTTTCATTAAGAATTAAAATTGCAATTTCTGCAGCAACGGATGCTGTAATTCTACCTTCATTATTTCCTGTAACGCTTACCCCTTTTGAGTTTCCATTTTTGTTTTTACCTATGACTTTTACTCCGAAAACATCTGTTCCCATCGGAAAATTTTTAAAACTCTGAATTGCAAGATCCTGAACTTTTTTATTTCTAAAAAGTCTGGTAATCCCTAATTTTCTGAGAAATGCTGTAAGCTCTGTAAACCATTCTACATCAAAAGCCATTCTGGTCTGCACTTTCGGAACATCCAAAGTATTGAGCAAAACGTGTTGATCTGAAAAATTAAAAAGATAAAAATTTCTGCTTCCTGAAAGATTGGTTTTCAGAGGCTGGGTAAAACTTTTTAGGGTTTTCTCCTCATCATGTATTTTCAGTGTATAATTGGAATCTACATTATCAAATGTCCATCGATAGGCATGATCACCATGTTTTTCACCTAAACCTAAAAGAACAAATATATCAATTGATTCTACATTTTGCATTTGGGAAACGACATATTGTGCTAAAAGATTGGTAATTCCGGGAGCTAAGCCTACACTTAAAACTACCGTTGAATTATTTTGCTCTGCTAAACAATGCAACTTTTCAATTTCCTGTAAATTCTGGTAATCTGCGGAAATATCAATGTATGAAATTCCTTTTGAAATACAATACTCAACAAAATCAGTATTCTGTTGATCTAAACACATAATAACCAACTCTACTTCATTTAAAACTGAAAAATCTTTCAAATTATTGATATCCAACTGCTGTGGAATAACTTTATTTTGAAACTCCTCAGCTTTTGCCTGAGCTTTCGAAAAACTTCTCCCTGCAATAATAACCTGATGCGGATACATTTTCATTAAACATTCTGCAATAAAGCTTCCCACTACACCGTAACCGCCAACAATTAATATTTTCCCTTTCATAATTTTGAATATTTTACAAATATCCTTCATTGATGAAAAATGCTGTTACAGAATTAAGGATGGATGTTGTGGAATTAAGGAAAGTTTAAATTAAACTTCGATAATTAATTCTTTATCGTAGCCATTATACTTTTCAGTAATATAACCGTGCGGATTGCAGATAATTTCTGTTTCTCCTATTTTATATCTCGAAGGAGTATGAATATGACCGTGAACCCAGTAAAGAGGTTGATATTCTGAAATAAAATCTTCAAGATTCGAAGCATAAGCCGAAGTCACCGGATCTTTCTTAAAATGCTCAGGAACCGATTGTAAACTTGGAGCGTGATGCGTAACCACAATGTTTTTTAATCCTTGTGAATTTTCCAGACATTCTTTGAGCCATTGTCTTGAAAACTGATGAATCTTAAAGGTATCAATACTTCGCATTTTTGAATAAGAAGGATCTCTTCTGATCATTTTATAATCATTCATTTGAGTCTGACAAAGGCTTCCATAAGCCATCGGACTTCCAAATAACGAAAAATCTGTCCACAAAGTAGCACCGTGAAATCTAATATTTTCAATGTCAACGTAAGAATCTTCCAATACCTTTACATTGGAGTTTTTTGAGGCTTCTTTTATTTTATTTAAAGTTTTCGGGTAAGCACCTTTGTAATATTCATGATTTCCTAACACATAAATCACCGGTTTATCAGGAATTTTAGTTTTGATCCACTCAATTCCTTTTGTCCCTAAATTAATGTCTCCCGCCAATACAACAACATCTGCTCTATCAAAAGATAAATCAGATAGTCCGAATTCCTGATGCAAATCGCTGATGATCTGAATTTTCATGAGGGCTAAAATAAGATTATTCTAAGAATTAAAACATTTTTCAATCTAACCAAATTAAAACACAAAAATAAAACACTGATTTACAATCACTTAAACACATATTTAAAATTAAAATTTAAAAAAGTCTATTACTTTAGTGGACTAATAAAAATATATGTTTTATATTTGCAATCGTATTCAAGTTAGGAAATGGAAATGAAATCAAAATTCACCTGCAATTTTATGTCGAAGATAAACATCAATTATATGATGATGTATTGCTGTATGCCTTTGTGTGAAAATTTTAGTGGCTGACCTTACTTTTATTATAACATATTTTTAAAGGCTTTACCACGTTGTAGAGCCTTTTTTTATTAAAAATTACAGAGAAAAAATGATAGAAATAAAGAATATTTCAAAAACATTTCATCAGAAAAAACAAGCTTTTAAAGCTTTACATAATATCAATTTAACTATTGAAAAGGGTGATATTGTAGGAATTATCGGTTTTTCGGGAGCCGGAAAAAGTACTTTAATCCGAACCGTTAATTTATTGGAAAGACCTGATGAAGGACAAATTATTATTAACGGGAAAGATTTTACAAAATTAAATTCCAAACAGTTAGCCCACGAAAGGAAAAAAATCGGAATGATTTTTCAGCATTTTAACCTTCTTTCATCACGAACAGTTTTTGAAAACATTGCACTTCCGCTTGAATTGGACAATTTAAGTAAAGATGAGATCAGAGAAAAAGTAAATGAACTTTTAAAGATTGTAGCTCTTGAGGATAAAGCCCATGATTATCCAAAAAGTCTTTCAGGTGGGCAAAAACAAAGAGTTGCGATTGCAAGGGCTTTAGCCAATGATCCTTATCTCCTGCTCTGTGATGAAGCGACAAGCGCGCTCGATCCGGCAACAACGCAATCTATTTTAGAATTATTGAGAGACATTAATAATCGCCTAGGAATCACTATTTTACTGATTACCCACGAAATGGATGTTATTAAAACCGTTTGCAATCACGTTGCTGTCATCGATAAAGGACAATTAATATCAAAAGGAACTTTGAGTGAAATTATCTCCAACAAAGAAAATCCTATCATCAAACAATTTTTAAACTCAGGTGTTATGACCATACCGCAAGAACTCAACAAAAAACTACAGAAAGAGCCAAAAGATGGTTTGTTTCCGTTGGTTGAAATCGAACTGAACGAAAGTATCAGCGTAGAAAAGCTGCTTTCTGTGATCTACGATCAATATAAAATTCCGTACAAACTTCTGAAAGCGGATGTAGAATATTTGGGAGATTCCAATTTCGGAAAACTTCTTTTGCAGTTACAGGGAGAAGCTGATGAAAACCAAAAAGCGATTTATTATTTTAATCAGAATAACATTCAAAATACAGTAAAAGGTTATGCTTAGTAATACGGTAATTTCGCTTCTATCAAAAGGAATTTGGGAAACGGTTTATATGACATTTGTTTCAGGATTTTTCGGTTTTGTTTTGGGTCTTCCTGTTGGAGTTCTGCTTTTTGTAACCCGAAAAGGACAGCTTTTAGAAAACACAATTTATAACAGAATTCTGTCAATTTTAGTAAATATTTTCAGGTCGCTCCCTTTTATTATTTTGATCGTCTGGATGATCCCTTTCACAAGAGCTTTGGTAGGAACCTCTATCGGAATGAACGCTGCACTCGTTCCTTTAAGCATTGGAGCAGCACCATTTATTGCAAGATTGGTTGAAAACAGTCTTTTGGAAATTCCGAATGGTTTAATTGAAACTGCAAGAGCTTTAGGGGCAACTCCGTTTCAGATTATTAAAAAAGTTTTGTTACCCGAAGCTTTACCATCGCTCATCAATAATGCAACAATTACTTTAATAACTCTTGTAGGATATTCTGCAATGGGTGGCGCTGTCGGAGCCGGTGGATTGGGACAAATAGGATATCAATACGGATATATCGGTTATGATGCATTAATCATGAATCTTGTTCTTGGCTTGTTGGTCGCTTTGGTATTTATCATTCAGTTTTCAGGTGATCGATTGGCGAAGAGATTTGACCATAGGTGAGTTTGAGTGTTAGAGTATTGGAGAGTTTTAGCGGTATGGAGAATGAAAAGTCGATTAACAAAATTTTTAATCATACAATCTCTAATCCTACGGTATTACTGAATAAACATCCAACTTCCATCATCCAACATCCAACTTAAAAAAATAAAAAATAATTTACAATGAAAAAAATAAAAATTTTAGGATTAACAGCGGGTTTGTTGTTATTCGGAGCGTGTAATTCTCCTAAAAAAGATGACCCAAATTTCATCAAAATAGGGATCACTTCCGGACCTGAGCAAGAAATTGCCGAAACCGCTAAAAAAGTAGCTAAAGAAAAATATAATTTGGAAGTAGAACTCGTTTCTTTCAACGATTACGTCATTCCTAACGAAGCTTTGAATAATGGAGATATTGATGCAAATGCTTTTCAGCATGTTCCTTATCTTAACGAGCAGTCGAAACAGCGCGGTTATAAATTAGCCGTAATTGGAAATACTTTTGTTTATCCGATTGTGGCGTATTCAAAAAAGATTAAAAATATTAGTGAACTTCAAAATGGAAGTACGATTGTCCTTCCAAATGACCCTACAAACGGCGGTCGTTCTCTCCTACTTTTACAAAAAAACGGATTATTAAAATTAAAAAATGGGATTGGTTTATTGCCCAAAGTAACTGATATTACTGAAAACCCTAAACAATTGAAAATTCTTGAAATAGAAGCGCCACAATTGCCACGAGTTTTAGATGATAAAGAAGTTGTCATTGCCATCATCAACAATAATTTTGCTGCTCAAGCCGGATTGGATGCCGATAAAAATGGAATTTTCAAAGAAGATAAAGATTCTCCTTACATGAATGTTGTGGTTTCAAGAGAAGACAATAAAAATACAGATAAAGTGAAAAATTTCCTGAAAGCTTATCAGTCGAAAGAAGTTGAAGATAAAGCCAAAGAGATCTTCAAAGGCGGTGCTGTGAAAGGCTGGAATTAATGGAGCTATTAGTTGATAGTTGTCAGTTGATGGTTAAATTCCCCTTCCCTGAAGGGGTGGATTTTTGCACCAGCAAAAAGACGGGGTAGTTCAGATTTCCTATTCCTACAAAAAAATTCTATTATTATATGCGATGCCGCTTCGGAAAAACCTTTGCCTCCGGAGCGGTATTTTTTTATTTTGAAGTACTCAGAAAAATGATAGAAATTTAATTAGTCAAAATAAAGCCCAAACATTGTGCTTTCTAAAAAATATCTTTGATGTTTCTTAATCAATCTTAACAACTTAATACTCTTCTGGCTCGAATTTAACACAAGTAATAAACTTTCAAAACCTCCGAATTTTATAAACTGTTAGTTAAAATTAATCATTTCTCAAAAAACACATTTTCTCAATTTGAGATAATAAATATTTTACCTATTTTTGTAAACAATCAATAAAAAGTTTTTTATGTTGAAGAAAACTGTACTTCTAAGTTTGTTTACGTTAATATCTGCCTCTGCAATGGCTCAAAACAATACGACTCCTGTTTATTTAGACGAATCTAAACCTGTTGAACAGCGAATTCAGGACGCACTTTCCAGAATGACCCTGGAAGAAAAAATAGCAATGCTTCACGCACAGTCAAAATTCAGTTCTCCTGGTGTTCCAAGATTAGGAATCCCTGAATTTTGGACAACCGATGGTCCACACGGAGTTCGCCCCGAAGTAATGTGGGATGAATGGGACCAAGCCGGATGGACGAATGACTCCATTATCGCTTACCCTGCTTTAACCGCTTTATCAGCAACATGGAACAAGAAAATGTCTTGGAACTATGGTAAAGCATTGGGTGAAGAAGCAAGATACAGAAAGAAAGACATTCTTTTAGGACCTGGAGTAAACATTTACAGAACTCCTTTAAACGGAAGAAACTTTGAATACATGGGTGAAGATCCATACTTAACTTCTAAAATGGTAGTTCCTTATATTCAGGGAGTACAATCTAACGGAGTGGCAACTTCTGTAAAGCATTTCGCACTAAACAATCAGGAAATGTTCCGTCATACAAGCAACGTTATTGTTGATGACAGAACTTTGTATGAAATTTACCTTCCGCCTTTCAAAGCAGCAGTAACTGAAGGAGATTCCTGGACGATTATGGGAGCTTACGATATGTACAAAAATCAGTATGCAAGCCAAAACCAGTATCTTTTAAATGATATTCTTAAAGGAGAATGGAAATATAAAGGGGTTGTGGTTTCAGATTGGGGTGCAGTAAACAATACCGAACAAGCCATTCATAACGGATTGGATGTAGAATTCGGAAGCTGGACAAACGGTCTTTCTGCAGGAACAAGAAATGCATACGACAACTACTATTTAGCAAAACCATATTTAGACCTTATTAAATCTGGGAAAGTAGGTACTGCAGAGCTTGACGATAAAGTGACAAGGCTTTTACGTTTAGCGTATAAAACTACGATGAACACCAAAAAACCTTTTGGAAACATTGCTTCTGAAGAACATAAAGCGGTAGCAAAAGAAATCGGTGAAGAAGGAATTGTTTTGTTGAAAAACCAAAACGTACTACCAATCGACATTAATAAGGCAAAGAAAATTGCGGTAATTGGTGAGAATGCAATCAAAGTAATGACAGTTGGTGGTGGCTCTTCTTCATTAAAAGTAAAATATGAAACGTTACCTTTAGATGGAATTAAGGCTAAATTCGGTAAAAATTCAGACGTACAATATGCAAGAGGTTATGTAGGAGATATCGGTGGAGAATACAACGGTGTAAAATCTGGTCAGGATTTGAAAGACACGCGTTCTCCGGAAGTATTGCTGAACGAAGCTGTTGAATTGGCAAAAAAATCTGATTACGTTATTTTCGTAGGTGGATTAAACAAAGCCGATTTTCAGGATAGCGAAGGAAACGACAGAAAAAGTTATGGACTTCCTTACAATCAGGATAATGTGATTTCAGCTTTAGCAAAAGCTAACAAGAACTTTACCGTTGTTTTGATTACAGGAAATGCAGTAGCAATGCCTTGGATTAAAGATGTACCTTCTGTAGTTCAAGGTTGGTATTTGGGTTCTGAAGCAGGAAACTCTATCGCTTCTATTTTGGCAGGTGATGCCAATCCTTCAGGAAAATTACCGTTTACATTCCCAGTAAAGCTTGAAGACAATTCGGCTCATACAATGGGTGAATATCCTGGAAACAAAGAAGAATTGGCTGCCGGAAAAGGTAAAGATCAGAAGAACCCGATTAACATTACTTACAACGAAGGAATATTCGTAGGTTATCGTTGGCACGACACCAAAAAGATCAAACCTTTGTTCAGCTTTGGTCATGGTTTAAGTTATACCACTTTCGAGTTTGGAAAAGCAAAAGCCGACAAAACGAGCATGAATCAGGATGATAAAATCACATTCACTGTTACTGTAAAAAATACAGGTAAAAAAGCTGGTGCAGAAGTAGCTCAGTTATACATTACCGATGTAAAATCATCAGTTGAGCGCCCTGCAAAAGAATTAAAAGGTTTTGAAAAAGTATTTTTAAATCCTGGTGAACAAAAAGAGGTAACTTTCACTATCGATAAAACTGCTTTAAGTTATTTCGATGCTCAAAAGCACGACTGGGTTGCAGAACCTGGAGATTTTGAAGCGCAAATCGGGAATTCTTCTGATGCAATTAAAACTAAGGTAAAGTTTACTTTGAAGTAAACTTAATTATATATTTATAAAACAAATGCCCGAATTTTTTCGGGCATTTTTATTTTTAATAAGTTATCTACTAAAATGTATTATTTACCAGTATAAATAATTTCTGAATTCAAAACAGTATACGTTAAAGTAGTTTTTGTGACTTTATATTCGCTGCATTTAAAACTCATCACCAACTTCATTCACACAAAGCTTTACGTCTTTTATTTTCCATTTCGTATTTGTTGTCCTCTTTAGATATTTTAAAAACATTTTAAAGAACAACGAAAATCTTAGCCCCGATTGCAACGACATCCTTTTGTGCAGCAAAGCGGAACAAAAGATATAGTGGAAAGCGGGAAAAAGCTTCTAATACTAATTTAAATTTTAGCTAATACTTCGAGTCTTGATTTTGGTTCGTTTTGCATCAAGTCAAAACCTAACGAAGTGGTTCGATGACTGTAACGAGTCTAATGGACAAATTAATTAAAGATTCTGATCTTCATGCTTCCCTTCATTAATTTCCTCAACCATTTTAGCATTAAAAGCCGGAAGATCTTCCGGCGTACGACTTGTAACCAGACCATTGTCTACAACCACTTCACTGTCTTCCCAAACTGCTCCTGCATTTTTAAGATCAATACTGATGGAATTGACCGAAGTTAAATTTCTACCTTCAACAGCACCTGCGTTGATCAGAATTTGTGGACCGTGACAGATGGCAGCTACAGGTTTATGTTGTTTGAAAAAATCCTGAACGAAAGACAAAGCTTTTTCGTTTGTTCTTAACTGATCCGGATTAATAACTCCGCCCGGAAGTACCAATGCATCATATTCTGAGGCGGAAACTTCATCTAAAATTTTATCAACATTATATTCCTTTCCCCAGTCTTTTTCTGCCCAAGCTTTGATGGTTCCTGACTTTGGACTGACGATATGAGTTGTCCAACCCTGTTGTTCTAAATGTTCTTTTGGAGATTTTAATTCGCTTTCTTCAAATCCGTGCGTTGCTAAAATTGCAATTTTCTTTGACATAATATTTTATTTTTGGTGTTATATACTAATGACCAAGAAAATATAATGCCGTGAAAGGGTGATGTGGTATTTAAAAAATGTTAAAGTATCAACACATTTTAATATTCAATATTTTAATTTAAAAAATAAAATAATAAAAATCTGTATTAAAATAATAATTCCAAATTTCCACAGAAAACTTTTTTTTGACACTTTATGTCTGAAAATCATCATGGCTAAAATAGCACCAACCGTTCCTCCAAAAAACGTGAGAATCAGCAAAGAAAACTCTGAGATTCTTCTTTTGTGTTGGGTTGCCTTCCATTTATCTACTCCGAAAATAGTGAAAGCGATGAGATTCATTATTAAAAATACATACAACATAACGGCAAATCTAAAACAAAAATAAATATCAAACAGTTTACCTTCTGATCTTAACAAGATAAAAAGTTTCTACATTTGTTATCCTTAAAAATAAATCAATGACAATAGAGGATTTAGTGGGCAACTATTCTGTTCAGGGAAGCAATCAAGAGGCGAGTGAAAATATCAGTTATCACGGTATATTAACATTATCTCTCGATGAAAACAAACGAATTATTGCACAGTGGCTGATTGGCGACCACGAGCAGAACGGAACTGGATTTTTTAAAAATGACATTTTAGTTATCAATTTTAATTACCAAGGTGAAGACTCTCATCTTTATAAAGGAGTTGCTGTTTACCGCTGTATTAATGAGAATGTGTTGGATGGTTTCTGGTCAGAGAAGCACGGTGATCCATTATATCTTGGGAGCGAATATTGTGTAAAAATCAACACTTCTGAGTTTTTGAACTAATCGATTTGAAATAGATAACAAAGCTGTTTAAACTAATTTGAAATTTAACCACAAAAGG
>NZ_LELA01000017.1 GCF_001677955.1 Chryseobacterium sp. BGARF1
ACTGCAAGATGAGTGATGAGAATTCTTTTGGAGCTGTATTTTTCTCTTCAAAGTAAATGTGTAGAATTTTGTTTTCTTCTTCAAATTTTACAATCTCAAAATATTCAATCAAGAGTTCTGGTAGAAATAATTTAAGTAGTTCAGCATCATTTAACATACTACAAAAATATCATTTATTATTTTGCTCCACAACTTTTGAGACTGAGCCAATAAAACTTGATAAAATTTATAAAAAAAGCCAGAGTTTTTAAAACCCTGGCTTTTTTTATGTGGTGATCTAATCAGATTTATTTCCTAAACATCTCCGTATGCGGAAGATTATCTTCCAGATACTTGTTTTCAGTAGCTGTGAAGCCAAATTCTGAATAAAATCGTAAAAGATAATCCTGTGCAGAAATTCTTACTTCAGAAGTTTTAAAACGGTTTTCTATCGTTTCAACGGCATATTGTATCAATTGTTTGCCTAAGTTTTTTCCTCTGCCTTTTTCTGAGGTTAAAACTCGTCCGATAGAGGTTTCATTGTATTTTATTCCTCTGTCAAAAATTCGGCAATACGCCAACACGGTCTTGTCTTCTTGTTCTGCCCAAAGATGAAGTGCTTTCTGGTCGTATCCATCCAAATCAGAATAAGGGGTGTCTTGCTCAACAACAAAAACATCCACTCTTGCTTTGATAATCTCATAAAGTTCAGAAGTCTTCAGTTCTTCGAAGCTTTTTATTTTCCAGATGATATTACTCATTGAAGTTGACGCTATTATTAGTCAGAAATTCGTTTGTTGTCTGTATGAAGCTTAATATTTCATTACATCCTTCTTTTTTTTCTGCTGAGGTTACATATATTTCCGGAAGGTCTGCCCATGTTTTCAGTAATTCATTTTTATAGGCTTCAACATTTTTGATGGCAATATAGGGTTTCAGTTTATCTGCTTTCGTAAAAACAATTGAAAAGGGAACTCCGCTTTCTCCACACCATTGTATAAATTCCAAGTCGATCTTTTGAGGGCTGTGACGAGAATCTACCAATACAAAAAGATTGACAAGGTTTCTTCTGTTAAGAATATAGTTGGTAATCAGTTTTTCAAAATCTTTTCTGATAACTTTCGAAACTTTTGCGTATCCGTAACCCGGCAAATCGGTAAGGTACCAGTTTTCGTTAACCAAAAAATGATTGATAAGCTGAGTTTTTCCTGGCGTTCCTGATGTTTTTGCTAAATCTTTGTGGTTCATCATTGCATTGATCAATGAAGACTTTCCTACGTTTGATCTGCCAATGAATGCGTACTCTGGCATGTCTGGTTCTGGGCATTCTTGCCATTTTCCACTACTTTTTACAAACGTTGCTGTTTTTATAACCATTTTATTGATTTTTTATATTTAGAAAAATAAACCATTAAGAAGTGTCTTAATGGTTTATCGTTTTATATTTTGTCTTTTACCCAGTCGTAAAGAATTTCATTAAACTCATCTGGCTTTTCCATCATTGCTGCATGCCCACATTTGTCAATCCAGAATAGATCTGAATTTGGAATGAATTTATGCATGTCAATTGCTACTTCGGGAGGGGTTACATTGTCTTGTTTCCCCCAAATCAGACATGTTGGTCTTGAGATTTTTGGGAGGTCATTCAACATGTTGTGTTTGATGGCACTTCTTGCCAGCATCACCGTTTTAATTCCTTTCATTCGGTCATTTACCACGCTGAAAACTTCATCCACCAACTCTTCAGTAGCGACTGAAGGGTCATAAAAAACCTCTTCTGCTTTCTTTCTGATATAGGAACGGTCGTTTTTTCTTGGGAAACTGTCGCCAAAAGCTCTTTCGTATAATCCTGAGCTTCCCGTGAGTACAAGGTTTTGTACCAAATCTGGGCGTGCCAATGTTAAAATTAAACCTACATGACCACCCATAGAATTACCTACAATAGTAACAGGTTTGCCAATGTTGGTTTCTATAAATTTGATTACATATTTTGCAATCGTTGTGAGATTGGTATTGAGTACAGGCAAATCATAAATAGGTAATTGAGGAACGTAAACCTTAAAACCTTTTTCTGAAAAAAAATTCACCATTTTATCAAAATTACTCAGTCCTCCCATCAGTCCATGCAAAAGCACAAGCGGGTGACCTTCTCCAGCCTCTATAAACGTATATTTCTTTTCTTTTTTTGTAATAAATCTCATAATGCCTATCTAAGCCTTGCAAAAATACAAATTAAACACCAAAAAATTTTTGATATAACTAATATAAACTAAAAATAATATATGAAGACTAATGTTTTAGTGTTTTTTATCATTCTTTTTATTATGCCCTGAATACAATGGGCTTGCCGTAAATGATGTAAGTTGTTTTATCTCTTTGATATTCAATATTTAGTAAACTTATTAACATTAAGTCAAAAAGTGGGAAAAAGTGGGAGGATTTGGAAAAATATTTATAATTTTGTCCCAAATGAGAAATTTCATTGGAACATATGAATGCAAAATAGACGACAAGGGTCGCTTAAAGGTGCCTTCATCTCTTATAAAGCAGATGGAAGACTTTGAAGATAAAACCTTTGTGGTAAAGCGTTCTGTGTTTCAATCATGTCTTGAGGTTTACCCTATGAAAATGTGGGATAAGCTGATGGATAAGATAAATAAGTTGAATAGATTCATCAAAAAAAATGCTGATTTTATCAGAATGTTTACCGCTGGAGTGAAGACTGTGGAGTTGGATAGTGCTGGTAGACTACAGATTTCGAAAGATCTTACTCAATTTGCCAATCTTCAGAAAGATATAGTGGTGACGAGTGCGGGTGAACTTTTTGAAATTTGGGATAAAGAAGCATATGAAAAAGTAATTGCGACTAATGAAGATGATTTTGCAAGCCTTGCAGAAGGCGTGATGGGAGCATTTGATGAAGAATAATTAAATAAACACAAATATAACATGTATCATAACCCCGTTTTATTGAAGCAAAGTGTGGATGATTTGGTGACCAATCCAGACGGTATTTATGTTGACTGTACATTTGGTGGCGGTGGACATTCACGCGAAATTGTAAGCAGGCTTTCTGAAAAAGGAAAGCTATATGGTTTTGATCAAGATCTCGATGCTCTTAAAAATAATATCGACGACCCGAAATTTACATTAATCAATCAGAATTTCAGATTTCTTGAAAATTCTCTTTTAATGTATGGTGTATCTCAGGTTGACGGTATTTTGGCTGATCTTGGCGTTTCGTCTCATCAATTTGATGCAGGCGAAAGAGGTTTTTCTACCAGAAGCAATGCGCCGCTTGACATGAGAATGAATGTCATGCAGAGTCTTGATGCCAAAAAAGTAATCAATGATTATGAAGAAGAAGCTTTAGCTGATATTTTTTATTATTATGGTGAGTTGAGAGAAGCGAGAAAATTAGCTCGTGACATCGTTCATCACAGAAAGATTAAAGTAATTGAAACCACTGAAGATTTGAAAAAACTGTTCAGTTATCTTCCGCCTCATAAAGTGAATAAATTTTATGCACAATTATTCCAGGCAATAAGGATTGAGGTTAATCAGGAGCTTGATGTATTAAAAGAAATGCTGGTGCAGTCTTATAATGTTTTAAAACCAGGAGGTCGATTGGTGGTGATTTCTTATCATTCTCTGGAGGATCGTTTGGTAAAAAGATTCTTGAAAAATGGAATGTTTGAAGGCGAGCCACAGCGTGATATCTATGGGAATTATAAAAAAACATTCGAGCTGGTAAAAAGCAAAGCAATTATTCCTGATGATAAAGAAATTGAAGAAAACTCAAGAGCCAGAAGTGCTAAAATGAGAACAGGAATAAAGATGTAAATGATAAACGATAATTAATAAATGGTCACAACTTCATTTATCAATAATCAATTATAAATAACGTGGCAAAAAGAACAACAAATCGCCCCCAGAAAAGACTCACTTTTATAGATATTATAAAAGGGAATTTTCTGAATCGTGATGAAATAAAAATTCATTACAAGTTTTTCTTGTTGTTGTTTGTTTTGATGATGGCGATGATTTACAGTAATCACCTGGTCAATAAAAAAATAAGAATTGTTAACGCTTTAAAAGAAGAAACAGAAGAATATAAATCGAGAAATGCTTATGCGCAAAGTAAGCTGATCAAGGTAAAAATGGAATCTCAATTGGGCAAAGAAGTTGCCGCAGATTCATTAATGACTTTAGAAAGTCACCCGCACAAATTGTTAATAAAATTAAACAGTAGTGATGCAAAAACAAAATGATTACGATAACAAAAGAAAAAAAACACTGCGATGGGGGTACCTCTTCGCAACTGTTGCTTTATGTATATTCGTGATGTTTTTGGCTAGAATCGTTGTGCTTCAGAATACCAATGTTCAGGAAATTAAAGATGATTATATCAACAGTAATTACCGAACGGCAACTCTGAAAGCGGCTCGTGGAAACTTGTTTGCTTCAGACGGATCTATTTTGGCAACAACGGTAATGCGTTATGATATTTTTCTTGATTTTAAAACTATAAAAGATACGGTATACAGCAATAATATTGGTGCGTTGACAGATTCTTTAAGTAAAATGTTCGGAAAGCCAAGAGCTGATTTCAGAAAAAGGTTCGACGAGCAGAAGAAAAAGAAAAACCAATATTATTCTTTGGTAAAAGGTTTAGATTTCGACCAGTACGACAGGATTAGGAATTTTCCGATTTTTAAAAGAGGAAAAAATAAAGGTGGATTTATCGTCGATAGAAATTATAAAAGAGAGTTGGCGACTTCGGAAATTGGTTCCGGAACAATTGGAATCGACAATGGAGAAGTAAAAGCCGGTCTTGAAGGGGCTTTTTCAAAATATCTTACGGGTACTGACGGTAGCAGGCTGGAACAAAGGGTCAATTCTTCTCAATGGAAGCCAATTGATTTTTGGAAAGTAAATGAACCGACTGATGGACAGGATGTTTATACGACTTTAGATCTTAGAATTCAGGATATTGCACATTCGGCATTAGAAAAACAGCTGATTAACTTCGAAGCAAAACACGGAACGGTAATCGTCATGGAAGTTGAAACTGGAAAAGTGAGAGCTTTGGTTAATTTAAGACAAACCGAACCAGGAGTTTACGAAGATGCCTATAATTATGCGTTAAAAGATAATATCGAACCGGGCTCAACTTTTAAAACTATTTCTCTTTTGGCAGCAATGGATGATGGTTTTATAGATGAAAATACAACAGTAGATGTTGGAAATGGAGTTTGGACGTATGCGAAACAGAGGATTTCTGATGGTCATGGTGGTGGAACTTATGATATTAGTGATGTTTTGGCAAAATCAAGCAACGTTGGAACGGCCAAACTGATCACAAAGTATTACGCAGAAAAACCGCAAATCTTCCTTGATCATTTAAGAAGATGGAAATTATTTGATAAAATGGATATCGAGCTTCCAGGAATTACAAAACCGAAAATCGTAACTCCGGAAAATAAAAGGTGGAATGCCGCAACATTGGCTTCAATTGCTTACGGGTATTCATCAAACATCAATCTTTTACAGCTGACAACCTTCTACAACGGAGTTGCCAATAAAGGAAAAATGGTAAAACCTCTTTTCATTGATAAAATAATGAAAGACGGGAAAACAATTTTTCAGGCTAAAGAAGAGGTGATTGTTAAGAAAATGGCATCTGAAAAAGCCATTCAGATGATGACTGCAGCTTTAACAAAAGCGGTAGAAAAAGGAACCGGCAGAAGTATTTTTACTCCAAATCTGAAAATGGCTGGAAAAACAGGGACAGCTAGATTTGAATACTGGCTTCCTGGCCCTATGAAATACAGAGCGTCATTTGCAGGATTTTATCCGGCAGATAATCCAAAATATACGTGTTATGTAATGATTAGTGAGCCAAATACGGCTAAAAGCTTTTATGGAGGAACGGTTTCTGCTCCTGTTTTTAAAGAGATTGCTGGAAAAACTTTCCTGAAAACACCACAGAATATTGAAAAAGAAATGCTTGTCGACAGAAAGGTAAATCTTAATAAAATGGTGGAACCTAATGTAAAAGTAACTGTTACCAATAAGCAAATGCCAAGCGTCGTTGGGTTGATCGGTAAAAATGTTATTCCTCAATTGGAAAATTTAGGCTACCGTGTAGATTTTAAAGGGGTGGGAAGAATTAAAGAACAATTTCCATTAGAAGGCACAATGATAAGCAAAAACCAGAGGATATATTTGTCTCTGCAGAATTAAATAAAAAGAGTCCCGAAGGGACGATTGAATAAAGGATAGGATGAAAATCCTATCAAATAAAAAAATAAAAAGCATCAAAAGCAATGCAATTAATTGAATTATTAAATAGAATTCCAGTTTTAGAAATTCACGGTAAAAACGACCGTGAAGTTTCCGTTTTGGTATTCGATAGCAGAAAAGTTTCCGCAGACTCACTTTACATTGCACTAAAAGGAACAGTTGCAGACGGACATTCATTTATTGCATCATCAATTGAGAAGGGAGCAAAAACAGTTGTTTGCGAAGAATTACCGAAAGATCTAGATGAAAATATAACCTACATTAAAGTAAAGGACTCGTCTAAAACTTTAGGACAATTGGCTTCTAATTTCTACGGAAATCCTTCAGAAAAATTAAAACTGGTCGGAGTTACAGGAACTAATGGAAAAACGTCTGTTTCTACTTTACTTTTTGATGTTTTTAAAAATTTAGGGTATAACTCAGCACTGCTTTCTACCGTTGAAATAAGAGTTGGAGATGAAATAATTCCTGCAACACACACAACGCCGGATGTGATCACGATCAACCAGATCTTAGCTAAAGCCGTGGAAGAAGGTTGTGAATTTGCTTTTATGGAAGTAAGCTCACACGGAATTTCTCAAAATAGAACTGAAGGTTTACATTTCAAAATTGCTGGATTTACAAATCTTACACATGATCATCTTGATTATCATAAAACGTTTGATGAATATCTCAAAACGAAAAAAAGATTTTTTGATGAGTTGAATGACGAGGCTATCGCAATCACAAATGTTGACGATAAAAACGGAAATGTGATGCTGCAAAATACCAAAGCAAAGAAAAGATCTTACGCTTTGAAAACAATAGCAGATTATCACGGAAGAACTTTGGAAATTGATTTTAACGGAATGCTGTTAAACTTTAATGGAAAAGAATTCTGGACGACTTTAACAGGAAAGTTTAATGTTTACAATTTGCTTTTGGTCTTCGGAATTGCTTCTGAATTAGGCTTTCAGCAAGATGAAATTCTTCAGGCGATCAGTACTCTGAAAAGAGTTTCCGGAAGATTTGAAACATTTAGATCAGACGGTGGAATTTTCTTCATTGTAGATTATGCTCACACTCCCGATGCGCTTGAAAATATTTTAGACAGCATCAATGATATCAGAACGAAAAACGAAAGATTGATCACCGTTTTTGGCTGTGGAGGTGATAGAGATCACTCGAAAAGACCTGAAATGGGAAATATTGCCACTAAAAGATCTACGTTGGCGATCATCACTTCAGATAATCCGAGAACAGAAGACCCGGCAGTAATTATCAAAGAAATTGAAGCTGGGGTAGAACCTCAGAATTTCAGCAAATATACTTCTATTCCCGACAGAAGAGAAGCAATAAAGATGGCAATAAAATTTGCCGAGCCGAAAGATATTATTCTCGTAGCCGGAAAGGGGCACGAAAATTATCAGGAGATCAATGGTGTAAAGCATCATTTTGATGACAAAGAAGTAATTAATGAGCTTTGGAAGTTAATGAGTAAATAAAATTTATAATCGATAATTGATCAATGTTAATTCATTTTATCATTCATCAATAATCATTTATCATTTATCATTTATAAAAAAATAAGAAATGCTATACTATTTATACGAATATTTAACGAGCCAAGGCATTCATATTCCCGGAATGGGAATGTTGAGGTACATTTCGTTTCGTGCAGGAATGGCTGTTTTACTTTCATTAACGATTGCCCTCGTTTATGGAAAAAGCATCATCAATTACCTGAGAGGAAAACAAATGGGCGAGTTAGTTCGTGATTTGGGATTAGACGGACAAAAACAAAAAGAAGGAACGCCTACAATGGGTGGTTTCATCATCATTATTGCGACTTTAATTCCGGTATTGCTGTTTACAAGAATTACAAATATTTATATTGTTCTTCTTATCATCACGGTGATCTGGATGGGAGCCATTGGTTTTATAGATGATTATTTAAAGAAAATAAAGAAAAATAAAGACGGATTAAGCGGAAAATTTAAAATTGTAGGTCAGGTCGGTTTAGGGCTAATTATCGGAGTTACAATGTATTTTCACCCAGATATTACAGTTAAAAGAAAATATGCAGATGCAAAAGTAGTCAATAGAAATAATGTTGAGCAAAACTTTATGCCGACAGAAAAAATTACTGTTTCCACTGTTCCATTTACCAAAAATAACGAATTCGACTACAGTGGAATTTTATTTTGGATGAATGATAAAGATGCCCACGAATGGGCATGGATCGTTTTTATTCCTATGGTTATTTTTATTGTAACGGCGGTTTCAAACGGAGCCAATATTACCGACGGAATTGATGGTCTGGCTGCAGGAACGAGTACGATAATTCTTCTGGCGTTAGCATTTTTTGCCTACGTTTCCGGGAATATCATTTTCGCAGATTATCTCAACATTATGTTCCTACCGAATATGGGAGAGACCACCATATTTGCCGTCGCCATGGTCGGTGCAGTAATCGGTTTTTTCTGGTATAATACCTATCCGGCGCAGGTTTTTATGGGCGATACCGGAAGTTTAATGTTGGGAGGTGTAATTGCTGTTTTGGCGGTTATTTTAAGAAAAGAATTAATGATTCCTGTGCTTTGTGGAATTTTCTTAATTGAAAATATTTCGGTAATGCTTCAGGTAATTGTCTTTAAATACAGAAAAAGAAAATTCGGGCTGGAATATGCCCAAAATAATAGATTGTTTAAAATGTCTCCTCTGCATCATCATTATCAGAAAGATGGTTTTCACGAAAGTAAGATCGTTAATAGGATGATAATCATTGGGGTTATGTTGGCAATTGTGTGTCTCATTACATTGAAGATGAGATAAAAAATTAATTTAAAATTGAAAAGATTTAAGCATTTAAAAATTTTTTGAATCATTTAGATTTTTCAATCATTAAATAAGAATAATATGAAAATAGTTGTTTTAGGAGGTGGCGAAAGTGGTTGTGGTGCTGCTTATTTAGCGAAGAAAAAAGGTCTGGAGGTATTTCTTTCAGACAGAGGCGCTATTAAGGACCATTACAAACAGTTTTTGACGGAAAATGATATTGAGTTTGAAGAAGGAGATCATAACGAAGAGAGAATTCTCAATGCCGACTGGATCGTAAAAAGCCCAGGGATTCCTAAAAAGACAGAAATTATTGGCAAAATTCATAATAAAGGAATCAGGCTTTCTTCTGAAATTGAGTTTGCTTCAGAGTTTACCGATGCAAAGATTATTGCCATCACAGGAAGCAACGGAAAAACAACAACCACGTCTTTGATCTATCACATCCTGAAGAATGACGGATTAAATGTAGGTCTTGGCGGAAATATCGGTAATAGTTTTGCAAAGCAGGTTGCCGACGAAAATCATGAATATTATGTTTTGGAGGTTAGTTCTTTCCAGTTGGATGATATTCAGAATTTCAGACCTTATATTTCATTATTGTTGAACTTGTCGAAAGATCACTTGGATCAGTACAATTACAACTATGAAGAATATGCTTTGGCAAAATTTAGAATAGCTGAAAATCAGGAAAATGATAATTTCTTCATCTATAATAAAGATGATGAAATGAGCAAAAGTATCCTTGAAAAATTTGAAATTAAAGCGAAAATGATTCCTTTTTCAACCAAAGAAAAATTGAATGAAGGAGGTTTTGTAGAGCAAGATAAAATTGTGGTTAAAATGAAAGATGAATTCTCAATGAAAGTTGAAGAATTGTCTTTATTGGGAAATCATAATGTAGCCAACAGTTTGGCTGCTTCAATTGCTGGTAAAATATTGGAAATCAATAATGAAAGCATAAGAAATTCATTAATGACTTTTCAGGCAGTGGAGCACAGATTGGAGGTTGTCACTGAAATTAAAGGTGTAAAATACATCAACGATAGTAAGGCCACCAATGTGAACGCTACTTACTATGCGCTAGAAAGTATGAAAAATCCTACCGTTTGGATTGTAGGAGGAGTAGATAAAGGAAACGACTATACCGAAATTGAAGATTTAGTTAAAAGAAAAGTAAAAGCAATTGTATGTTTAGGAATTGATAATCAAAAAATTGTTGATTTCTTCAAAAACAAAAAAGAATTTATTTACAGTACTTCAAGTATGGAAGAAGCGGTGAAAATATCAAAACAATTATCAAAAAGTGGAGATACGGTTTTACTTTCTCCATGTTGTGCAAGTTTTGATCTTTTCAAAAGCTACGAAGACAGAGGCCACCAGTTTAAAGAACAGGTGCTAAAAAATTAAGAATTAACAATGAATAGTTAAAGTGAAAAGAAAATTTTCATTATTAATTTTTCATTATTCATTTAATAACATGAACGAACAGAATATAGAAGAAAGCAGATTCGAATTTCTAAAGGGCGATAAAGTACTTTGGATGGTCATTCTTGTGATCTCCATTTTCTCTATTTTCCCTGTTTATTCTGCAAGTTCAAACTTAGAATATATTGTAAATAACGGGACAACAACAGGTCACGTTATGAAGCACATGTTCTTTGTGGTGTTAGGTTTGGCAATCATGCGATTGGTAGGAACTGTGAAATACGAATACATGGGAAAACTCAGCAGCATTATGTTGGGTTTAATGATCGTTCTGCTGATTGTCACGATGTTTACAGGGCAAACGATTGATGGAGCGAGTGCTTCAAGATGGTTGAAAATTCCTGGAACGCCAATCTCATTTCAGCCTTCGTCTTTTGCATTTTTAATGTTGATTATTTATCTGTGCAGATATTTAACCAAGAAGATTACCAGAGAAAGGCTTCCTATTGAGAATGTAATGTACATTTTCGGGCCTATTTTACTGGTTTTTGTGTTGGTGGCAAAAGATAATGGTTCCACCGCTTTAATGATTTTAATGGTTTCGGTCATTGTTTTGATTATCGGTCAGTTACATTGGAAATATATTGCAGGATTTATCTCGGCATCATTTATAGCAATCACATTGTTTTTATTAATTGCTTTAAACACAAACATGATCGGCGGAAACCGTGTTCATACATGGATGAGCCGTATCGAAACATTTACATCTAGCAAAGCAAAATCTGCCGATGTAGATGACGAAAGCGTAAAAGCAAAAAATTATCAGGTGATGCAGGCAAAAGCGGCTATCGTTCACGGTGGAATTACCGGAATGGGACCGGGAAAATCTGCTTTAAAACAGATGCTTCCGCAATCTGCATCCGATTTTATTTTTGCTGTAATTGTTGAAGAATATGGTTTGATTGGAGCTGGATTCTTAATCAGTATGTACTTGATCATGATTGTCCGGATCGTAATGATTGCAAGTAAAATGCCCGCATTTTTCGGCTCGTTGCTTGTGCTCAGTCTCGGTGTGATGATCTTCATACAATTGGCAGTAAATATTGCCGTTGCGGTGAATCTGATCCCAGTTACAGGACAGCCATTGCCGCTGATAAGTTACGGAGGAACATCCATGTTGGTAACCTACATCCAACTTGGAATTATTTTAAATATAAGCTCAAGAATACAGATCTACGATGAAGAAGGAATGGGCAAAAAACAAAGCATTGTCGAAATAAACGACATCGCATAAATATAAGTGATGAATGATAATTTATAGTTGATTTTCATATCGCTTATCAATCATCATTTATCAATAATAAAAAGTATGAACAAAAAACTAAAAGTATTGTTATCCGGCGGCGGAACAGGAGGACACATCTTCCCGGCAATCGCTATTGCAGATGAGATCAGAAGAAGATTTCCTGATGCAGAGTTTTTGTTCATCGGAGCCAACGGAAAAATGGAAATGGAAAAAGTTCCGCAAGCTGGCTACAAAATCGAAGGAATTGATATTGCAGGAATCGACAGAGGAAATATGTTATCGAATCTTGGTTTGCCTTTCAAAATTTTAAAAAGCTTATCTAGATCTAAAAAAATAATTAAAAACTTTGCGCCCGATTTTGCTGTGGGAACAGGCGGTTTCGCAAGCGGACCGGCTTTGTATGAAGCCAGTAAAATGGGAATTCCAATCTTTATTCAGGAGCAAAATGCACATGCAGGAGTGACGAATAAGATTTTAAGTAAAAAAGCAAAAGCCGTGTTTACAGCCTACCCAAAAGTAGAAGGTTTTCCGGCTGAAAAAATAAAGTTTTTAGGAAATCCGATTCGTGAGAATATTGTTTCAGGAATGCAGGAAACTTCTTCAGCTAAAGAGAAATTAGGTTTAGATAAAAATAAACTGACTATTTTATCAGTTGGTGGTTCTTTAGGCTCAAGAACATTAAACAACGGTTGGAAAGAAAACCTTGATCAACTTAAAGAAAAAGGATATCAATTGATTTGGCAAACCGGAAAATTGGATTACAAAGAAATTGTTGATAGTTGTCAGTTGTCCGTTGATGGAAATAACCAACAACCAATAACTAACAACCAAATACAAATAAAGGAGTTTATCAAAGATATGGAAACGGCCTATTCTGCAGCTGATGTAATTGTTTCTAGAGCGGGAGCAATCGCAATTTCAGAATTAGCGGTGGCACAGAAGCCTGTTTTATTGGTTCCTTTTCCATTTGCGGCGGAAGACCATCAGACTAAAAATGCGATGAATTTGGTTGAAAAAGATGCAGCCAAAATGGTTAAAGATTCTGAAATGCAGGAGAAATTCTGGAATACATTATCAGAAATCTGTGAAAACGAAAATGTAAGAGAAGAAATGTCTGAAAATCTGAAATATTTTGCCAAACCCAATGCGGCAAAAGAGATCGTAGACGAAATAATAAAGAAATTAGACATTAAGATATGAGACAAGAGAAAAATCTCGAATCTCAAATCTAAAAATCTCGAATCTATAAAATGAATAATTTAAAAACATATCAAAATTTTTACTTCGTTGGAATCGGAGGTATCGGAATGAGCGCTTTGGCACGTTACTTTCATGCTTCGGGCAAGAATGTTTTGGGCTATGATAAAACCAACACCAAATTGACGACAGCTTTAATGAACGAAGGCATTGATATTGTTTTTGAAGATGTGATTGATGAAAAAATTACCTCGCTTCAGAAGGAAAATACATTGGTAATCTATACTCCGGCAATTAAAAAGCTGGATATTTTAGATCATTTTAATGAAAATCAGTTTGAAGTTTTAAAACGTGCTAAAGTTTTAGGTTTAATTACTGAAAATACAGATTGTATTGCCGTAGCAGGAACGCATGGAAAAACTACAACTTCCACTTTGGTGGCGCATTTGTGTAAAGAAGCAGATTTACCTTTCTCATGTTTCTTAGGTGGAATTTCTGAGAATTTTAAATCAAATTTCCTGTATAATGGTTCGCAATATTCTGTGGTTGAAGCCGATGAATACGACAGAAGTTTCCTCAACCTTTCTCCGGATTGGGCAGTAATCACTTCTACTGATGCCGATCATTTGGATATTTATGGGGATAAAAATACAATTGAAGAAGGTTTTAAACAATTTGCAGCTTTAGTTCCGGAAGACAAACAGCTTTTTGTAAGAAAAGGCATTGAAATAGGAAGAGCGCATAAAACGTACGCTGTTAACGAAGAGGCTGAGTATTATTCAGACAATCTTCGTATGGATCATGATAAAATCTATTTTGATTTTCATACGCCGACAGAAACGATAAAAGATTTTGTGTGGGATGTTCCGGGAATTCATAATGTAGAAAATGCAACGGTTGCGTTGGCTATTCTTCATAATCTGGGAGTAAATTTTGAAATTTTAAAGAAAGCAATTGCCAATTTTAAAGGAATTAAAAGAAGGTATACAAAACATATTTATCCGAGCGGTAAAATTTATATTGACGATTATGCACATCATCCTACGGAAATTAATGCTGTGGTTGGTTCAATTAAAACGTTTTATCCGGATAAAAAATTATTGGTTGTTTTCCAGCCGCACTTATTTAGCAGAACAAGAGATTTTGCGGAAGGATTTGCTGAAAGTTTAAATAACTCAGATGAATTGATCTTATTAGATATTTATCCAGCAAGAGAATTGCAGGAAAATTTTGAAGAAATTACTTCAGATTGGTTATTAGAAAAAGTGACTTTAAATAAAAAAGGAGTATCGAATTTATCCGATGCTTTCAACAAAATAAAAGAAAAAGAATTTGATATTCTACTCACGGTTGGTGCAGGAAATATAGACACATTGTACGACCCGATTTGTGAATGGTTGATCGAAAGTTAGAATTAAAACATTGAGTTTAAACGCAACGACCGCAAAGAAAAATTAAATAAAGAAGTGAATTTTTCGTTCGCAAGGGCGTTTCACTCAGCAAGTGATAGCAGAAAAGATCATTTAAAAATAAAAAACACAAAATGACAGAGAATGAAATTTCAAGTATTGTTTTTGATGCAGGAATGAAAATTCACCGCAAACTTGGAATTGGTCTCTATGAAAATGTTTATGAACAATGTTTAATTCACGAATTGAAAAGAAGTGGAATTAGTGTTGAAAGTCAAAAAGATATTAGTGTCAACTATGAAGGTTTAATCATTGACAAAGCATTTAGAGTTGATTTATTAATTGAAAATAAAGTAATTATTGAGATAAAAGCAGTCCCGGAAATTAATCAATATCATTTCTTTCAACTTTTAAATTATTTAAGAATTACAGAAATGAAATTAGGAATGATTTTAAATTTTCATTCTACATTGTTTAAAGACGGAGTGAAAAGAGTAGTCAACAAATTATAATTAAAGCCTTCGCTGAGTGAAACGCCTTTGCGAAAATAAAATATAGAGTAAGAATTTTAAAGAAGCTTTGCGACCATTGCGTTAAAAAGAAGACGTTGAAAAATGAAAAACAAGTACAGAATTTTAAAAATTGCCATCACAGTAATCATTCTTGGGTTCCTGCTGAGTTTCTCGTTGAGGAAATTTGGGGGTCAGAAGATTACGGACAATAAAATTTCTGTAAAACTGAATGAAAAAACTCCAGTTTATTTTATTGATGAAAAAGATATTCGTGAGATTGTAAATAAAGAAAATCCGTCAAGGAAAGTTGGAGATTTAAATATTCCCGAGCTCGAAAAGAAAATCAATGCGCTTCCTTCGGTTGACAGTGCGAATGTCTATTTAAATTTAAATGGAAAACTGAATTTAGACATCAAACAAAGAGTTCCTGTTTTCAGGCTCAATTATAAAGGGAAGGATTTTTATGTGGACGAAAAAGGAGTGGAATTTCCGATTTCTAAGACCTACTCACATCCTTGTATGTTGGTGACAGGTGATGTAAAAAAAGATGAATATGAAAAATTGGCGGAGTTGGTTGATAAAATTGACAAAGATGATTTCAGCAAAAAGTATTTCATTGGGATTTCAAAATATAAAGACAGCTATAATCTTCTGACCAGTGAAGGAATTTATAGAGTGGAGATAGGAGATTTAGATAATATTGAATTAAAAGTAAAAGGTTTTAAAACTTTTGTAGAAAAATATTTGGTGTTTCAGGACCCGCAAAAGTATAAGATGATTTCGGTAAAATATCAAAATCAGATTGTAACAACGCTGAATCCTTATTTTAAAGAAAATGACAGTATTTTAAAAGCAAGTCATAAAGATTTGGCTAAAGCTCCGGTTGCTGTTTCTTCTGCGAAAAAAGCAGATATCAATCTAAAACCGCCAGTGAAAAAAGCAAATTCAGCTTCTTTAAAACCAAAAGAAAATACAAAGCCTAAGGCGGTTGTCAAACCAAAAGAGAAAAATAAAGCGACGACAAAGCCTAAAGCAAAGGTTAAAATAGAATAAAAAAGAGTCCTGAATGGGCAAGTTGACAAAATATAAGACAATAATGTCAAAATTAAAGTAGAATTAAATCAAATCAATATATGCAATGGAAAATCAAGAATATTCAGTAGGTCTTGACATCGGGACAACCAAGATTGTCGCCATTGTCGGAAGGAGGAATGCACACGGAAAAATAGAAATTCTCGGTGTGGGGAAGGCAAAAAGTCTCGGAGTTCATAAAGGGATTGTGAATAATATTTCACAAACCATTAACTCTATTAAGGCAGCTGTTGCAGAGGCACAATCGAGTTCAGGAGTTCCTATTCATAAGGTCACTGTGGGTATTGCAGGAAAGCACATTCGTTCATTGCAGCACTCAGATTATATAATGCGTGAGAAGCCGGATAAATTTATCACGGATGACGACATTGAAGCATTAAAAGACCAGGTAAAAAAATTGGTAATGTTACCGGGAGAAGAAATCATTCATGTTCTTCCGCAAGAATATAAAGTTGATTCTGAAGGTGAAATTCAGGAGCCCGTAGGAATGCACGGAAAACGTCTGGAAGCTAACTTCCATGTTGTCGTTGGGCAAATGGGAAGCATCAGAAACATCGCAAGATGCGTAAGAGAAGCAGGTTTGGAAATGGAGGCGCTTACTTTAGAGCCTTTAGCATCTTCTGAAGCTGTTCTTACTAAAGAAGAAAAAGAAGCAGGAGTAGCCATTGTAGACATCGGCGGTGGTACTACAGATATTGCTATTTTTAAAGATAATATTATTCGTCACACTTGTGTAATTCCTTACGGTGGTGGTATCATTACTGAGGATATCAAAGAGGGATGTTCAATTATAGAAAAGCACGCCGAGCAATTAAAGGTTAAGTTTGGCTCTGCTGTTCCTGAATTGGAAAAAGACAGCACATTTGTAACAATCCCTGGGCTTCACGGAAGACCAGATAAAGAGATCTCTCTTAAAACTTTAGCGCAAATCATCAATGCAAGAGTAGAAGAAATCTTGGAGATGGTCAATACAGAATTAAAAGCTTACGGAGCCTTCGAACAGAAGAAAAAACTGATTGCAGGAATTGTTTTGACAGGTGGTGGTTCAAATTTGAAACACCTTCGTCAGCTGGCAAATTATACGACAGGTTTTGATAGCAGAATTGGTTTTGCAAATGAATATGTTGCGAATGATAAAAATCAGTATCTTAAAGGTCCAGAATTTGCAACTTCTATAGGTTTGCTGATGGAAAGTTTAAAGATAAGGGATAAGAAAACAGTTGCTGTAGAAGAAGAGGTTGAAGCGGAAGTTGATAACAAAATTGAGCAAAGTGTAGAGGAAATTAATAGTAATGTTGAATCTCAGACTCTTGCAACACCTCAACTAGAGGAAGAGGTTAAAGTTCCTGTACAGACAGCTAGATCTTCGAAACCAACGTTTGGACAGTCGCTGATGGAGAAAGTTAAAAAATTCTTTGAAGAAGTAGAATAAAAACTATAAACGATGAATGATAAGCGATGAATGATATTTTCATCAACAATTATAATCGATTATCAAATAGAAAAAATTAAATATGGAAAATATAGGCACACAAGGATTTTCTTTTGATCTGCCAAAAGGAAATTCTTCGATCATCAAGGTTATCGGTGTAGGGGGCGGTGGAAATAACGCCCTAAAACACATGTACGAAAAAGGGATTCACGGGGTAGATTTCGTGATTTGTAATACCGATGCTCAAACTTTAGATAACAATCCGGTTTCAAACAAAGTCCAGTTAGGAATTACGATTACTGAAGGTCTTGGAGCAGGTGCAGACCCTGAAGTAGGAGAAAAAGCGGCTATCGAAAGTATCGAAGAGATTAAAGCAGCAATGGGGCAAAATACCAAAATGGTATTCATCACTGCAGGAATGGGTGGTGGTACTGGTACTGGTGCAGCCCCGGTTATTGCTAAAGTTGCCAAAGATATGGGGATTCTTACGGTAGGTATTGTTACCGTACCTTTCAGCTTTGAAGGGAAAAGAAGACTAGATCAGGCAGAGTTAGGACTAGATAAATTACGAAATAATGTTGATTCATTAATTGTGATTAACAATGATAAATTAAGACAACAATTTGGTAATCTTGGGTTCAAACAAGGGTTCTCAAAAGCCGATGAGGTTTTAACCAATGCTGCAAAAGGTATGGCAGAAGTTATTACGGGTTACTTTGATGTAAACATTGACTTTAGAGATGCTAAATCTGTGCTTCAAAATTCTGGAACGGCATTAATGTCTACAGGTACAGCTTCTGGTGAAAACAAAGCGGAAGAAGCAGTAAGAAAAGCATTAGATTCTCCATTATTGAATGACAACAAAATTACAGGTGCAAGAAACGTGTTATTGTTAATCAGAAGTGGTGTTGAAGAGGCTACGATGGACGAGATTGGTATCATCATGGATTATATCCAGAAAGAAGCTGGTCATACAGCTGACATTATTTTTGGAGTTGGTGCTGATGAAGAATTAGGTGATGCGGTAAGTGTATTGGTGATTGCTACAGGTTTTTCTAATGATAACCAAAAATTTTCAGGTCCTACTGAGAAGATTAGAATTAGTTTAAATGATGCTTTGGAGGCTCCAAGATCTTCTCCTTTCAAAACAAGAGATGAGAGAGAGGTGGCACCAGAGCAGGGATATGATTTTGGAGGGAAAAATCTTTTTAGATTAGATGATGAGGATCATGACGGGCCACGTTTTACCATGTCACCTTCTGAAAAAAAAATGACTATTGAGGATGAAAATGTAAAAACTGAAATGAAATTCTCTGATAGAGAGGGAGATGCGTTGCAAAGCCCGATTCAAAGTTGGAAAGACGAAGAATTGAGCAGTACTAATGATTCGCATTTGTTTTCTTTTGATGATGATCCTAATGATTTGGAAATTCAGTCTTTCTCTTTTGATTTTGAAAATAAAAGAGAAGAACCAAGCGACAATTCTTTCAGTAATCATTATTCTGACGAAAAAAAAGTTGAGTTTAACTTTACCGTTAATGAACCTCTTGTTGAGCCTACATATGATTTTGGTCAGCCAAAAAATGAGCTTGAATCTTCAATGGTAATCGAGAGAAAAATAGAAGAAACAATCCAGACGATGGAAACCTTCTATCAGACTCCTGAACAGCCAAAAGTAGAAGAAAGGTCACCTTTTCAAAGCAGAACAGAAGTAGAAACTGAGAGATCAATAGATTCTGAATTTACTTTCGTAAATAAGCCTGCAGATCAGGAAAGAGTGGTAGAGAGAAGAAATAAGTTGAAAGAATTCAATTCTCGTTACCAGAATTTCGACCAAACGAATGAATTTGAATCTGTACCAGCCTTCAAAAGAAAAAATATTTCGATTGACGGTTCCAATGCCTCAGATCAAAATATCAACACCTATTTATCTGATAACAATGGAAATATACAAATCAGAGAAAATAGATTTTTAAATAAAGACGTAGACTAAAATAATTTGAAAATGGAATAATTTGAGAATTAGTGTGTTGTTAAAACAAACAATTTTATTGTATTAAAATAGATTCAAAACATATTGATAGTCATGTGTAATTAAATATCTATCATTTTCAAATTAACCCATTTTCAAATTTTCAAATTAATTATAATGAGTTTAGAATTAATAATAAGCGAAGCAATAAAAACAGCAATGAGAGCTAAAGACAGAGTGGCTTTAGATTCTTTGCGTGCTGTAAAATCTCAGATATTATTGCTGAAAACGGAAGCCTTAGGAGCTGAAGTTTCACCTGAGCAGGAAATTGCAATTTTGCAGAGAATGATTAAACAGCGTAAAGATTCTTACGAGCAGTTTACGGCTCAAGGAAGAAACGATTTGGCAGAAGTAGAAGAAGCTCAGATGAAAGTCATTGAGAAGTTTTTACCTGCACAGTTATCTTCTGAAGAATTAGAAACTGAAATTAAGCAGATTATTTCTGAAACAGGAGCTGAATCTATTAAAGATTTAGGAAAAGTAATGGGAATCGCTTCAAAAAATTTAGCCGGAAAATCTGACGGAAAAAGTATTTCTGAGATAGCTAAGAAGCTGCTTTCGTGAGAGTTACGAGTTTTGAGTTCCGTGTTTTATGCATAATGTTTTAAACCCGTATCTCGTAACACATACCTCAAACATAATAAGGATATTCAACCTTTGCATATCGATTTGATTAACGAAGCCCGAAACATTATGTTTCGGGCTTCATTTATTGTAAATCCTTTATCAATGTTCTTTTAATTCTAAAAACTTTCTAATAAACAGAGATAAAGGGGAGGGAATTACGTTGCCCCAAAAATTGAGCTTTAAATATTCTTTGAAATGAGTTTAATAAAGTTTTTTTCATGGAAACTGTTTTTAGAATTATTTCAAATTTAGCAAATAAAAATTAATATAACTGATTTTTATTTAAATATTAATTAAAATTATTATTGTATTCTTATATATTGATTGAATTTAATTTTCTTTGCTAAATGTATTGATAGTTTTTATAAATTGTAAATAGATATAGAAAAGTTGTAAATTTGTAAACACTTTAAAAAAAATAAGAAATGTATCCAACAGATTTAGTAATGCCTATGAAGGCTGAGCTTACAGATAAAGGTTTCACAGATTTGGCAACTCCTGCACAGGTAGAAGATGCTTTAAAGCAATCAGGAACTACCCTTTTAGTAATCAATTCTGTATGCGGTTGTGCGGCTGGAGCTGCAAGACCAGGAGTTGTTTATTCTTTAACAGGAGAGAAAAAACCAGATCATTTAACGACTGTTTTTGCTGGTTTTGATAAAGAAGCTGTGGAAGCTGCAAGAAAGCACTTAGCTCCTTTTCCTCCAAGTTCACCATGTGTGGCACTTTTCAAAGACGGAGAATTGGTGCACATGCTAGAAAGACATCATATTGAAGGAAATCCTGCAGGAGCAATTGCAGCAAACTTACAGGCAGCTTACGACGAGTACTGTTAATCTTTAAGTTTCAAAAAAATATTATGAGAACCATCACAATTTTGTGATGGTTCTTTATATTTACATCAATAACAAAACAACTATGAAATTCTATTTGACAATCATCTCCTTACTGCTTTATTCTTTAGGTAATGCACAACTTACGAAAGAAAATAAAGAAAAACTGCTGAAAGATTTAGTAACTGTAACTCCCCAGAAATTTATTTTTAAAGAAATCAATTTGTTTTCAAATAAAACGGATAAATCGGTACAGATATTAATAACTGCAGATTCAGATAAAGATTTCATAAGCAGAGACAATTTTTTGTCGACCGTAGATTCTATTGTTTTTATGATTATTTCTGGGATGTATACAACAGAAGAGCTTGCGAAATATGATATTAAAGAAATAGATGATCTCATAGGAAGTCCTGATGTAACTATTAAAATAGTAATGACCAAAGATGGGGTTCAAATTTTGGTTACAACGAAGAACGGAACAAATAAAGAGACCTTGTCTTGGGATGAACTTTTATAAAATGCAGGCAAGAAACATATTTAAATTCATAAAAAATACCTGATAATGAGGTTTTTATGTTGGTTTTTTATGTTTTGTGTTTTTTAAATAATATAATCAGGTTTTAAAATTCTGATGAAATATAAAATTGATTATATTTGTCTTAATGGCAACGAAAGCACTTTTCAATACGGTAGTTAATTGGTTTATCAAGCAAAGGATAGATCAGATTCAGAATTTTATGGATTATCCTATCGAGACGCAGAAGGGAATCCTGTTTTCTCAGTTATTCCATGCAGAAGATACAGAATACGGTAAGAAGTATGGGTTTAATTCGATATCGAGTTATCAGGATTTTAAAAATAAAGTTCCTATCGTTTCTTATGAAGAGTTTGAACCGTATGTAGAACGTGCAAGACAAGGGCATAAAGACGTAAGCTGGCCGGGCTATATCAAGCATTTTGCAAAATCTTCGGGAACTACCAATGCTAAAAGCAAATTCATTCCTATTTCTGCAGAAAGCCTGGAATATTGCCATTTAAAAGCAGGAAAGGATATGGTTTCAATCTATGCTAATAATCATCCTGAAAATCAGCTTTTCACGAATAAAAACCTGCGTCTGGGCGGAAGTTCGGAATTGTACGCCGATTTCAATACAAAATTTGGTGACCTTTCAGCTATTTTAATTGATAACCTTCCTTTTTGGGTAGAAATTACCACTACTCCGAGCAAAAAAGTTTCGTTGATGGGAGAGTGGGAAAGCAAACTTAAAGCCATTGTTTCCGAAGTTAAAAATGAAGATGTAGGAAGTATTCTAGGAGTTCCCAGTTGGATGATGGTACTTTTACAAAGAGTTTTGAAAGAGACGGATGTAAAAAGTGTTTCTGAACTTTGGCCAAACCTTGAAGTTTTCTTCCACGGAGGAATAAGCTTTAAACCCTATAAAGAGCAATATAAACCGATTATCGGAAAAAACATCAATTACTATGAAATCTACAATGCTTCTGAAGGCTTTTTTGGAATTCAAGATAGGTCAAATAGTGATGAAATGCTTCTAATGCTCGATTACGGAATTTTCTATGAATTTATTCCTATGGATGAATTTTACCATTCTAATCGAAAAATAGTGAGTTTGGAAGGAGTAGAAGTGGGAAAAAATTACGCAATGGTCATTACAACCAATGGTGGACTTTGGAGATATTTAATTGGGGATACCGTTGTTTTTACATCAATCAGTCCTTTCAGAATAAAGATCACAGGTCGTACAAAACATTATATCAATGCTTTTGGGGAAGAGTTGATGATTACTAATGTAGAATCGGCTTTAACTAAAGCTTGTCAGGAAACCAATTCTGCCGTAAAAGATTTTACCGGAGCTCCAATTTTTATGAAAGAAAATGAAGGTGGTGCCCACGAATGGATCTTTGAATTTAGTGAGCATCCCGAAAATTTAGAATTATTTACTGATATTTTTGACCGCCATCTTAAAACCATTAATTCAGATTACGAAGCCAAAAGATATAATAATATCACATTGAAAAAGCCAGTTGTTCATATTGCAAGACCCAATCTTTTCTATTGCTGGCTTGAATCTAAAGGCAAACTGGGCGGGCAAAACAAAGTCCCGAGACTTAGTAATGACAGAGAGTATATAGACCCTTTATTGGAGCTAAATAGAGTATAAAAAAACCGCAGAGATATCTGCGGTTTTTATGTTTTAGGTAGTGTTTCACTAACTGTGTAAGTTAAAAAGTTATTCTGAAAAATTTTTGATCCCTTAAAAGCTCAAAAATAATTTTCGGAAACCT
>NZ_LELA01000018.1 GCF_001677955.1 Chryseobacterium sp. BGARF1
ATTATGAACTTCTAATGGAAAGTTCTGAAAACATGGTCAAATTATCTGCCATAAAATTATTACTCAATAAAATTTAAACAGCCTCTAACTTTACATGAAGGCAAACAATAAATCAATATTAATATTTGTTTATAATGTTTAACCTCATCTTTATTTCATCATCAAAAAACAAAATCACAATTATGGCTGCTTCATTTATCAATAACAAACATCTTCTTTGGCGTGCTGGTTTCGGGCCTAGAATTGAGCAGGTAAATGATTTGAAAACTAAAAACATCAAAACAATTTTGAAAGAAGTTTTTAATGAAGGAACCTTCTCTCCTATTGTTTATGAAACTCCCGACATTGTACCTATTGAATACACAGACCCAAAAGCGACCGCAGAACAGAAAAGAGAGATTCAAAAAATAAATCAGAAGCAAAACAACGAACTGAATCTTAATTTTCTAAAAAAAATGATCGACAGCAAAGAACAACTCAGAGAGAAAATGGCTTTTTTCTGGCACGGACATTTTGCTACGAGAATCAATAATCCGAAATTCAACCAACAGCTTTTGAATACAATCCGGGAAAAATCTTTGGGGAATTTTAAAGATTTACTGTTTGAAGTGAGTCGTTCTCCCGCAATGCTCAGTTTTTTAAACAATCAACAGAATAAAAAAGATCATCCCAACGAAAATTTCGCCCGTGAAGTAATGGAATTATTCACAATGGGTCGTGGAAATTATACCGAAAAAGATATTCGGGAAGCCGCAAGAGCTTTTACAGGGTGGGGTTATGATAAAGAAGGAAATTTTAATGAAAGAAAAAAACTTCATGATACCGGCACAAAAACTTTTCTCGGAAAAACCGGAAACTTTACCGGAGACGATATTTTAAATATTATTTTGGAGCAAAAATCTTCAGCCGAATTTATTACAACAAAAATCTATACTTTTTTGGTCAACGAAAAGCCCGATCCCGTTAGGATCAAAAATCTAAGTGAAGATTTTTATCAATCCGGATATGACATCAAAAAACTGATGTCTGAGATCTTTTCAAGCTCATGGTTTTATGATAAAAAAAATATTGGCAACCGCATAAAATCTCCAACAGAATTATTTGCCGGAATGATGAGAATCCTCCCGATGAATATTCAAAATCCAGAAAATATCACAGTGTACCAAAAACTTTTAGGTCAAATGCTTCTTTATCCGCCTAATGTTGCAGGTTGGCCGAATGGAAAATCCTGGATTGACAGTTCTACTTTAATGTTGAGACTTCAGATTCCGCAAATCTGGTCGGGTTTGCGCCCCATGGAATATTCGGCAAGAGAAGACGATGATATGGATATGGGAATGAAATCACGTGAAGCTTTAAATAAAAGCTTCAAAAATCCGAATATCATCATCGACTGGAATAAAGTTGACCAGGCTTTAGCGCAGAAAAAAGCAGAAGATTATTTGATCGTCAATTCAGACTCATTGGATATGGCTATCGTGAATCAGTTTTCAGATAAAAGCATTAAAATGAATGTAATCAATCTGATGTCTACACCGGAATATCAGTTAATGTAGTTTTTAGGTCGCAGGTTGCAGATTTTAGCTTACAGTTAAAATGCAACTTTAAAACCTGCAACCTAATATCTTTAACCTAAAACCTAAATTTATGATTATAAAGAGAAGAGAATTTTTAAAGATAAGTTCATTGGCAACAGCTTCCTTATTGGTTCCGAATTTTTTGCAGTCGATGACTTTAAATAATGCTTTAAATCCAAGTCAGAAGATATTGATTGTTTTACAATTTACTGGTGGAAATGATGGCTTAAACACAATCATTCCGACCAAAAATGATATTTATTTTAAAGAAAGAAATACTATTGCAATCACAGATTCTTTAGCTTTAAATGATGAAACGGGAATCAATCCTGCTTTGTCATATTTTAAAGAATTATTTGACAGTGGCGAACTTTCCCTGATGAATAATGTAGGTTACCCTAATCCTGATAAATCCCACTTTAGAAGTATGGATATTTGGCATTCTGCAAGTAAAAGCGATGAGTTTCTGGAAACAGGATGGCTTGGAAGATTTTTGGACGAAGAATGCTACAAATGTGAACATCCAACGCAGGCTTTGGAAGTTGATGATATGCTAAGTCTCGCTTTAAAAGGAGAAAACAACAAAGCTTTTGCCTTTAAAGACCCAAAAAAACTGTATCAAACCAGTCAGGAAAAATATTTTAAATCATTGTACAATAACGACCATCACCACGATGATGAAACGGTTTCTTATTTATACAAAACTTTAGGCTCTACGATCAATAATGCAGATTATATTTTCGAGAAAAGTAAAGCAAAAAAATCGACTCAGGAATATCCAAACTCCAAATTGGGAAAAGACTTTAAAACCGTTGCTTCATTGATAAAATCTAATATCAACACGCAGGTTTATTATCTATCTATCGGAAGTTTCGACACCCATGTCAATCAAAATGAAAGACAGCAAAAGCTGTTTGGAGAAATTAATGATGCTGTAAAATCTTTTGTTTCTGATATGAAATCTAACGGATTGTTTAATGATATTTTACTGATGACTTTTTCAGAATTCGGAAGACGTGTTGCTCAAAACGCCAGCAAAGGAACGGATCATGGAACGGCCAACCAAATGTTTTTTATCAGCGGCGGATTAAAAAAGAAAGGAATTCTGAATGCCCTTCCCGATTTACAAGATCTTAATGAAGGAGATTTAATTTACACTGAAGATTTCCGAAAAGTCTACGCAACAGTTCTTAAAAACTGGCTGAATGCCGATTCATCAAAAGTGTTGGGCTGGAAGAACGGCATTTATGATTTTATATAAAAAAACCTTACGGTTTTGTAAGGTTTATATTTTCTAATGTGGTGAAGGAATTGATTTTACATCTTTTTCTTCTTTGTTTTTATCGAGTTTCTCGGTCACTTTTTTAATGATAAAGTCTATAACAATAGGCACAACAAGCGCCACGACGGCTTTTAATATTCTGGATCTCATAATAATTTTATTTTCGAAATTAAATTACAACTTTCAAGCCAAGTTTTTAATTAAATAGAATTATGACTCTTCATTTCTTGTATTTTGAGCATTATAATTTGAGTGAGCAATGCTTATACTTTTAGCAATTCTCTGTTTCAGTTTTCTTGGGCCTAAAACCGTTAAAAACTCTCCCATTCCCAAAATCATTCGCTCCAATTCAAAGTTGAGCTGTACGCAAATTTTAAAAGTCGTTCCGCTTTCGTCTTCTTTAATAATTTCCTGAGAATGATGAAATGGCTTGGTTTTTACGTAAGGAGCGTGTTCTGAATTAACAAAAAACACAACATTTTGGGGTCTTTGTGTTTCCGAAACGGTTGCTCCAATCACTTCCCCGAAATAGCGGTCTGCATCAAAATCTTTATCGATATATTCCGTTTCATGGTCTGTTTCAATGGTTATCATTCGGTCTAAAGCCAAATTATAAATAGCTTTCTTATGCCAACAAATCAAAAACCAGCGGTTGTTATATTCTTTCAGCAATTGAGGATGAACCGTCAAAAAATTCTCTTCCCTTGCCTTAAAACTTTTATAGCAAATCTTTAAAACCTTTTTATTTAAAATATTTTCATACAAAACATCAATATGCTCCAAACCTTTCAGTTGCTCATTTTTATCTAAATGAATAATCGATTTTTGGCTGGTAGAATGGATAGAATCCTCCAACTTCTGAATCACACCATTCATTTCCTTGAACATCGAAAAATCTTTGAACTGCTTTAAGATCTGTATCGCATTATTCATCGCTTTCAGGTCATTTTCGTTCACTGAAATCTGATGAATACTATAATCTGGGTCGCTGTAACGGTAATATTTTTTTTCAAAAACTTCAATTGGCGCTTCATAGCCAAACTTTTCGCTTCGCATATTTTGCAAATCGAGTTGTACCGTACGCTTGCTGACGAAAGATTCTTTGCCTTCAAACTCAAAAAGCGCTTCGGAGCATTCGTCAATCAAATCTTCCAAAGTGTATTTTTTGTATTTATTCTTCAAACATTTATCTAATGTTTTGTAGCGGATGAGAGCATTTTTGTTGGAGGACATACTTAGTTTTGGTTGTTAGTTGATGGTTGTTTGAAAAGATAGGTTTCTCAATTTTACAAACCTAACGGGTTTTAAAAACCCGTTAGGTTTAGATTGCTCTATTTTTAAAACATTTATCTAATGTTTTATAGCGGATAAGGGCATTTTGTTGGATGACATAGTATTTTTATAAGATTTAGTTTATTCCTAGTAAACTTATTCTATCCTCATCATTTTTAAACTCGAACATTTCAGAATGATAAATTTTCCTTCCTGTTTTCTTAGAATAAATCCTCCTTACCATTTCAGAAGTCTCTAGTTCAATTTTTAGAGCCCTTATATCTAAAGAGTAACATTCTGAGTATGACAAATGCTTTTCGTCTGGAAAATTATTTTTAAATTCTTTATTATATGAAGGCTCAAACATTTTAATTAGTGCCGCTTCTATAAAATTAATTTTCTGCTTTTCGGTAATTACTAAACCCTTGTTATCAATAAAATCATTAATTAAGTCATCGTCTCTTTTTTGATTTTCTTTTGGATAAAATTCCTCATCAACCCCTCCTGAAAATAACATATTGAGTTGGGAAAATTTTGTTAGCAATACCCAAATATCACTATCTGGATTATTCGTTAGGGCATGGGTATAAATTTTTTGCAACGTTTCATGAGTAGATAGTCTATCCAAAGCAGTTCTATTCCCAATTTTCCCATACGCTTGTCCAATATATAAAATCTCATAATCAAGGATTTCTGTAGAAAGTTTTTTTTCAGCACTAATATGGTCAATTAATGAGCTCGCCCTAGCCATTAATAAAGTTTTTGTATCATCAACTAGTTCAAATTCACTAAAAGGATAATTTGTTATTAACTTAATTTCTGACTCTGCTTTAGGTAAACCAATACAAAGAGAAATTCGCTGCTTATCTTCTTTATTATGTACTAGGAAATCAAATAATGCTCTATTTTCATTACTAGAAAATGATTTCGGATCAATAGTTACTTTAGGTCTTTGTAAGATAAAATAAATATTACATGGATTATCATCATTGAAAATTCCATCATTTTCTGAATAAATATCTAAATCAGCTCCTAAAACAAATTGATATTGACTAAGAAACATAGACAAAAAAGTTTCCGCTCCAAATTTATGATTATCTCTTATGAATGGATTGCTTTTCATAATACAAAAATTGCTACTTATCCTACTTTCTCACCAAAGCTTTTCCTTCAAAAGAAATTCCGTCCCAACCGAATTCGATGAAGTTTCTGATGTTTTGATGATCTGTTCCTTCAGGATTTTGTAAAACATCTTTTCTGTAAAATTCACCGAAAAGATTCAGCGTTTCTTCTTTTGATAAGTCATTCAATTTTGCAAAACTGAAAACTTTGCAAGAACCGTTGTTTTGATCTGCTTCGTTTACGGTATTTCCGTTGGTAAATTTTGTTGGAGTAAAGTTGTAATGCTCGTCAATAAATGCAATAACATCTTTAAACTGAATTTCCTCTGCTGATTTTTCTAATTGTTCGAATAACATATTTTTATTTTTAATATTTCTGAAGAAGTTAATTTTTAATCATACAATCTGCTCCATCGGAGCAATATCTGTGTAGAAAATTTAAAAGGACACCATTGGGCATTCCGTAGGAACGCTATCTTTTTCTGTCGATAGATTTTCACAGATTGCTCCTACGGAGCTTGAGACATCATTATCTTTGTTTTCTATTATCAGTTCGCCACGCTGTGGCTTTTCTTAGAAACAAATTATTTCTGACTCCAGATTTACAATTAAATTTCTCAAAAATAATTAAAATATTTTTATCTGCGCAAAAAGATTGCACACTTATGTTTTTACTTTGCATCAACAAAATGACAAAGTAGTAATAAAAAGTTAAATCTTTTGCAGCCCGACTTGAACGGAGCTCTTTTTGTAAGGAGGAACGACGAGCAAAAAAGCGGGAGTGGAAGGCGGAAAAGCTGCCCAAACCTAAAAAAGTGATTAGATAAAGTCAAATAAAAAAACAAAAATATGAATACAATTACAGGAAATGAATTGATTGCTTTAGGATACAGACCGGGAAAATGGTTTGCAGAAGCATTAGAATATATCAACGAAAATAAATTGGATGAAAAGCAAATCTCTGAATATTTGGAGCAATTCAAATCTCCGGAACCTATTCCGTTGCATGCGGAAGCGAAAGATTTCATCATCAACATCAAAGCGGAACATGAAAGCGAAAACGATAACGTAGAAAAAGTAATCAACACGATGAAAGTTTTGATGAAAACTCCAACGTTGATTGAAGGCGCGATTATGCCCGATGCTTGTCCGACAGGACCGGAAGGACATATTCCGGTTGGTGGAGTTGTCGTGGCAAAAAATGCCATTCATCCCGGATTTCATAGCGCAGATATCTGCTGTTCCGTTATGTTAACCGATTTTGGAAAAGTAAATCCTAAAGAAGTTTTGGATGTCGCTCATTCTATGACGCATTTCGGGTATGGAGGAAGACCGAGAGGTGAGCAAATGGAAATGTCTCAGGAATTAATGGATGCTTTCAGAGAAAATGAGTTTTTGAATGATGAAAAATTAATCAGCATTGCCCGTTCTCATATGGGAACTCAAGGTGATGGAAACCATTTTTTATTTGTCGGAGTTTCTAAAAATACAGGAAACACAATGTTAGTAACTCATCACGGGTCGAGAGCTCCGGGAGCGATGTTGTATGATAAAGGAATGAAAGTCGCAAATAGATTCAGACAGGAAATTTCGCCAGAAACTTTGAGAGAAAATGCATGGATCCCGTACGAAACCGAGGAAGGAAAGCAATATTGGGAAGCTTTGCAATTGATAAGAAACTGGACGAAAGAAAACCATGAATCGATTCATAACGCGACTTTAGAAAAGCTAAATATTAAAAGACAAAACAGATATTGGAACGAACATAATTTTGTATTCAGAGATGGAGATCTATTCTACCATGCAAAAGGAGCCACTCCGCTGGACGATAAATTTTTGCCGGATATTACTGGACCGAGATTGATTCCGCTGAACATGTCGGAACCCGTTTTGATTGTTCAGGGAAAAACGAACGATAGAAATTTGGGATTTGCACCACACGGAGCAGGAAGAAATTTCAGCAGAACGCAGCATAAAAAATCTCTGGCTCATAAAACGATTGAAGAAATTTTTGAAGAAGAAACAAAAGGTTTAGATATCAGATTTTTCACCAATGATATTGATATTTCTGAACTACCAAGTGCTTATAAAAGTGCGAAAAATGTGAGAGCTCAGATTGAAGAATACGGATTGTGTGAAGTATTGGATGAAGTAATGCCTTACGGATGTATTATGGCGGGAGATGTTCAGAAAAATGCGCCTTGGAAAAAGAAGAAGAAATTTAGAAAAGCTTAATTGTTGGGCAATCGCAAAGACGCAAAGATTTTTTGACAGCTTCAAACTATAAGGCGCAAAGATTTTATCTACAATCAAATTGCTAATTGCATATTTTATTTGAAACTGTTGGATTATCGAATATGACAATGAATTTACAGAAGGGTTTTACAGTTTAAAATTTAAAAAAATTGGATCGTTGCGTCTATAACCCAAAAATAAAAAAAATAATAACCAAATTTTTAATAATAATGGTGGGAACAGTAGCTCAGCTGGTAGAGCAACAGTATTACTTTTCGCTTACGGCAAATAAAGTTCCTATGAATTAAGTTTGTTGGTCGCAGGTTCGAGCCCTGCCTGTTCCTCAAAATATTGAAAATGTTTACATTTAATGATTAATCATTTTCATTTTTCACAAAATTTAAGGCAAAGAAAGTTCCTATTGATTTCCCACATTTACTTTCCGCCTTTTTACAAATTACGAGGCAAAGGGAGTTCCTATATTTGGATAATTACTCCCCGCCTTTTATAAAACTATAGGTAAAAGGAGTTCCTATATATTTCATTAAAAGAACTACTCCTCACTTATTTTTTTTAAAATAAAAACAATGAAAACATTAAAATTATTCAACACTGTATTGGCAAAAAAATCTAATGAAAAGCCATTTATTTCAGATGAGGGTTTTATCATTGAGTCTGATGCACTTTGGGCTAAAAAAGAAATTATTTCTTATTATTCAAAAGAAAAACTAAATGGAAATGATTTAAACAAAACCTTTCATAAATCGTGGCAGAAAATTAAAGAAAGCTCTAGAATTGAATTATTAATCGAACAAATCAATCATTATATTTCAACGTATGGAAGTGATTTTCAAAATGAAATTTATATCCCTAAAGAAATATTGAATATTCCTGATTTGAAGCTAACTTTCAAAGTAATTAAAGCCTATACTCAAGAAGAAATGCAGGAAAAATGTCTTTCTCTTTTGAAATCAGGTATTGCTTTGAAAGAGGAAACAATTGATGATTTGCTTTATATTTTGCATACCGAACTGGAATATGATTTCACAGGAAAAGAAAATATCCGAAATAAAGAAGCGGTGATAAAAATTGCCGACCGATACGATATTTATCCCGAAAATCCCGTTGAATTTTTCCGTTATGTGATTTATAAAACAACCAGAACAACGCTTTTAATCAAAAGCAATGATTTAATAGATGATATCAAAAAAAGTAAATTTAATCCAACTTATCTGTTTGAAAACTTCGGGTTGGAAAAAATGGCGGAAATCTTTAACCGATTCAAGCCCTTGTTTTTAGCTTATAAAAACAGAGCGCCAAAAACGATTAATAAAATTTCAAAACTGTCAAAAATTCATCATCAACCGTTAATTTCAAATCCATTAAACAATGCTACTAATATTCTGTTGGAAAACAGCGATTTACATTGGTTAGAAAATGCCACACCTTTTGCTTTGTTTAAAGCTTTATCGGCTTGTTATTCTAGAATGTATGGTCAGAATACTTTTGTCTACAGAATCAGAAACGGAAAATCTTGGACAAAAAGAGGAACTGCTACTTCTGTGAATGAATTAAACTATGATTTTATTTTAAATTACTTAAAATCAAAATATAATCTTTCTGAAAAGAAATTCTATTTCCCTAAAGATGTAGCATTTGGTTTACCTACTTCTGAGAAAATGTTTGTTGGAAATATTCCGACCGGAACAAGGTTTTATGGAGAAAGACTGGCTATCGGAATTTATTGGGAAGATGCTTGGGGAGCCAATGACCTTGACCTTTCCGGATTGAATATCGCAGGAAAGATCGGATGGAATGCGGCTTATGATCAAGATAACGGACAATTGATGTATTCCGGAGATATGACTTCTGCTCCAAATGGTGCTGTAGAATATCTTTATACCAACAAATATTTAAATACTCCAACGCTTGTAATGAATAGTGTTTTCTCGGGAGATGCTAATTGTGGTTATAAAATCGTTATCGGAAAAGGAGATGATATTTCCTATGATTATATGATGAATCCTAACAATCTTTTTGCGGAAACTAAGTGTAACTCAGTTCAGAAGCAGACAATTTTAGGAATGTTACTTCCAAAAGATGGAAAACAATGTTTTGTATTATTAAATTTCGGAGCAGGAAACTCTCATGTTTCAGGAACTTCTGAAGTTTCTTCGATGGCGACGAATGCGTTGTATCAGCAATGGTATGAATCGATTTCTTTCAATCATTTGATAGAAAAACTGGGCGCAATCATCACTTCAGAAAAAGAAGAAGCAGACTTTGATTTCTCTTTAGAAACATTGGAAAAAGATAGTTTTACCAAAATTTTCAAATAATATTTTGCTATCATTTTGAGTGAAAAATCTTGAAATGATGGCTTTGTTTTAAAAATAATTATTTTTCTTTCGTCTTAATACAGAAGAAACAAAATCGTTACGTTAAGAATTCAAAGTTATTCATACAAAGAGAATTTTATCTTCGATAAAATCTTTGAGCCTTAAAAACGGAATGAATTAAAAAACTTTGCGTCTTTGCGTTTCACCAAAGAACCAAACATTAGAGTTTAATTTTTTTCTCTCGCAGATTTAGCAAATTAAGCAGATTTTATTAAATGTAATTATCTGCGAAATCAAACTAATCTGTAAGAGAATTATATATTAATATTCTTAATTGAAATCAAACCATCTTTCACATCAATTACAGTTCTTTTTCCATAATCAATTTGAATATTAAACATATTTTCCAAAGGGAATTTGAGAATAGACTGAAGGATTAACCGAATGACTCCAGCATGAGTGACAATTAAAATTTTGTTGATGTCTTTTTTAGAAATCAATTCATTCCAAAACTCAGAAACCCGGTTTTGCATTTCTAATAAATTTTCGCCTTTTGTTGCTTTTATATTGATAAAATCCTGATACCAAGGAGTAATTTCATCTTCGGGAATTTCTGTCCATTTTTTCATTTCCCAGTCTCCGAAATTCATTTCTTTAATTCTTTTATCAGTTTGATAATTAAACTGAAAATGCTTCGCCAATAATTGACATCGTTGAGACGGACTCGAAATAATTAAATCAAAATCTGAATCAATTTGAATCGATTTAAAATCTTCAACATAATTTTTATGCAAAGACATTTCGGCAAATCCATAACACAGATTATCCGGGTTTTCTACGGCAGTATGACGAATCAGATGAATTTCCATACGATGATTGCTCCTAAATAAAATAAGACTTCACAAACCTGCTGCACCGTTCCCAAACAATCACCTGTATATCCACCGATGTGTTTTTTGAAATACCAACCCAAATATATTTTTCCGATATACGCAAAAAGCAACGCAAAAATCAATCGCCAATCGGGAATTAAAGAAAAAGCTAATAAAACAGCCATAAAACTAATCACTAAAGACTTTCCGTCTAACGCTTTATTCGCCAACGGTTTTGATTTGCTCACATCAATATCCGTCACATATCGATGCGTATAAATCATTGTTCCCGCAATAAATCGGCTTGAAGTATGAGCAAAAATAATGATGGCTAAAGTTTTCGTTACATCTAAAGTTCCCAATTCTTTAATGCTGAAAAATTTTAGAGCAAACAATAAAATAATTCCAATCGCACCATAAGCTCCGACACGACTGTCTTTCATGATGGTCATGATTCTTTCTTTACCATAACCACCACCAAAACTGTCGCAAACATCCGTAAATCCGTCTTCATGAAAAGCTCCGGTCAACAAAACACTTGCGCTCATCATTAAAACAATAGCAATTTCTAAATTGAAAAGCTGAAAAGAGCCATATAAGACAATCGCGTTAATCAATCCAACCAACAATCCAACCCAGGCAAAATACTTTTGAGACTGGTTCATAATTTCATTGGAATAAGGAATTTTAAAAGGAACCGGAATTCTTGTAAAAAACATCAGCGCCGTTGCGAAATAAATCAGTTCATTCTTTACAGCTGTCATTTATTCTTTATTTGAAACATTAGCATCTTCGAAACTCGACATTTCATTTAGAAAATTAACGGCACTTTGAATAATAGGATAAGCCAATGCACAACCTGTTCCCTCTCCCACTCGTAAATTAAGATTCAATAAAGCTTTTTGATTTAATAATTCCAATAATTTGATGTGCGCAAATTCGTCGCTGACATGGCAGAAAATACAGTTATTTAAAATCTCAGGGTTCTTTTTAAACAGAACAGAAATGGCAACCGTTGCGATAAATCCGTCAATTAAAATCAACATATTTTGGTGGTAGGCTTCCTGCATCGCTCCAATCATTTGGACAATTTCGAGTCCTCCGAAAGTTTGAGCAATTTCATCTGTAGTTTTTAAATGAGGATATTTTTCTATCGCTTTTGAAAGAATATTAATTTTATTCTGTAGCTGACTGTCATTTAAACCCGTTCCTCTTCCAACACAATTTTCAATCGGAATATCAAATAGCTGACTCATCATCAATGAAGAAGCCGACGTATTTCCAATTCCCATTTCACCAAAACCGATGACATTAGAACCGGTTTCTGCAATTTCTTTAACCACAGATTTCCCGTTTTCCAAAGCCTGTTGGTATTCTTCACTCGTCATTGCAGGTTCATCCAACATATTTCGGCTCGACTTTCTGACCTTTTTATCAATTAAATTTAGTCCTTCAGGAAAATCAAAATTTACGCCCGCATCTACAATTTTTATGTCAATATTATTTTGCTTACAAAAAACATTAATTGCCGCACCTCCACCTAAAAAGTTCATCACCATTTGATAAGTAACCTCTTGTGGATAAGCGCTCACTCCTGCAGTTGCAATTCCGTGGTCGGCTGCGAAAACAACCATGTGAGGTTTTATTAATTTTGGTGAAGTGGTTTGCTGAACCATACCTATTTTATGAGCCAGATTTTCTAAAAATCCTAATGCACCTAAAGGTTTTGTTTTGAAATCAATCTTGTGTTGTAAATCGTCTGCTAACATTGATGTATTGTATGTTTTTGCAAATTACTAAAATCTATTTGTTAAACAGATATTTAATTTTCTTTTGTCTTGAAACAAAATAGTAAAGTTGGAAAATCGCAAAGACTCAAAGACTTTAAATTATAATATTGCTTTTAAGACGCAAGAAAATCAAAAGTTTTCGGGAAACGATGTTTCGTTTTAAGGTTTTCACAATCCAGTTTTATCGCAGATAAAATCTTTGCGCCTTGAAAACATAAAGTTTCAAAATAATTTTGCGTCTTTGCGATTTTCCAACAACATCAATCATATTTGAATAGTAAAAAACTCCATGACTCTCAAACCCTCCGACACTAAAACCCAAAACCACAACGTAAAAACATTGCGCACCTCCTTTTTTACTTTGCATTATAAATTAAAAACAATGACACCAAAAATACTAGATAAATTAAAAGAAATAGAGGCAAAAAGAAACATAGAAATACTTCTTGCCGTAGAATCTGGAAGTCGAGCCTGGGGTTTTGCTTCTCCAGACAGCGATTATGATATACGCTTTATATACCGCCACGAAAAAGATTGGTATCTTTCACCGTGGGATAAAGATGAAACGATAGAATTTATGACCGAAGACGACCTCGACGGTTCCGGATGGGATTTGAGAAAGACTTTTCATCTCTTATTAAAATCGAATGCAGCTTTATTGAGTTGGTTCTACTCTCCTATCGTTTATGTGAAAAATGAAAAATTTTACGACTTATTTAAACCTTTAGCAGATTCTGCTTTTTCACCGATAGCGGTTTCTTACCATTATCTAAGCATGAGCAAAAAATTTCTGGAAGCCTGCAGAACCGATGAAGTAAAACTAAAATCGTATTTCTACTGCCTTCGAACTACTTTGACCGGAAAATGGATATTAGAAAAAGGAACTGTTCCGCCTGTTTTGTTCAGTGAATTGTTAGTTTTGGTCGATGATTTCACGAAAACCAAAATAGAAAATCTGGTTGCCTTAAAAGCCACCAAAGGAGAATCTTATTTTCATCCGAATGATTGGGAACTTTTTGATTTTTTGGAAAAAGTGATATTAGATAATGAGAAAAGAGCCAAAAGTTTGAAAGGGGGAAATACGGATAAGAATGGAATGGAAAGAGTTTTTAGGGAAATATTAATAAATTAGAAAAAAAATATAAACTGTATGAAAAATATAATCGCCCTGTCTCCCATGTACACGGAAGACAGCAATAATCTGAAAAAAGCATCGCTCAATTCACCATATGAATTGAACCGTTTCAATGCAAAATGGAACGTTCCTGAAGAATTTCGAGCAAACGTGATTGCAGTATATGGCGAAGATATTTATGCAGAAATTGTAGCTGAACAATGTAATTTAACTTTAACAAAGCCTGAGGATAATTGGCTTTCAAAGATTTCGGAGGAATTTACCAAACGTAAAATTTCTTACGGGCAATTGAAGGATTTTGTACATGAAGAAAATATTTTCATTAAATGTTCTGATTTTAAAAGTTTCAAAGCCGGAGTTTTCGATAAAGTCACCAATATCAAAGGTTTTGATTCTTTGGATTTAGAAAGCACCGTTTTCACTTCGGAAGTTGTAGAATGGGAGCTTGAAGTAAGATGTTTTGTTTTAAACAATGAAATAAAAACTTATTCTTCTTATTGGCGAAATAATGCTTTTGACACCAATCAGCTTTCTGAAACTGAGGAAAAAAATCTGTTTGAGTTTTTCAAAAATTTTATCCAACAATATTCTGAAACACTACCCAAAGCAATTGTTCTTGATTTTGGAATCATCAAAGGAAAAGACTGGGCTTTGATTGAAGCAAATCCGGCTTGGTGTTCTGGTTTGTATGCTTGTGATGCAGAGAAGGCTTTGGAAGTGATTGTTGAGAGTTTTATTAAAAATTGTAATGATTATAACTAACTCTCTATTATAAATTTTATAGAAATATGTTAAATATCAATTCAATTAAAAATAAAAACCTCATCCTCTTCCAATCCATCTCCGGAAGCCGCTCTTTCGGACTCGCTACGGAAAACTCAGATACAGATATTCGTGGAGTGTATTATTTACCGAAAGATGATTCTTTTGGTTTAAATTATATTCCGCAAATCTCTAATGAGACGAATGATATTACCTATTATGAGATTGGAAGATTTGTAGAATTATTGCAGAAAAACAATCCGAATATTCTGGAAATCTTGGCAAGTCCGGAAGATTGTATTCAACATAAAAACCCGTTGATGGATCTGCTGAAGCCCGAAGATTTTCTTTCCAAATTATGCAAAGATACATTTGCTGGATATGCGATCTCACAGATCAAAAAAGCAAAAGGACTCAACAAAAAGATATTGAATCCGATTGATAAAGAAAGAAAATCGATTCTTGATTTCTGTTATATTTTAGAAAATAATAGCTCTTTACCGTTAAAAAAATGGTTGAGAGAATTCCCCTCCTCTGGAGGGGTGTCCGAAGGACGGGGTGGTTTAATTCAGGAAAAATGTGGCTTAGTCAACATCGACAATACCAAAGGAATGTTTGCGCTTTTCTATGATGAATCGGGAGATTTAAACTACAAAGGAATTATTCAAAATGAAGAAGCCAATCAGGTTTCCGTTTCATCGGTTCCGAAAGGTGAACGATCTTTGGCGTTTATGTTTTGTAATATCGACGCCTACTCTACTTATTGCAAAGATTACCGCGATTATTGGAAGTGGGTTTCAGAGAGAAATGAAGACCGTTATAATGTCAATCAAAATCATGGACAAAACTACGACAGCAAAAATATGATGCACACCATTCGGTTATTGCAGTCTTGTGAACAGATTTTCAAAACCGGTTCGTTACAAATTAAGGTGGAAAACCGTGACGAATTGTTAGACATCAAAGCCGGAAATTGGTCGTATGAAAATATAATGAATAAAGCTGAAGTACTGATTAAATCAATCGAACATCATCATTCAAAGTCTAATCTTCCGGACACACCGGATTTGGAAAAAACAACCAAAATTTTAGTGGAAATAAGAAATTCTTTATACAGTAATTAAAAACAAAAAAGGCTTCCAATGGAAGCCTTTTATATGATATTATCTATCGGGTTCAATACCAAAACCGAATGATTATTTAACCATTCTGATTTCTACGGCAACAAAACCTTTCGGAGATTTCTCTTTTTCGAAAGATACTTTATTTCCTTTTTTGATAGGTTCCATACAGTTATTACTGTGGAAGAAAACATTTTCTTTAGAACCGTCTTCTGTAATAAAACCATAACCTTTTTCACTGAAAAATGTTACAATCCCCGTTTTTACCAATTCTTCAGCTTCAATAGGAGCTGCACCCAATTGGATGTTGTTGATATCAAACTCTTCAACATTGCTGTTGTCCGGTGGTGTAGAAGTCAACTGACCGTTTGCATCAACATACATGATCATGTCATCAAGACCTTTACCTTTATTGTTGACTGTTTTACGCTCTTCTCTTTTCTGAGCTTTTTCTTTTGCTTTCTGAACTTTTTTCTTGAAATTTTCTTTTTTTGAGAAAGAATCCGCCATATATTGTATAAAATTTATTTGTTACGTGCTGATTGTTAAAGATAAAACTTCTTTTTGAAATCTATCTTATTATAACCAAATACTTTTCCCGATTAAATCAGAAAGGTATTATAGTTTTTCAGTAATAATATAAAGATTGCCGACACAAGTATTTTCTGAGGAATAAATTGAGGCATCTGAAATGTGAAAACTGAGAGAAAAATAAATGTTTTAAACTTTGCCTGAAACAAAAGCTTGAAAACCTTTCTATTAATTGCTTTTGCAAATATACGATAAATATTATTGGGATTCATGCTAAATCTAACTTTTTCATATTCAATAATTTATAAAGTCCTTTTTTCTTCATTAAAATAACGCTTCATACATGACTTTTTTTTCCGTCCATAAAAGATTCAAGCAGGTTTTACAATGCGTACGTAATTCAAAAGTTTACAAAGAAAATTGATAACTCAGTTTTTTTACATTTTGTAAACTTTTGAACTCCTACCTTTTAATTATTTCTTTTGCGCTTTTTGCGGTAAAATATTTTTGTTGAGAAAATAATAATTAAACTCTTTATGCATTTTAAATCTTGTCTTTCAAAAAGTATGTAAAACTGTAATCTTCCCCAAAAACAGGAACATTTAAAAATATAGTTTTTAAATTTGGAAGACTATGAAAAACAGTAAATTTTCAGAAGTTC
>NZ_LELA01000019.1 GCF_001677955.1 Chryseobacterium sp. BGARF1
AAATAATTTAAGTAGTTCCGAATCATTTAACATACTACAAAAATATCATTTATTATTTTGCTCCCCAACTTTTGAGACTGAGCCATTTCTTGCAGCTAATCGTTTCAGTTATTATGAATTTCCTTCCAAAAACTTCCGATAATTCTCTTCGTTTTCAAAATAAGCAACTTCGTTATTATTGCCGATGACCACAATATAAGCGTCGGCTTTGCTGATTTTTTTCAACGAATGCGGATCGGTTGCGTAACGAGCGCTTTCATCTTTCGGGATTTTCTCTTTGCACATATTACAGCAGCCGTAGTACATTTTTCCTTCAAACGGAACTTCAATTTGCTCTTTTCCCATGTAGACATCATTGACCATACAGACCAAATTGTTGGGGACATTTTTTCCTTTTTCAGGATTATTGTTTTGAATCACTTTTTTAATAGCTAATTTACTTTCTGCTCTTTCAGTTTTCATCTCTGTCTTTTTGTTTTCACAACTTGTGACAAGTATCGCAGCCAATGCTGCGATACTTAGTGTTTTAATAATTAAATTCATTATGACTTATTTTTTAGACTGATTCTTTTTAGTTGAATTGGGAACCATTGTTCCTTCTGCAATTTCTTCCGAAGCCATTTTTAAAATTTTGTCACCTTCGGATAAATCCCCAAAAACTTCTACTTTATCATCCATTATTCTGCCTTTACTCACGGGAATATTTTTGGTCTTCCCATTTTCTACCCTAATTATATAAATGCCAATTCCACTTTCTACCACAGCTATTTTTGGAACAAAAAAGGTAGCTTCTGTATTTTGTAGCGGAATATTGGTTTCTGCAACCATATAAGGTTTCAAGACATTTTTTACATTGATAAAATCAGCTTCTATTTTCTCGGAACGCAGTTTGGCATCCAAACTTCCAGATTTTCTGCTGACTAATGCCATGTGCTTTATCTGCGGTTGTGAACGCACATAAAACCGAATGGTATCCCCTATTTTAATGTAAGGCGTATTGGCCTCCGGAACCGAAAGATTCAGTCGTAATTTTTGATTATTTTCAATCACCAAAAGTGGCTCTTTACTCATCGGGCTTACATAAGCTCCCAAATCTACACTTCTATCGGTAATGATCCCACTAAAAGGCGCTCTTATGACCAAATAATCATTAATGTTTCTAATTTCATTGTAGGCTGAGAGAGCCGCAGCCAATTGTGACTCGTCTGAAAGTTTACGCGCTTTGATTTGATCTATTGCGTCTTTTGCCATTGCTCCTTTGGTTTCATCAGCTTTCAACATTCTGTCGTAAGTTGATTTTGTAGAAATATAAATGGCTTCCTGAGCCTGTACCTTTGCTTTTACATTCGCAATTTGTGAAACAATTTCGGGCGCTTCTAATATCATTAAGATTTGCCCTTTCGAAACCTTATCGCCAATATCTACTTTAATATTTTTCACATAACTGTTTACTTTTGCAAACAATTCGGTTTGTTCGTAAGGTTTTAATTCACCTGCTAATTTTAAAGGAACCAACGGATTAGATCTCGAGATCTCAATCGTTTCCATCATATTCATCATTCCCATTCCTTCCATCGCTGGTTTGGGTTGATCATTATCTTTATTTTCATTGGTGTTGCAAGCTGCTAAAATCATTAAAGCTGCAAACGGAATTATATTTTTTAATTGCATAGTTTTATAAATTTGATTTGATAAAATGAATACTGTTTTCGTCTTCAGGATCTAAGGAAAGAGAGATGATGCTTGCTTTTTTCTGCATCCAGCCAAATACCAATGGAAGGATAATTAATACCGAGAAGGTAGAGAATAACAATCCGCCAATCACGGCTCTTCCCAAAGGTGCGATCTGATCTCCACCTTCACCAAAACCAATCGCCATAGGTAACATTCCTGCAATCATCGCTAAAGTGGTCATGATAATTGGGCGGATACGCAATTTAGCAGCTTCCACTCCTGAATTAACAGCATCATTGTTTGATCTCCTTAATGTTTCAGCATTACTGATGAGCAATACAGCGTTCGCAATCGACACTCCTACAGACATAATTAAACCCATGTAAGATTGAAGATTTAAAGTTGATCCCGTAATATTTAACATCAATAAAGCCCCAACTACAACAAATGGTATCGTTGATAAAATAACAATGGACACTCGGAACGATTGAAAAGTGGCTGCGAGCATTAAAAAGATAACGAAAACAGCAATCAGCAATCCTATAGCCAAACTAGATAATGTTTCTTCTAAAACAGGAACCATTCCTGCAAGTTCGATATTGACACCTTTAGGTAATTCACCCAAAGAAGCGATGGCTGCATGTACATCTTTAGAAGCTTGTTCTAAATCTTTTTTATACAAATTAACGGTGACTGTGGTATAGCCCATTGTTCCTAAATTATAACTTTCGCCGAATTCTTTTGTAGGAGTAATAGTTGCTACATCTCCTAAAACTGGTCGGTCTGAATTTTTGCTCAGCGGTAAATTTGCCAGTTCATCTTTACTATTCAAAATATTTTGTGGCGTTTGCACCTGTACATCGTAAGCAATCCCCATCATTCCGCCTACCCAAAAGTTTTTGTTGGTATACCGTGTAGAAGCGGTTGCCGCAACTAATGATTTGGAAATATCCTGAACATCTAATCCCAATTGTGCAGCACGTGTACGATCGATATTAATTTGCATCGCAGGATAATCCATTGATTGAGGAATTTGCTGATCCCGCAAATACTCGATCTCTTTTAATTTCGCCAAAAGCTTGTTTGCATACATCCTATTCATCTTTTTCATCATTCCCGACACCCTAATTTCAATAGGCGTATTGGTACCTTGGCTCAAAATTTTCTCCGTTAATTCTATCGGTTCAAAAGAAATAGACAGTTCGGGCATTTTTTCTTTATAATATGCTCTCAGTTTATCTTTCAACTCATCCGAATTACCTTTAAAATCTTTCAAAGCCACTTGCATTAAAGCTTCGTGCGGACCTGCATTGTACAAATAAATTGGGCTCACCGCAAAAGTCGATGGATGTTGACCAATAAATACCGATGAGATAGCAATATTATCTTCCCCAACATTCTTTTTAAGATGTGATAAAAATGTTTTCACTTTCATTTCTGTCACTTCAATTCGTGTACCTTCAGCTGCTTTTATACGAACCTGAAACTGTCGTGAATTGGAAGTGGGCAACACATCTTTCCCTGTGATTTGATACAACGCAAAACCTCCAGCCAAAACAACAACTAAACTTAAGCTGACAATCATTTTCGTTTGCTTGGTAAGCTTTGTCAAAAAATTCACAAAACTATTTCTGAATTTTGAAAACCAATCTTCTTTGTGTGCTGGATTTTCACAATGGCCATTAGTATGTTTCATTAACCAATTTGCCATTACCGGTACAAAAGTTTGGGATAACAAAAACGAAACAATCATAGAAAAACCAATAGCCATCGCCAAAGGCATAAACAAAGAACCCGGAATTCCTGTCATCATAAAAGCCGGAGCAAATACCGCCAAAATACACAGCATAATCAATAATTTTGGAAACGCAATTTCTTTACACGCATCCCAAATAGCCTGAGCTTTAGATTTTTTCATCGCAAAATGTTGATGAATATTTTCAATCGTCACCGTACTTTCATCCACCAAAATCCCGATTGCCAATGCCAAGCCAGAAAGCGACATGATATTGATGGTTTGCCCGAATAGTTTTAAAAACAAAACTCCCGAAATAATAGAAATAGGAATCGTCATAATCACAATCAATGCAGCACGACGGTCATTTAAGAATAAAAGCACCATCAGCCCCGTAAGCAAAGCACCCAAAACACCTTCCACAACCAAACTTTTCAATGCATTGGTAATGTAAACCGACTGGTCAAATTCATAAGAAATCGTTACATCATCAGGCATATTTCGTTGAATATTCGGTAATTCTTTTTTCAAAGTATTCACAACATCCAAAGTTGAAGCATTTCCGGCTTTGGCAATATTGATATATACAGACCGTTTTCCATCGACCAAAGCATAACCCGTTGCAATGTCGGCTCCGTCTTTTATAGTCGCCACATCACGGATATATACATTGTCTACAGAACCTTTAAAGATGGGAATATCGCCCAACTCAGCCACTTCTTTTACCGTATTATTGGTTGGTGTTAAATAATTTTTATTCCCGATATATACATTTCCCGAAGGCGATGTGATGTTGTTGCGGCTGATGGCTTCAACAATTTGCTCAGGAGATAAATTATGTGACCGAAGTTTATACGGATCAATATTCACCTCAATTGTACGCGGGCTTCCTCCAAAAGGTGGCGCAGTCGTCAATCCGGGAATTTTGATCAAAAACGGACGGGCATTGAAATTAGCAATATCCTGTAACTGATTGTTGGTTTTGGTATTACTTCTGAAAACCAACTGACCAACCGGCTGAGATGATGCATCAAAACGAATAATAAACGGTGGCGGCGTTCCCGGAGGTAAAAACACCTGAGAACGGTTTGACAAAGCATTGATTGTGGCAATGGCTTCACCCATTTCTGTTCCTTCATAAAAGGTAACTTTCATGAGGGTAAGTCCTTGTGTATTTTTAGATTCTATAGTCTTGATACCATTTGTAAAAAGCATCATATTGACATACATTTTGGTAAAATAACCCTCCATTTGTTGTGGCGTATATCCATTGAAAGAGTGGGCAACATACACCACCGGCAAATCCATTTCTGGTAAAATATCTACCTTGATTTCCTTGATTGCTTTTAAACCAAAAAACAGCAATCCAAGCACCAAAACCATAATCGCTATGGGTTTTCGCAGTGCGAATTTTATCATATTCACATTGAAATTTCTTAATAGGTTATGGTATTAATATTTGAATATCACCTTGCGCAGAAGCCAATAACAATAAGGCTTGCCACACATTATTCTGAGCAATTTCGTAATCAATTTCGGCTCTGTTTAAACCATACAATGCTTGCGTAAAATCAACCAAAGTTGTTAATCCGTTTTCATACAAAGCGGTTTGTTGCTTGTGTGCTAAAGCAGCAGCTTCTAACTGAATTTCGGTTTCATCAAAATTGAGATAAGCATTATTGAGCTGTTCATTAGCTTGATGTGACAAGGTCTTCAGCTCTTTTTGTTGCGCATCAAAAGTATATTGCAGCGATTTTGTTAAGAATTGCTGCTCTTTTATTTTTGTATTAAAACGGAAAATATTAGTGATATTCCAACTAAGAGAAATCCCCAAAAGATAATTACCTCGGTCAATTCCCACCCCTTTTAAATAGCTTAGAGAATAAGCTGAGTTATCTTGGGCATAATTAGCTTCAAAACCAGAACCTCGACCCTGAACAACACCAAACGCCGATACATTTGGTTTTTTATGAGCTTTCAAAACTTCAATGCTTTGTTCACTTTCATTGATTTTGGTTTGTTGCCATTGCAAATACGGATGCTTTTCAATATTGTCTTCTGCTATTTGTACTAAATTATTTGGAAGTGAAGTGCTGTACAAACTATCCAATTGATAGAGTTTAAAATCATCATTAATTAACACCGCGAGCTGTTTAGACCATTCCAATTCTTTATCATAAGCTTTTATTTGCAAGGACTTAGCATTAGACCATTCAGCTTTTGCCAATTGCGCATCAACTTCGGGAATCAATCCGCTTTTAGCTCGCGCATTGGTCATTTCATAAAAAACCTGCGCCCGTTCTGTATTTTTTTCCTGAACGAATTTTATTCTCTGACTTGCTAATAAATTGAGATAAGCCGCACTTACTTTTATTTGTTGTTGAAAAACTTCCTGTTGCAAATCGGCTTTGGCGGTTAATTCTTTTTTGCTTCCCAATTCTACCTGATTTTTAATTCTTCCGAATGAAAATACATTCCAGTTGATATTTGCAAAATAGAGAGAGCCAAAAGCGGCGTTCCAGTTCTGTTCTGCCAAAGGCATTGATGTAGCGGCAGAAGCTAATCCGCCATAAGCATACATGGGACCGTGCTGCACATTGATAGTTCCGAAACTTTGTTGGGCAGAAAGCGTAAAATCGGGTAAATATTGTTGCTTTTGAAAAGCTGTATTTTGAGCCGAAGCATCGACTAATTGTTGTTTTACTTTTATTTTATCGTATTGATCTTGGGTACGATAAAGAGCATCTTCCAGTTTCAATATCTGACCATAGCTATTTAAATAGCAAAGCGATACTAAAATCACAGATGCAATGAATTTTAATTTCATTGTATATAAAATTTAGAAATTATACCTTAGTACATGACAAAAAACTTAAAACATTTTTTTTCACCGCAAAAGAATCAAAAGAAATGATTGAAAAAAGAGAAAATCAAAAGTTCTCAAAATGTAAAATTTTCAATTATTCTTATTTTGCTAGCTTTTGAATAGCTTATTCCATTATAGAATCTTTTGTCGCTTTTGCGGTAAAAAATATCATGTACTAAAAAATTAGACATAAAAATGTAGGGCAGAATCGAGAAATCGAAACTGCTTTATGAGATTTTTAGTCTAAAATCAAATTCTATAAACGCAATGTAAAATATAAAGAGGATTGCCCTGAATAGGGACTTTTGAAGAAGGATAATTTGTGTTTTTTTCAGTTTTTAAAAGGATGGTTTTTACATCGAAAACTGCCCCCAACATTTTGTTTGGAATAGCATCGCCCAAAAACTTTACCGAAAAATCAAAATTATTTTGCTTTTTTACGCTGTCATCTACTTTTACAAATTCAGCTTGGTGTTGGCAGCAACCTTTCTTTTTATCTTTTAAATTTTTATCCTTTTTAGAACAAATAGGACAAGGTTTGTCTTGGTTTTGAAACTGAGTATTTGTAAAACTATAAACTTTACTCGTCATTTCTTTGCATAAATGCGAATATTGGGTAAAGCCCGAAGCCAATACCAAATAAAATAATGAAAGAAATATAACAAGTGATTTTTTCATTCTGTACAATGCAAATATATACAAACTATTTGTAGAAAATATATTTTAAGAAATGACATTTAGACACCTCAGAGATAACCTAATGTATGATTAAAACATCTTTACTTTAATAACTAATCTTCATAAACAATATATTTACTTCTGATTTTTGAAAACTTCTCAAGATCTGCTTTCCAAGATGACTTTATTTCTTTTTCAGATTTACCAGAGACAATTTGTTTTCTCAGCTCATCGCTTCCGGCTAAAGTATCAAAGAAAAGATTTTTAAGGAAGAAATCCTGTTGAGGGTTTTTATAGTTTTTATATGCTTTGATCAACCATTCTAAATTGATTTCCCGTAAGTTTTTAGAATAATCAGAAAGATTTTCACCATAGCATAATTTACCATTCAGAAAAGGATCTTTAGCTCCGAAATTTGGCTTTGGAGTAAACTGGTAAGGTAAATCTTTTGTCCAAGGAGAACCATACACCTGAAACGGAAGATTAGTTCCTCGCCCTACCGAAACCTGAGTTCCTTCAAAAAAACATAAGCTTGGATATAAGTTAATCGATTTATCGTTCGGCAAATTGGGAGACGGTTTATCTAAAATTGCATAGCGCTTTTTCTTATGGTAATTCTTCATTTCAATCAAAGTATATTTTGCCTGAACTCCGTTTTTTAACCATTTTTCACCGTTTACCATTTTTCCGTATTCACCGATGGTTAACCCATACACCACAGGAACTTCGTGCATTCCTACAAAGCTTTCCCATTTTTTCTTTAAAACAGGTCCGTCAATATATCCATCATGCGGATTTGGTCGATCCAGAACCATGATTTCCACATTATTTTCAGCTGCGGCTTCCATTAAATACGTTAAAGTTGAGATGTAAGTATAGAATCTTACTCCAACATCCTGAATGTCGAAAACAACTACATCAATACCTTTTAGCTGATCCGGTTTTGGTTTTTTATTATTTCCGTAAAGAGAAACGATAGGAATTCCCGTCTTCACATCTACTCCATTTTTCACCTTTTCTCCTGCATCAGCATCACCTCTGAAACCATGTTCGGGGGCAAAAATCGATTTGATATTGATTTTATTTTCAACTAAAAAATCAACAATGCTTAAAGTATCTATCTTCATTGCTTTTGCACAACCTGTCGAAGGATCTTTTGCTGCATTATAATATCTTACTCTTGTTACAAGCCCTGTCTGGTTGGTTACCACAGCAACTCTTTTATTTTTCAGAAGTGCAAGGTATTTTTCCGGTTGGTCTGCACCGGTTTTAAAACCCTCTTTATTTGATGTCTGAGAATAATATTGACTGAATACTCCTAAAAAAATTAGGCAAATAAGAACTAATGTTTTAATTTTGAAATTTAAATTCATAAGCTTGAAATTTCCATTATATTTCTCCCGAAAAATAGCGTTTTCCAAAGATAACAAAAATAACCTTTCTCGGGTTATCATCTTCATCGGCAGACTGTCTGTGGCTTTGGGAATCATCGTTTCGCTCATCACTGTTTCTACAGGATTGGGCTCAAAAAAAGCGATAAAAGAAAGATTGGGGGATTTCAGCGGGCATATTACGGTAAGATCTACCAAATCAAATTCATCTTACAATACTTCGGTTCTTGATAATCAAGGATTAGATATTAAAAGCCTTAAGGCATTTCCCGATGTTGCTACAGTTCAGGGATATGCAATGGTAACCGGAATTATGCGTAATGAAAATAGTTTTGCAGGAATTATTTTCAAAGGGGTAGGTAAAGATTTTGACAGTTTAAGGTTTAAAAAATTTCTGACCGCCGGAAAAACTCCTTTTCTGAATGGCGAAGGTTACAATAACGGCGTTGTCATTTCAGAAAAAATCGCTAAAGACCTCCATCTGAAAGTAAACGACAGCATCGTTACTGTTTTTTCAAAAGCTGATCAAAAACCTATTTACAGAAACTTTGAAGTAGTGGGAATCTACAAAACCGACATCAAAATGATCGACGATCAGTTCGTAGTGGGTGACATCAACCATGTAAGAAGAATTTTGGATATGAAGCCTGAGGAAATTGGCGGTTTGGATGTATTTTTTAAAAATATCAACAATATCGATGAAGATTTTCCGCAGGTTGAAAAATTTATAGGATATAAAAACTATGCAGAAAAAGCAACCGATAAATATCCGCAAATCAATGACTGGATCGGGCTTTTCGATACCAATATCGGGATTATCATTTCAATTATGCTTTTGGTCGTTATCATTAATATCATCATGGTATTGTTGATTCTTATCATCGAAAGAACCAATTCTATTGGCTTGCTTAAAACTTTAGGTGCAACCAACGGACAAATTAGAGCAACCTTTATCAATTACACTTTAATTATCATGGTTCCCGGACTTTTATGTGGAAACTTAATCGGTCTTGGACTTTTAATTACCCAAAAATACACTGGAATTATTAAGCTAAATCCTGCTAATTACTATGTAAGCGTAGTTCCTGTGGATTTGAATCCGTGGATTATTATTTCTATCTCGGTAGGAATTTTAATTATTTCCGGAATGGCTTTGGTAATCCCAAGTTATCTGATCAGTAAAATTTCTCCTGTAAAAGCGATTAAGTATAATTAGTGAATTGTCAATTTAGCTTCGCTAGTGAATTGCGAGTTATTAATTACAAATATTGTTTTGCATAAAGTTTGTCATTCATAATCGGCGAAACCAAATGTATAAAAAACAACCGCTATGCACGCCAACTTTCATTGAAAAAAAACCAAAATTAAGCCTCATTTAAACAGTGTTTAATGAGGTTTAAAGGATGAATAAAAAGCGCCATCTCGAGTGCTAATCGTTAATTGAACATTATTTACAACATTGACATTTTATGTCTGTAAAATTTAGTTTTTTTGTTGTTAGATTTTCAAAAACATCTTGTAATTCATGTAAATAAATTAAGTTATGTGAAAAAGTTCCCTTTGACACATTACAAATTACACTACTTTTGTCAATCAGTATCTTAACATCATTGTCATCGAGATAGAATACATACCCATCTAACTCTCTACTTTTCTCAAACCCCAATTTTATTAAAATTTGCTGGTCAATTATAGCAGGAGAAATACGATCCCAACCAAATGTAGGAGAATCGCTTAATCTTCTACATTTTGGAAATAAAGTAACAACGTTATCATCTAAATATTCTATTTGTGATAACTTTCCATTGCTAAGGACGTAATGTCCTTCCTTAAAGATTTTACTCATAATTTTTTTATTCTTTTAAATTATAATACAAAAATACTCTATAAATAAAAAAAAGCGTGTTGCTAAAATTGGCTACAAATACCTTAGCCCCGATTGCAATGAAAATCCTTTTTTGAAAAAAAAGATTGCAATGAAAAGCGGGAAAAAGCTCTAAAAAACATTTAAGAAATTTTTGAAGATTATACCAAGTCATTGTTAAGATCTCTTTAATTCTCTGTTATTCATTTTTAATAATATTGAAAACTGTATCTTTGCCACGCATAAAAAAACATTTATGAAATACGCAGAAAATATACTCGAAACCATTGGAAATACCCCTCTTGTAAAGCTTAATAAAGTTTTGGGTGAAGATTTCCCGGCATTGGTTTTGGCAAAAGTAGAAACTTTCAACCCCGGAAATTCGGTAAAAGACAGAATGGCTCTGAAAATGATTGAAGATGCCGAAAAAGACGGAAGACTAAAACCTGGAGGAACCATTATTGAAGGAACTTCAGGAAACACAGGAATGGGATTGGCTTTGGCAGCCATCATCAAAGGGTACAAATGTATTTTTGTAACCAACGCAAAACAGTCAAAAGAAAAATGTGATATTCTTCGTGCCGTTGGAGCTGAAGTGATCGTTTGTCCTACAGACGTAAAACCTACAGATCCGCGTTCTTATTATTCAGTTTCAAAGAGATTGGCAAAAGAAACGGAAAACGGATGGTACGTTAACCAATATGATAATTTATCAAACAGAGCAGCTCACTACGAGTCTACCGCTCCTGAAATCTGGGAACAAACGGAAGGAAAACTGACTCACTTTGTGGCTGGAGCAGGAACAGGAGGTACCGTTACCGGTTGTGGAACTTTCTTTAAAGAGAGAAATTCTGACATTAAAGTAATCGGTATCGATACGTATGGTTCTATTTTAAAAGAAATCCACGAAACGGGAGAGATCAATCTAGGAAATGCTTACAGCTACATTACAGAAGGTATTGGTGAAGATATTCTTCCTGAAAACTACGATATGTCTGTGATTGATCATTTCGAAAAAGTGACCGATAAAGATGGAGCTATCTACGCAAGAAAACTGGCTAAAGAAGAAGGTATTTTCTGTGGATATTCTGCAGGAAGCGCAATGGCAGCTTTGGTTCAGATGAAAGATCAGTTTACAAAAGATGATATCGTTGTGGTACTTCTTCACGATCACGGTTCAAGATACGTTGGAAAAATCTACAATGACGAATGGATGAAAGAAATGGGTTGGTTAGATTAATCAGCTTTTCATGATAAAACAAAACTCAGAGTGTCTGCTCTGAGTTTTTTATTTATTCCTAAATCGATCGTAAATAAGATTTTGATTATCGTCATTTTTTACTTCTGAACATTGTTCTGCACCGCTTGCTTTAACAGTTCAAAATCTGCTTCCTGCATTGATTTTTTGGGAAACATATAATTGAATTTCCCTTCTAAACCGATAAATTTTTCGCTAATCTCTGCAGCCGTAAATTCCGTCCAAAGACTGGTTTCTTTATTGTCGTTAAGGTTTACTTTAAAAACTTTAGCATTAAACTGAATTTGATAAATTTCTGTATTTTCAAGAGTTTTAAGGTATTTAACCACTTCTTTTTTCCATTTTGATACTTTATTGATCGCTAAAGACAAGTAGACTGCACAAAGCAGAAAAAGGAAACTCACAAAGTATAAAATCCCGAATTTCTCTTTACTTAAATCATCTTTAAAGTAAAATAAAACCAACAAAATCACAGCAACTACGATTGTGGTGATCAATTTCCCTTTCACGGTAGGTGAGAAAAAAAGACTTCCCTGATCTCCATGAAGGTAAATCTCTTCGAAATCTTTTTTAATAATGTTTAAATTAATGATCTTATCGTCATTGAGTCTGGCCATAGAATGAGTTTTATAGTTTACAAAACTAAATTAAATATCTTCATATTTCCCATTTATTGCCGAAAGTTTTTGCATTAATTCACGGTTGATTTCATTTAAATTTTTCATTTTCTGCAGCATTGTATTGATTACCTCCAAACCGGGAAGGTTTATTTCTAAATCATAATGCCAATTGGTAAATCTTTCAAATGTAGGAAGGTCTTCGTACATCAGATATCGAATTTCATTATCCGTTTCTATATTCAGCAAGCCCGAATCTACCAATTCATCAAAAAAAGTAATTTCAATATTATAAATCTGTACGAGTTCTTCGCGTGATATTCTTTCACTCATGGCTTAGGAATTTTTAAGTTGTTCAAAAAGTTCTTTCTGCTTGTCGGTCAGGTTGGTCGGTAATTTTACATCGTAGGTCACAAATAAATCACCAAATTGTCCTTCTTTTTTATAAACAGGGAAACCTTTTCCTTTTAGTCTTACTGTGGTTCCGTTTTGGGTTCCGGGTTTTACTTTCAGAATTACAATTCCTTCCAAAGTGTTTATATTAACTTCTCCACCTAAAACTGCGGTATAAAGATCGATTGTCACTTTGGTTTTCAAATCATCTCCTACCCTTTCGAAATTGGAATCTGGAACGATATTAAAAGTAATATATAAATCTCCGCTTGGTCCGCCATTAATTCCCGGTTCTCCATGACCTTTTAATTTTATTTGTTGTCCATCATAAACTCCGGCAGGGATTGTTATTCTCACCTTTTTACCGTTGATATCGAAAGTCTGCTGATGCGTTGTTGCAGCGTCTTTTAAGTTTAAATTTAATTCTGCATGAATATCCGAACCTTTAAACTTTCCGGATGCACTTCCGCGCGAACTTCTTCTTGAGCCACCTCCAGCTCCGCCAAACATACTTTGGAAAAAATCTGAAAAATCTTCGCCTTCCCCAAAATCAGCACCGGAAAATCCACCTCCGTAGTTTCCGCCTTGATATTGCTGTCTTTGCTGTTGCTGTGCTTTTTCGTATTCTTCACCATGTTTCCAGTTTTCACCGTATTTATCGTATTTGGCACGGTTCTCAGGATTGCTGAGTACTTCGTTAGCTTCATTCAGTTCCTTGAACTGTTTTTCTGCTTCTTTATCGTTCGGATTAAGGTCTGGATGCAGTTTTCTTGCCTGCTTTCGGTACGCTTTTTTAATATCGTCCTGCGTTGCGCTTTTGTCTACGCCTAAAATTTTGTAATAATCTATATAAGCCATAGAAACGAATGTTTACTCAAATTTAGAAAAATTAAGGCGAACATACCTCTTAGAAATTGTTAAAAATAAATCTATCTTTGATAAAAATCAGGCATAAAATCGCAATTATTTATTTGAATATCAAATACCAATTAAGTTAGACGATTACATATTGCTTAAAAATAATAAACATCCACCTATGAAAGAAGTTTTAAAAAACTATTCCGGAATTTTACTTTTACTTGTGGGAATCACCGTAGGAAGTATAATCGGTATTCTTGCACCTCAAATCGTGGAATATATAAAACCTTTGGGCGATATTTTTCTTAATCTTCTTTTTGTAAGTGTTGTTCCGCTTGTGTTTTTTGCCGTTTCCAATTCTATTGCTTCTCTTGAGCAAGAATCTAAGTTTGGTAAAATTCTTTTAATAATGTCTTTTACATTCTTGTTTTTTATATTAACTGCTGCAGTTTTTACCATTGGTGCAGTCTACCTTTTTCCCGTTTCATCGATATCGGGAAGTACAGAATTAATTGCAGAAGCCACCAAAGAAGAAAACTGGGGTGATAGAATTGTTAGTTTTTTTACCGTAGGTGAGTTTACCGAATTATTTTCACGAAAAAATATGTTAGCGCTTCTTATTTTTGCCTTCCTCACAGGTTTTGCAGCCAGAAAATCAGGTGAAAGCGGAAAACCTTTCAGAGTTTTTATTGCTTCAGGCTATGAAGTAATGAAAGAACTTCTTTTAATGATCATGAAAATTGCACCCATCGGTTTGGGAGCGTACTTTGCGTATCAGGTTGCCACATTGGGACCTCAGCTTTTTGGTTTTTATGCTAAACCGCTTGGTTTATATTACGTTGCAGGAATTATCTACTTCTTTGTATTTTTCACACTTTATGCTTTTATGGCAAACGGACAAAACGGAATAAAAAGTTTCTGGAAAAACGCCATTCTTCCGACCTTAACTGCATTGAGTACATGCAGCAGTTTCGCAACAATGCCCACGAATTTGGTAGCCGCATCAAAAATAGGAATCCCAAGTTCGATTGCCAATTTGGTTATTCCGATTGGAACGACATTGCATAAAAACGGTTCGTCGATGTCTTCGATTATTAAAATATATGTGGCTTTTCAGATTATCGGGAGAGATTTTTTTGAACCTTCAAACCTCTTATTGGCATTAGGAATCACCGTTTTTGTAAGTATCGTTGCCGGAGGAATTCCGAATGGCGGTTATATTGGCGAAATGCTGATGATTTCTGTATACAGTTTACCACAGGAAGCCATTCCTGCAGTTATTATTATCGGGACTTTGGTAGATCCATTGGCAACAGTTTTAAATGCTGTTGGAGATATTGTAGCGGCGATGTTTGTCAATCGGTTTGTGAAGGTCTGATTTTATTTTAAACACGAATTTTCACTAATGATTTTATAGTTTAATAATCTGGGTGTTTTTTTTAATTTCTATCTCGCAAATTATGCTGAATCAGCAGATTTTATTCACTTCGTCTTACATCCTCAAGATTTCCAAGTTCTTCAAGCGTGAACAATCTGTAATGAACTTTAAACGTTTTGCCTAAAGGAGTTTCAAGGGAAAATCCGCCCGGTCCGAAACCTTCTAAAATATCTAATGTAAAATGAGAATATTTCCAATATTCGAAAAGATCACGGTCGATCCAAAATTCATGTCCGTTGATGGTTCCTATCATCGCGTCATTCATTCTTGGGAAGTAGCCGCCTTTTTCAAAACATTGCGGCTGTGTTCCTTCACAGCAACCTCCTGCTTGATAAAACATCAAATCACCATGTTTTTTTTCTAATTCCCAAATCAGTTCTAAAGCTTTTTCTGTTACTGAAAGTCTTGATATTTTTTTTGTTTCCATTTGATTTTCTTTTTATTGATTGTTTTTTTCAATCAAGTATAACATAGTTTTTGTCGTTCCGTAGGACTCTAATCTTAATTAAATTAAACAATCGTTCAAAATAGCTTCTTTTAATTTTTAAGTAATTGTTTCAATCTATTATTTTTTGAGATTGCTTCGTCGCTTCACTCCTCGCAATGACAATTTATAAAGTTAAAAAAACCTGACAACATAATTTGTCAGGTTCCACTAAAATTCAATATACTCTAATTTGCTGAGCCAGCAATATCTAAGACTATTCTGCCATCAATTTGTCCGGCCTTCATTTTATCAAATACTTCATTAATATCTTCTAATTTTGCTGCTGTGACAGTTGCTTTTACTAAGCCTTCGTTGGCAAAATCTAATGCTTCCTGCATATCTTTTCTCGTTCCTACTATCGAACCTCTTACGGTAATTCTTTTAAGAACGGTCTCAAAGATCGGAAGCTCAAATGAACCAGGAGGAAGACCATTCAAAGCAATGGTTCCTTTTCTTCTGAGAACGTCAATCCCCTGTTTAAAAGCTATAGGCGAAACAGCCGTGATCAATGCGCCGTGCATTCCGCCGACTTCCTTATGTAAATACTCTCCAGGATCTGTGTTTTTTGCATTGACCACTAAATCTGCTCCTAATTTTTTTGCTAATTCTAATTTATCATCTGCAACATCAATCGCTGCAACATGCATTCCCATTGCTTTTGCATACTGAACTGCAACGTGTCCTAAACCACCAATTCCAGAGATAGCAACCCATTCTCCAGGTTTTGTTTCAGTTTCTTTTAAGCCTTTATAAACAGTCACTCCAGCGCAAAGAATCGGTGCAATTTCCAAGAAGTTGACATTTGATTTTAAATGCCCTACATATCTTGAATCGGCAATTACATATTCTGCAAAACCTCCATCTACACTGTACCCACCATTTTTCTGAGCCTCACACAATGTTTCCCATCCTGTAATGCAGTAATCACAACATCCACAAGCTGAATACAGCCAAGGAACTCCCACTGCATCTCCTTCTTTTACTTGAGATTCCGGTCCGCAAGCTACTACAATTCCTACTCCTTCATGACCGGGAATTAATGGCATTTTTGGTTTTGCAGGCCAGTCTCCGTCTACTGCATGCAAATCGGTATGGCAAACACCACAAGCGATTACTTTTACCAATACTTCATATCTTCCGGGTTCTCTTACCGGAACTTCCATAATTTTTAACGGTTGTCCGTAGCCTTGAACTACGGCGGCTTTCATTGTTTTTGGAATCATAGTTTTATTTTTTATTAGATTGATTTTTATTTCTTAACCATTTAGGTTTGTTTAATCGTTATTTTAATTTGTTAATCATTGTTCTTTTTAACGCAAAGATTTATTTTGGAACTGCATATTTAAAGGAGCAAAGAATGGAATCAATGAATTGATTCTGATGAAGCTTTGCTTGTCTGAGATTCTTTCTATCTACTTTTTTTAAGCTGATTCTATTCTTGTTATTCAACTATCTTTATTAAAAAGCCTTGTCAAGGTTTTGAACCTTGACAAGGCTCAGGAAAATAAGGTTCATAAAAATTCCGGCTCATCTAATTTGGGTAAGATAAGTGAGAAATAGGTCTGCTTTTGCGTGAGGGATAGTAAGGGTCTCGCTGAAAGCGAAAGTGCGAAGCGAAGCGGAGTACCGAAACGAAGTGCAGCCCTGAATAGCCCGACCGTTTTGCCTCGGCTAAAGCCAAGGCAAACGGGCACGCCCTAATATTTAAAAATTAAAAGAATCCTAATTTGTTTTTGTTGTATGAAATCAACATGTTTTTGGTTTGACGATAATGGTCTAACATCATTTTGTGGTTTTCTCTACCTATACCCGACTGTTTGTAGCCTCCAAATGGAGCTCCTGCAGGATATGAGTGATATTGATTGACCCAAACTCTACCCGCCTGAATCTGGCGCGGCACATTGTACAACTGGTGCGCATCTCTCGTCCAAACGCCTGCTCCCAATCCGTAAATCGTGTCATTGGCAATTTTGATTCCTTCTTCTTCGTCTTTGAAGGTTGTGAAAGCCAGAACCGGTCCGAAAATTTCTTCCTGGAAGATTCTCATTCTGTTGTTTCCTTTGAAAATGGTCGGCTGAATGTAATATCCTTCATCTAAACCTTCTCCAACATGATTTACATCACCACCCACTAAAACTTCTGCACCTTCTTCTTTACCCAATTTGATATAAGATAGAATCTTGTCTTTCTGAATTTTTGAAGCCTGAGCTCCCATCATTACTGTTTTATCTAAAGGATTTCCTACTTTAATTGCTTTTACTCTTTCGATAACTTTTGCAATGAAGGCGTCTGCAATATCTTCCTGCACCAATAATCTTGACGGACAAGTACAAATTTCACCCTGATTTAAAGCGAAAAGTACTGCTCCTTCAATGGCTTTATCTAAAAATGCATCATCTGCATCCATCACTGAACTGAAAAATACGTTTGGAGATTTACCTCCCAATTCTAAAGTCACCGGAATGATATTTTCTGTTGCATACTGCATCACCAAACGACCTGTCGCCGTAGAACCTGTAAATGCTGCTTTATTTACTTTTGGATTGGTTACCAAAGCTCGTCCTAATTCTGCTCCGAAACCATTAACGATATTTACAACTCCCGCCGGAAGCAAATCGCCAATAAGTTCCATTAAAACCAAAATAGAGACCGGTGTACTTTCTGCAGGCTTCAAGACCACGCAATTTCCAGCTGCCAAAGCCGGAGCTAATTTCCAAACTGCCATAAGAATTGGGAAATTCCAAGGAATAATTTGTGCAATAACTCCCAATGGCTCATGAACGATTAATGAAACCGTATCTTTATCTAATTCGTTGTGAGAACCTTCTTCTGCTCTGATTACAGATGCAAAATATCTGAAATGGTCAACTGCCAAAGGAATATCTGCCGCTAAAGTTTCTCTTACTGCTTTACCATTATCAATTGTCTCAACGGTTGCGATATATTCTAAATTCTGCTCGATTCTATCAGCTATTTTATTCAGGATAATACTTCTTTCTGTAGAAGAAGTGTCTTTCCACGTTTGGAATGCTTTTTCTGCTGCATTTACTGCCAATTCTAAATCTTCTTTAGAAGAGTGTGCTGCCTGAGTGAAAACTTTTCCGTCAACCGGTGAAACCACATCAAAATACTGCCCGTTAACCGGTGCTGTAAACTTTCCGTCAATATAATTATTGTATTGATTTTTAAACTCCGGCCACTGTAAAGTGGTAGATGATTGTTGTTCTGTTGTTGTGCTCATATTAGTAAGTTTAATTTTATCTAAAGCCAAATTACACACAGATAAGAGAATTGAATAGCAGAATCCTACAAAAGAATACTAAAATCCTACATCATTCTAATTTTATCATTTCATTAACAAATAATTCCTCAATAAATTTCTATATTTGAATAGACAGGTCTTGAAAAATGTTTAGAAATGAATGATAACAAGTTTTTATTAAATACTCCTGAATTAAAGAAGGAAAGCCAGCTTTTGAACTTGGTTGAAAACCAGACATTATTCAATCTAAATAATTGTGAATTTAGTATTTATGAAACCCACAAGTCTGCTTACGGTGTAAAACTGCATTTTGACAACATCGCATTCACAGCAATGCTTCGCGGTAAAAAACACATGAAACTGGAAAATAAGACCAATTATTTTGATTACCATCCCGGAGAAAGCGTTTTGGTCGCTCCCGGAGAAACCATGGTCATCGATTTTCCCGATGCGGATGAAACTCCTTCTCAATGTATTTCTTTAAGCTTAAACCCAGAATTTATTGAAAATTCTCTGAATCATCTCAACTATAATCTTCCAAAAGTGGATGAAACCTCAACATGGAATTTACAGTTGGATGAATATTTTCTGTTTAATAATCAGTCTTTAGCTTCTGCAACCAACAATATTATGAGAATTGCCATGGATGATAATTCACAGAAAGATATTATGGCAGATTTTGCTTTAAAGGAATTATTAATCAGACTGATGCAAACTCAGGCAAGAACTATGGTAGAAAAAAATATTGCAAAAAATAAATCAAGAATCGGGTTTGTGGTAGATTACATCAAGAAAAATATTCACCAAAAACTTTCTATTGACAGCATTGCGAAATTGGCTTACGTAAGCAAGTCAAATTTCTTTAAAATGTTTAAAGATGAACTGGGAACTTCGCCCAATGATTTTATTCTTCAGGAACGCATTAACAGGGCAAAAGAACTTTTAGCTTTAAATAACAGCATCAAGGAAACCGCTTTTCAAACCGGTTTTTCTGATACCAATTATTTCACAAGGGTTTTTAAACAATTGGTTGGCGTGACGCCGAAAAGTTATCAGAATAAAATTATTATTTAGATTTTTTCATGAGGTTTTTCACTCTTTTTATAGTTTTCTTACTTACACAAAATTTTTTAGCTCAAAATATAAAAATTGAATATCGAAATTCACGCTATCAAAGTGATGGAAACGGAATTTATGACAATCAAGAAATTATCAAAATTTATCCCGAAAAGAATAATTATAAGTTAGAATTTACACACCTAAAGAAATTCTACATTTACAACGATTCCACAAAAAAAGATACCAGATTATCAATCAATGAAATTAATACTACAAAAAGAAATTTAAAGAGTTCTCTCGTTGATAATTTAATTTCCGAATTAGGTCAAAATAAAAACAATTTCGATTACGAACTAATTAAAAAACAAATAAAGTCATCAATATCAAAACAAGATATCATTAAACTAATTAAAGTAAATAATATTTTCTACAAAATTGGAGATGAACAAACAAAGAAAATTGATAAATCTGGAAAACAGAAAATAAAAGATATTAAAGAGTTTAAACTATTTGACAGATATATTGAATCCATTAAGCCATCTGACTCAATTATAACAGTTTATTCACATGGATTGAATTCAGCCATAATTAGCTATCAAAACGAAAAATATATACTTAATTTTTTAAATCCTTTGGGACAACCAATAGATGGAAAAAAATTATTTGTTAATTTAGAGGTCAATACCGCCTTAAATAAAATACTTCCAGAAAAATCACTTTTAAGAAAAAACTTGACCGCAGATTCTTTATTAGACAAATATATTTATTGGTATTTAGATAATTATTATAAATATTAAAAAAACAAAGCACCTCAAAAGAGATGCTTTTCTATTTATCCTTTATAACCGTAATACCTCGCTCCTTTCAACACGGGATTTTCCAATTCTACAGATTCTAAACCAAATCCGTTGTAATCAGGATTTACAGAATATTCCAATTGTTTTCTATGAAGCTTTTCGTAAGTATCAAAATCAATCGCTAAACGATTTTTAAGATTTTCAAATAAATCCCATTTTGCAACCACATTTTTCCAGTTTTCAGAAACTTTTCCGGCAAAAACTTTTGATTTAGAACCGCTTCCGTAACCAACAAATCCGATTTCTTCACCTGCTAATTCTTCGTTTTCATTAAAAGAAGTCTGTAAACCTGAAAGTAAAGCCATAAAAATCGAAGCAGTGTACATATTTCCTATTTCCGAAGATGCACGTTGTGTTTTTTCAATTTTATTGTTGATAAATTCGATATAATTTTCAGACTTTGCAACTGCTTTTTGTTCGTCAGCATTTGAATAAGGAAGTCCATTTTCTAAGCTGTAAATCTCTGTAAAAACTCTTTTCCCATGAAATGCATACGGAAGATGGAAAATAAGATATTTCCAGTTTTCTGAAGATTTTCTTTTGCCTGAAACTTCCTCATAATGCTGATAAGCCTCCCTAATCCTATCCTGATAACATTGGTTGGAATATTGCCCGTCAAAAACAGGTTCATCCGTAAAAATTTCTATTTTATCCGGAAAAGTTTCAGGAGCATTTTTTAAATCTTCTTTTTTGAAATGTCTTCTTGGTTTAAAAAAATCAAAAACCGATTCTGTAGCCACTCCCCAATTATTTTCAATTTCAATTAAATCAGGTTTTGTGGAAACCAATAAAGCAACTGCACCTCCACCTTGAGTATATTCGCCAGAAGAAGCCAGCTCATATTTGGCATAATCACTTGCAATAACCACTGCTTTTTTATCAGGATTTACTCTTACAAAGTCTAAAGAATTGTGAAGCGCATCAACCGCGCCAATGCAAGCAAAAGTCATATCTACCACATCACAGTTTTTGAAACATCTTTCTCCAAACTCTGCTTCCAAAACTTTTTCTACCATCTGCATTGCGTAGGAAACTGTTGGTTTAGCGGCATCGATTGCGCTCTCGGTTCCTAAATAAATACGGGAAATTTCTTTGGGATTGATTTGGTAGTCTTTTATTAATTTTAACAAAGCTTCTGCAGCGAATGTAGCAGCATCTTCATGTACATCGGGGAAACCCATTTTATGTAAGCCTAATCCTTTTTCCAGTTTTGCAGGTTCAATTCCTCTTTTTTCTGCTAAATCTTTAATTTCCAAATACAAAGAAGGCACATAATAACTTGCTGCCTCAATTCCAAAACTCATAATCGTCAAATTTTAAACTAATTTATGAAAGATGTAATAAAAAATACTGGAGAATCGTCTATTTTTTTGCCGATTACACAAAATTTCAGCAATAAAAAAGCACCTCATGAGAGATGCTTTAGTTATGATATAGATATTTATCTATTTATAATTTTCAATTGCTTTATTGATTGCGTCAATTTGTGGATTGATGCTTGATGCTTTTTGAGGATTCTGCTTAAGAAGTTCCATTTTCTTATTCAGACCGTCTTTCAGCATTTGAGTAATCATCATTTTTACCTGCGGATTATCTCCCATTTGTCCTTTAGCCTGACCTAAAATTTTTGTGATACTTTCTGTAGCTTTCAAGTTGTCTGAAGACATGATCCAGTTGTAGCCTTCTTCTGCTACTTTCCCCAATTCAGGATCCTGGAATTTCACAAAAGGATAAAATGCTGCGATCGAAGCAATATTTGCCATCTGTGAAGTCACTTTATTTTTAACTACAATTGGCAATAATTTGGTCATCATATCTTCAGAAGCGCCATCCAGTTCAATTTTATCAGCTAAACCGTTTACTTTTGAAGGATCTACAGCGATAATTGCTGCCAAAGAGTTTACTTTTACAGAATTGGAAACCGCATTTACACCTTTTTCAAAAATCGGAACATATTTTTTGTCTTTTGTTTTTGCTAAAGCCGCAATTGCAACACCTTGAACCAAAGTTTTAGGATCATTTGAAGCCAGTTTTTCAACATCGCTTCCCATCGCTTTCATTTGTTCAGCATTACTTAGATCCATCAACTCTAAAGCTTTCATTCTTACTCTGAAGAAAGGATCTTTTATCGCTGCAGCCAATAATTTTGTTGCAGCAGGATTTTTACCCACCTGGTCTTTTATGGCGTTCAAAGCGATGTATTTGCTTTTAAACTCTTTAGAATTGGTAAACTGCAGGAAATTCTGTTCCGGAGTTTTAGATTCAGTAACATCAGCTAACAAAACTCCGTCTGCATTGATATTAATTAAATCCGGATTTTTAGACGAATCGAAAGTAAAAGTATTTTTTGCAGTCGCATTCGCCCAAACATTATATCTTTTTGGTTTGCCGTTATCATAAACATCAATAGCCAAAGGAAATTCAAAAGGTAAATCCTGAGATTGATTCAAAGTAACCGTAACCTGTTTTTTTACAGGCTCGAAAGTGTAAGTATAATTTAATTTTGGGTTTCCGCTTCCAAAATACCACTGATTAAAGAACCAATTTAAATCTTTACCAGAAACTTTTTCAAAAGATAGTCTCAACTGATGTGCTTCGGCATTTTTATATTCGTTGGTTTTAAGATAATCTGTAACTCCTGCGAAGAATGCATCATCACCAAGATAGTTTCTCAACATATGAAGAATTCCGCCTCCTTTTTGATAGGTCACCAAATCGAAAACATCTTCACGAGAACCGTAATCAAATCTTACCAAATCTTTTTTGAAATCTGAAGGATTGTGGATGTAATGATTCACATCTTCCATCTGATGATAATCTGCCTGGTCTTTTCCGTATTTGTATTCGTTCCAAAGGTATTCTGAATAATTAGCGAAAGATTCATTAACCGTAAGATTACTCCAGCTTTCTGCAGTAACTAAATCTCCAAACCAATGGTGAAATAATTCATGAGCGATGGTGTCTTCCCACTTGTTCTCATCAATTAATTGTCCAGGTTTTTGAAGAATATCACTTCCATGAAGCGTTGCTGTAGTATTTTCCATTGCTCCGGAAACGTAATCTCTACCAGAAATTTGAGCATATTTTACCCAAGGATAATCGTAACCTAATTTTTTAGAGAAAAAATCAATCATTTCCGGAGTGTTTCCGTAAATCTGTTTTGCATACGGTTCGTATGCTTTTTCGATATAATAATCTACAGGAATATTTTTCCATTTGTCTTTTACGACAGCATAATCACCAACTCCCATAAAGAAAAGGTAGGTAGAATGTCTTTTATCCATCACCCAATGATCGGTTCTTAAATCATTGGATTCTTTTTTTGATTCTTTTAAAATTCCGTTAGAAAGAGTAACGTATTTATCAGGAACCGTCATGTAGATTTCCTGAGTGGTCTTCTGATTCGGTTTATCGATTGTTGGAAACCAAGCTGAAGAAGATTCAGTTTCACCCTGAGTCCAGATCTGCGTTGGTTTATCAGCTTCTTTTCCTTGAGCATTGATGAAATAAAGACCTTTTGCATCGTTAATTGCTGCACTTCCCTCTTGTTTCACTTCATTCGGGCGGGAAGTATACTTGATATAAACCGTATAATCCTGATTTCTTGTATACGTTTTATCTAAATTTATCTTTAAAACATCATTTTTATAATCATATTTTAAAGGAGACTTTTTACCGTTATTATCTAAAGCCACTTCGTGAATCAACATTCCTTTTGCATCAAGTGTCAATTCGTTAGAATCATAAAAATACGGAGAAGCTGTTAACCATTCTTCGCCATTCATCTGCTCTTTTTGATAATCAAAATTGACTTTAAGTTTGGTATGTTTAAGCTCTGTAACTTTTGTATGTGTTGCTCTGTAGACTTTTTCTCTTCCCGAAGTTTCAGTTTGTGCAGATACATTTGTGGAGAATAAAACTCCCAATATTGCGATAGATAAAATGGCTTTTCTCATCCTTTTCTATATTATTATTTTTTTTTTGAATTATTTTTTAATCAGAATATCAAAAATATCGTTGACCAATGTTTCGTAATCACCTTTTTTCAACTGTTCTTTAGTTTTTGCAAACGCTTTTTTCAGTTCACTTTCCGGATTTTCGTCGTCGATAATTTCAATATTATTAATTCCTTTTACCTGAAGCAAAAGTTCTTTTAATTTTTCAACATCCGTATTTTCTTCAATGGTGATTTTTAGTGATTTCATAAGTGATAAGTAGATATTTTGGCGTGAAAGTTACAAAAAAAGTGAAGCTTTATACTTCACTTGATTATTTATTAAGCATCCTTTCTAAGTTATCAGGATTACCTTTCGATGGTAGGAATAATAAAACTTCGACAGAATCAATTTGAATATCAAAATATACTTTCACTTGTTTCTTTCCTAATAAAGCAAATCTTAGTTTATTATCTGAATTTACTGTAGGATAAGAAATTATTTTGTCATTTAATGATTGTTTAAATTTCTCCAAATCTTTCTTAAACAATTTCAATTCTCTTTCACTCCATCGGTGATTCAAAAAATCAGTGATTTCTTGAAGACTTTTAATCGCATCTTTCGAAAAAAAAATTTTCATTTCTTATTAAAAATCGAATCAATTAATTCTTCCGAAAACTCCTCATATTCGCCATTTTTAATTTGATTTCTGCTTTTTTCAATTACTTTAGCAAAAGCTTCAGAATTCTCAATTTCCTCCCACGAATAAGTTTTATCATTTTCTGAAATCTCAATATGATTAATTCCTTTTATCTGAGACAAAAGTTTTTTAATGAAAGGAACATCTGCATATTCGTCTAAACTGATTTTAATTTCCATAATTTCAGGATTTTAATCAAAGTTAATAATTTTATTACTAAAAAATTATATCGCCACAGGAGCTTTAATTCCTGGATGTGGATCGTAATTTTCTAAAGTAAAATCCTCAAAATTAAAATCAAAAATATCTTTGATTTCAGGGTTAAGTTTCATTGTTGGCAAAGGTCGTGTCTCTCGGGAAAGCTGTTTATTAACCTGCTCAAAATGATTGTTATAAATATGTACATCACCAAAAGTATGCACATAATCGCCAACTTCAAGTCCCGTAACCTGCGCAACCATCATCAATAAAAGTGCATAACTTGCAATATTGAAAGGAACTCCTAAGAAAACATCGGCACTTCTCTGATACAATTGAAGCGACAATTTTCCGTCTGCTACATAAAACTGAAATAACGCATGACAAGGTGCTAAGGCCATATTCGGAATTTCAGCTGCATTCCATGCAGAAACAATTAACCTTCTGGAATCTGGATTTATTTTGATTTGTTCGATTACTTCAGAAAATTGGTCAACTACTTTTCCGTCGGCACCGCTCCAACTTCTCCATTGTGCACCGTAAACAGGACCAAGGTCTCCATTTTCATCGGCCCATTCGTTCCAAATAGAAACTCCATTATCGGTAAGATATTTAATATTGGTATCACCTTTAATGAACCAAAGCAATTCATAAATAATAGATTTCAAATGAACCTTTTTAGTCGTAACCAAAGGAAATCCTTTTGACAAATCGTAACGTAACTGGTATCCAAAAACACTTCGTGTTCCTGTTCCTGTTCTGTCGGTTTTATCGGTTCCGTTATCTAAAATATGCTGAAGTAAATCGAGGTAGTTTTGCATTGCGAAAAATTATCCCTCAAATTTAGAAAAAACTAAGTTTAAAATCTTCATTTCAAAACTAAAGTTATCCATATCAATACGATTTCAATTTTCTATCAAAAAAAAGCATTCACAAAAAATGAATGCTTCAATAAATTTATTTTTAACGAAATTAAACTGCTGTATAACCTCCATCAACCAAATAATAGCCTCCAGTCATAAAAGATGATTTATCAGAACTTAAGAAAAGAACCAGTTCTGCAACTTCTTCAGACTTTCCTAATCTTCCCATCGGATGTTTTGCAATCAATGCTTTTTTATGTTCTTCGTCTAACTGATTCAAAAGAGGAGTATCAATATAACCTGGTCCAACTGCATTACAACGAATATTTTTCTGACCATATTCTGCTCCGATATTTTTTGTCAAACCAACAACAGCATGTTTAGTAGAAGTATAAGCTGATGATAATGGAGCTGCAACTGTTCCGTGAATTGATGCGATGTTTACGATAACACCACCTCCATTTTTCTCCATTTGGGTCAATTCGTATTTACAACCGTAGAAAACACCATCGAGATTAATATCAATCACTTTTTTCCATCCGTCAAGGCTGTAATCACCTGTTTGGTTTGCTTCACCACCAATTCCGGCATTGTTACAAGCAATATCTAACCTTCCGTAAGTATCAACCGTAGCTTTTACCAAAGCTTCAACCTGTTCAGGATTTGAAGTATCGGCTTTTACAAAACTTGCTTCACCACCTTCTGACTTTATCTGTTCAACTGCAGATTTCCCATGCTCTTCATTGATGTCTGAAACGATAACTTTTGCTCCTTCTTGAGCGTATAATTTTGCGATAGCAAGTCCAATTCCTGAACCTGCGCCAGTAACCAATGCTACTTTATTATTTAAAATTTTCATAATAAATGATGTATTTAATTATGTTATTAAATCAACAAAAATTATGCAAAGAGAGGTTTTGAAAAGTTAATAAATTCATAAATGATTCTTTTTGAATCAATGAAGTTTTTAAAGTTAAAAAACTACTGAATCTCAATAATTTTCTGATTCATCGTATTGAGCGAGAAAGAATCGTTTTTCTGTTTTCCATTCATTGCTTTTGCTAATGGAGATTCCGGAGAAATACAGATAATTTTTTGATTTTCAAACATAATTTCACTCAAAGAAACCGAAATAAAAAACAAACCTTTTTCAGTTTTTACAATCGCTCCTTTTTCAGCTTTTTCCGACTGTTTTGGAAGTATTGTTTTCAGAAAATCCTGTTGCTTCAAAACTTCATTTAATTGAACCTGAAGATTATTGATTTCCTGCTGAAGCATTTCTCTTCCTGTTTCATACTTGTCGCCCATCGAACTTTTTGTATCATTACTTGATGCTCGGGTTTCAGAAATAAGTTTCTCGAAGTTGTTGATTTTCTCGGAGAGTTTTAATTTAACAATATTGATAAGTGAAGATTTGTTCATATTAGATTTTGGCTAAGCCTTTTCTTTAATTCATTAAAAAACGGGCTAAAGCCCGCTTCCATTCATAATATATTTTTAAAGTTATGTATTTTGATTTAATCTTAAAAGAAAAACTTAGCTCATAACTTTATGCCAATTTATTTTTCAAAAACAGCGTAATCAGAAACCTTAAAACTGAAGTTTTTCCCGGTGTTGAAATCTCTTTTCGTCCCATCAAAAACATTTTTAAAAATTCCAGCTACATTTTCATCCTCAATGGTAAATTCTACGTTTTCTTTTGAAAAATTGAGCACCACTAAAACTTCATTCCATTTATTTTTTCTGATGTAAGCAAAAATTTTATCATTTGCAGAAGTATTTAAAAGATAGGTTACAACATTTGAATCACCGCCTCTTAAAGCAGGATTTGAAGATTTTAGATTCAATAAAGTTTTATAAAAATCAGCCATTTCGCAATGGTTCGTCCACTCAATTGGGTCTTTTTCAAAAAATTCTAATCTCTTCAAATTAGGAAGTTCCTGACCTGAATACAATAAAGGAATTCCGTTCCAGGTTGCTGAAAATATTGCCATTGGTTTGGTAATATCGCCGTACTTTTCGTATTCTGTTCCGTTCCATGAATTTTCGTCATGATTGCTTGTAAACCAAGCTCTCATTGAAGAATCTCCTATTTGAGAATATTTTCTAAGCAAACCTACAAGTTCATGAATCGGTTGACTGTCTTTATAAAATTCGGCAGATCTGTGCATCCATTTCCAAGAATAACTTGCATCAAAAACTTTTCCGTATTCAGGGCTTTCCAATTCATCAAACTCACCAATCCAGAAAAGAGGTTTTATTTTTTCTACTTCCGGTCTTGCTTCTTTCCAAAAATCCACAGTTACCCAAGAAGCCAAATCACATCTGAAGCCATCAATATCGGTTTTTTCAATCCAGAATTTCATCGCATCGATCATGGCTTTTCGCATATCCTGATTCTGATGATCAAGCTCAATAATATCATCCATTCCGGACGCCATTTTGAAATCGCCATTTTCTTTCAGATAAAATTCAGGATTCGTTTTTGTCCAAACATGATCCCAACCTGTGTGATTGGCAACCCAGTCAATGATTACTTTAAAACCTAAACGATGTGCTTCATTCACCAAATGTTTGAAATCATCCATCGTTCCAAACTCTGGATTGATTGAAATGTAATCTGACGCTGCATAAGGACTTCCAAGACTTCCCTTTTTATTTTTTTGAGCAATCGGAGTAATCGGCATAAACCATAAGGTTTTAACACCCATATTTTTCAGGCGCGGCATATCTTTTTCAAATGCTCTGAAAGTACCTTCTTTAGTATATTGTCTTACGTTAACTTCATATATATTAGTAGTGTGTTTCCATTCCTGAGGTAAATCCATATTCGTTTTCATTTTAAAGTAAAAAGAAACATATTCCGTTTCTTACAATCAGTTATTGACTGAAATTCTTTGCAAAAATAAGAAATTGAGTTTTAAAATTTGTTTGAAACAAAAAACCCTGAATTTTACTTCAGGGCTATATTTTGGTTTCTATCTTTCGTTGTCATCGTCTTCATCATCGAAAACATCATCGTTGTAGTCATCTTCTTCATCGTCATCAAAACTATCATCATCTTCATCTGCAAAGTTATTGCTTCCACCTCCAAAGTCATCTTCAAAACTGAAATCATCATCCATTAAAGGCATTGCCGATTTTTTATTTTTTGATCCTGCAGCGCTTTTACTTTTGCTTGGAGCTTTTAGAGGAGCATTTCCGAATCTATACGTTGTAATAGGATAATTTACACCTTTAGTTTCGTCTACCACTTCTACTAATTCGCAGAAAAATTCCCAAAGATCAAGCAGCCCGTATTGGAACTGTGCTTTGTCTCCTGCTGACTCAAATGCTTCATCGATGTATACATCTGACATAATCTCGCCATCACCATCATCACTCATATCTTCAAGTGGAACGCTTTTTACAACAGTACCATCTTCTTCGAGAAGATTAAAAGTAGACAGCTCATCTCCACTAAGGTTGAATGCACTTTTAATTCCCAAATGTAAGTTCCAGAGTGTTTGTTTTCCTTTGATTTCAACATCGCGGAAAATGTCTTCTTTTGTATCTAATATTACACGAATCTTGTAAACCATATCAGTATTTCAATTACTTTTTGCCTTTATTTATTATGATAAATTCTTGTGCAAATATATAATAAATGAGATTTTACAAAAAATATTTAATAATTTTTTAGAAACTTTTTTTTCCTTACATTTCGCCAAAATCATTTACTTTTCTCAAGCATAAAGCTGAATTTTGTACCTTCCAGGTAAACACTTTCTACCGTAATATTTTCGTTATGAGCCTCCAGTATATGTTTTACAATGGCTAATCCTAATCCGGAACCACCTTGTCTTCTACTTCTGCTGGTTTCTACACGGTAGAATCTTTCAAAAATTCTTGGTAACAGCTCGGCTTTTATTCCCATTCCGTTATCGATCACTTCGATGAGAACTTTATTTTTGAGAACACTTGTTTTCACCACTACTCTAGCTTCCTGTCTGTTGGCGTAATGAATAGCATTTGAAATTAAATTAATAAAAACCTGAGACACTTTCTGTTTGTCTGCTTCTACAAGGATTTGACTGTGTAAAGTCTGAAGCTGCAAAACGGTATTATTTTTTTCGGCTTCAAGATCTAGGAGGTCAAAAATTTCTTTAATTAGAATATTGACATCAAATTTTGAAACGGTGAGATTAATTTCCCCAGCTTCCAGTCTATTGATCATGTCGAGATCATTAACGATGGCAATCAGTCTTTCTACAGAAATACCGATTCTTTCCAAGTATTTATCGCGAATCGTCAGATTGTCGACTCCACCGTCAACCAAAGTTTCTACATATCCTTGAATTGAAAAAAGTGGAGTTTTCAGCTCATGCGAAACATTTCCGATGTATTCTTTACGGTAACTTTCCATTTCCTTCATCATATCCATCTCAGTGACCTGTTGCTGATTAAAATCTGAAAACCTCTCGCCCAATTCTTTCAGCGTAATATTGTTCTGATCGCTGTAAACAATTTCTTCAGGAAGAATTTTTGAGATTTTTCTGACCTGTTTTTTTGCGTAATAATTAAAAAGCAGTTCTAAAACCACATAATTAATAATAAACATTAAAATAATGCACACAAAAAGACCAATCTTAAACTGAGAAGTATGGTAATAAATATCTTTCAGTGAATCAAAAATAATCACTAAAATGAACATCACCAATGTAAGCAGACATGATGATACTAAAGTAAGTCTGTAAAATTTCAATTTTACAAGAGTTTAAAGGTTAAATGTAAGGTTAGATATTTTTAATTAAACGATTAATTTATATCCTATTCCTTTTAAAGTCTGAATCGTGTTGATTCCTAATTTTTCTCTCAGTCTACGGATGTGTACATCAATGGTTCTTTCGCCAACAATCACGTCATTCCCCCAAACTTTCTCAAGAATTTCTTCTCTTTTAAATACTTTTTCAGTGTTTGAAGCTAAAAGATAAAGTAAATCGAACTCCTTTTTAGGCAACAAAAACTGCTGACCGCTTTTTGAAACTCTGAAGTTGTCTTTATCGATTATCAAATCTCCAATTTCTATCATTTTAGCATTATCTGAAACCTGAGAGGTCAACTGAAGCAATGCATTTACTTTAGAAATAAGAATTTTCGGTTTGATTAATTTTACAACATAATCATTCGCGCCAGCTTGAAATCCAGCTAACTGAGAAAATTCTTCACTTCTTGCGGAAAGAAAAACGATAAGCGTTTTTTGCAGCTCTTTTATTTTTCTAAGCTCCTGACAAGTTTCGATACCATCTTTTTCGGGCATCATTACATCTAATAAGATCAAATCGGGAATAATTTCTTTGGCTTTATCTATACCTTCGTTACCATTTGTAGCGGTATAAATATCGTAACCTTCTTTTTCCAGATTGTAAGACAGAATCTCTAGAATGTCGAGTTCATCGTCTATTAGAAGAATTTTCTTTTGGTTCATTTTCAATTTTTACGGTTCAAAGTTAATCAATTTTGAATGATGGATTAACACAATGGTTATCGTTCACATAAAGTTAACAATTATTTCCGTTTCGTAATGTTTAGTTAAGAAAAATTTAAATTTTACTAAACCATTTACCCGAACAATCTTTTCTTCCTTTGCACCGAAAGTAATTAGTAAAAAAGAAATGAATTTTAGAAAACTGAGTATCGCTGCATTATTCCTTACCACAACTGGAACTTTAATGTACGCTCAAGAAAAAAATGACACCGTAAAGAACGAAAAAAAGATTGAGGGTGTTATCATCAAAGGGTCTACAAAAAAAGGAACTGAAGCTAACCTGATTAATATGCAGAAAAAATCTGTAGAAGTTATTGAAAGGGTGGGTTCTGTACAATTAGCTAAACAAGGTATCGGAAATGCATCTGCAGCAGTTACCAAAGCAACAGGAACACTAAAACAGGAAGGTAGCGGGCAAATTTTTGTAAGAGGATTGGGAGATCGTTATAATACTACAACGTTAAACGGCTTACCGATTCCTTCTGATGATCCGGAAATGAAAAACATTGATCTTGAAATCTTCAAAACATCAATGATTGAATACATTTCTTTGGATAAAGTTTACAATCCAAAATTATACGGAGATTTCGGTGGTGCTAATATCAACATCGTATCAAAAGAATATACAGGAAAACCTTATTTCAAAGTAGGACTTGGTAGTTCTATTAATATGCAGACCTATAAAAAAGAAAACTTCAAGCTTCAAGATGGCGGACCAGGTTTCTTCGGTTATAAAACTGCTACATTTAATAAATCTAATCCAGGTTCAACATATCCATTTACAACAAGCTGGAATTTTAAAAACGCACAAAATCCTTTTAATACTAATATTGATTTTGAAACAGGGGCTCGTTTGGGTAAATTTTCCATCTTTGCTTATGCGGGATTTGACAACAATTATGAATACAGTTCTGGTAACGAAAGCTTTTTTACAGGAACAGGAACTCGTAATAAAGATTATCAAGTTGAAAGATATTCGTATGAAACGAATACAACTGCTTTAGTAAATCTTTCTTATAAATTAAATAATAACAATAAACTAACATTTACCTCTAATTATATCCATTCTTCATCCCAAGTTGCAAGATTCTTTGAAGGATATAATTATGATACTGACAATAATGTAATCATTAATCGTGGTGATAATAAAATTACAGATACATGGATAAATCAATTAGTTGGAAATCATAAGTTAGGAAAAGATTGGGAAGCAGACTGGGCTGTAGGTTATAACAAATTGAACAGTAAAAGGCCAGACAGACTTCAGAATACAATGCTTGCAGACAGCAAAATAATTGTTGCTGGAAGTGCAGTAGATAATCACCGTTATTTTGATGAGTTAATTGATGATACTTTTCTAGGATATTTACATCTGAGTAAGAAGTTCAATAATTTTAAAGTTAACTTTGGTTATGACGGATCGTATAAGAACAGAACTTTTGATTATACATCTATCGGTATCAAATATGGATTTAATCCTTATGATACTCAGATTGTTTTAGATCCTAATAATATCGACGGCTTTTTCAATCCACAAAACAGCCCACTTTATCAGTTTAGTTATCAAACATTTCGTGATTCAGGAAACTTATACAAACCTTGGGGTTATGATATTAAACAACACTTGCATTCAGGTTTTGTTAACGTAGATTACAACATCTCAGATAAATTTGTGGTTCAAGTAGGTGGTAGATTCGATTATATTAATTGGGATATGAACTGGAGAGATCCTTTGGAAACGGATAAAAAACAAAAAAGCTATAATAAGTTTTTACCAGCTGTTAATGCAAAATACAGTGTAAATGATAAATCTAATCTGAGATTATCATTATCAAAAACTTACACTTTACCTCAGCCGAAAGAATTGATTCCAATTGCTTATTATGACATTACAACCAACGTTTATGGTAACTCAAATGTTGTTCCATCAGACAATTATAATGCTGATTTAAAGTGGGAGTATTTCCCTAAAGCAGGCGAAGTTATCTCTTTAACAGCTTTCGGAAAGTACATTCAAAATCCAATTGCCAGAACAACTTTCTCAACTGCAGCTTCAAGTGATATGACTTACTTCAATATTGCAAACTGGGGTTATATTGTAGGAGCAGAAGCAGAATTCAGAAAAGATATTCACGAATGGGGTAATTCTAAATTATACACATTCATTAATACAACTTATATGCATTCTCAACAAGAATTGAAAACTGCCGATGAGTTAGCTGCAGAAAACAAAGGAAAAAGAGCAGAGTTTAGCGGTCAGACTAAAGATGATGTACAAGGTGTAGCAGACTTTATTGCTAATGCAAACTTAGGCTACAATTATAAATGGAATGATAATACACTCGATTTCGTAGTATCTTATTCTTATGTCGGGAAAAACCTTTATGCATTGGGCACCAATAAAACAGGTAATTTCTACGAATTGTCAAGAAATATTCTCGATGCTAACTTAAACTTTACTTTAAAAAATATTGGAGTAGGTGTTAATGTGAGAAATCTTTTAAATCCTGATTATAAAATTGATCAGATGAATGGAGCAGGTACTTTCGTTCATAAAAACTATACAAAAGGTAGAACGATTGGGTTAAATCTTTCTTATAAATTCTAAATAAATCAATAAATAAAATGAAAAAAACATTTTTAAGAGCTGCACTTTGCTTATCATTAGCAGTAAGCTTTACATCGGTAGCTGTTTCTTGTAGTAACAATGATGATACGGAAGAAGTATCTTCAACTCTTGATCCGAACGATTTCAAAGGTGACATCCAATCTGGACAGACCGTTACATTAGATGCTACAAAAACATATAAACTAACTGGAAAACTTTGGGTAAAAGAAGGAGCTACTTTGATCATTCCTGCAGGAACTAAAATTGTAGCAAGTGAAGGAGCAAATTACCTAATCGTAGATAGAGGTGCTAAAATCTTTATCAACGGTACAGCTGCTGCTCCAGTAGTTTTTGAAGGAGCAGTAAACAAGCCAGGAAGCTGGGGAGGAATTGTAGTTTTAGGAAAAGCACCATCTAACAGAAGTGCTGCTGGAACTTCTACTTCAGAACTTGGAGAATTAACTTATGGTGGAACGACCAAAGATGATAACTCTGGATCAATTCAGTATGTTAAAATCAAAAACAGTGGATTTAAATATAACCCTTCAAAAGAATTTAACGGTCTTTCTCTTTTCGGAGTAGGTAGCGGAACTAAAGTTTCTTATGTATATATTTACGATGGAGCTGATGATGGTGTAGAATTTTTCGGTGGTAATGTAAATGCAGATCATATCGTTGTACTTGGTGTAGGAGATGATAGTATTGACTGGACAGAAGGATGGCAAGGTACAGCTGAATATATTTATGCTGCTAGAAAAAAAGAGTATGCAAACGATGCTGAACCAGGTAACAGAGGCGTTGAAGCTGATACTCAAGATCCAGATCATGATACAACTTTCGGAAATGGAGCTTCTAATCCTACAATTAAAAATGCAACATTCTTAGGAAATACAAAAGGTACTGAATCTCAGGCAATGAAAATCAGAGCAGGTTCTCAAGGAAAATTCGATAATATTGTTTTAGCTAATTTCTCTACAGGAATTGATTTTGAAACTAACAGAACTCTTACTTGGTTCCAAGGAGGTTCATATGTGAAAAATGTTCGTTTTGAAAGTATCGGAACTAATATTAAAGCTAAAAATACAGCTGGTACAGCTGTTGATTTAACAGCCGCAGTACTTGTTAATACAGCAGCAAATGGTGCTGGTAATGGGTCATCTCTTCCAACTTGGGCACAAGGATGGACTGGGGTTTCTACTTTTACTGCAACTGATGCAGGAAATTAGTAAGTAATTAGTTTCTTCATATCAAATTGAAAACCACGCCCGGAATTTATTTTCCAGGCGTGGTTATTTTTTACCATAAACTTAAATTTTCTTTTAAATATTTAAATTAAAATCAATTCATCAGATTTTGAATTGGGATAATAAACAGAAAAATGGTAATTTGGTCTTCTCATTCAAAATAGATTGATAAAAATCTCGTTGAAGAAGAGTAACCTGAGAATTATGAAGAAAAATCATTTAAAAATAATCGTTGCAGCCTTTATAATTGGCTCATCATTTATTATTCATTCGTGCAGTAAAGATGAAGATATAAGTTCTGAAATTGCCGTGATAGGAATCGCTCAGGATCCAAACAATTTTAAAGGTGACGTTACCAACGGGCAAGTGGTGACTCTTGATCCGATGATGTCTTATAAACTCACGGGCATTGTTACGGTAAAAAATGGCGGAACTCTCGTTATTCCTGCCGGAACAAGAATTACCGCTACAGCGGGAGCTTTATCTTATGTTCTTGTCGAGCAGGGCGGAAAGATTTATGCGAACGGAACTGCGGGTTCTCCAGTTTTATTCACATCTGCTACAGCCGAAGCCGGAAATTGGGGCGGAATCGTAATTTGTGGTAAAGCTCCGGTTAATACAGGAAGTACAGGTTTATCAGAGATAGGAAATTTAACTTACGGAGGTTCCGAAGCTGAAGATAATTCAGGATCTCTGAACTTTGTAAGAATAGAATATGCCGGTGCCGAATTCGCTGCGGGTAAAAAATTCAATGGTCTTTCGCTTTTCGGAATTGGTAACAAAACCCGAGTAGAAAGTGTAGCAGTTTTAAATAATGCGGATGACGGTATTGAAATTTATGGCGGAACAGTAAACGTTTCATATATTGTTTCGATTGGGAATACGAATAATGCATTTAGCTATAAAGACGGATGGATTGGTAGCGCATCCAATATTTTCACTAAAAGAAAAGCTGATGGTACTGGAAATACTGGGATTATAGGGATTAATAATGCAGGAAACGACAATGCCTCACCAAGATCAAATCCTACTATTAAAAATGTCACCTTTATCGGTGGAGCGTCCGGTGAATCAAACGGAATAAAACTAAAACAAGGAACTTTCGCAACGTTAGATAATATTGTCGTTTCTGATTGGTCAACTGGAATTAATATTGAAAGTGATTCTACAGTCGCTCGTTTCAACGGTAAAAAAAGAATCACAAATGTTTTGTTTAAAGATACAACAAGCGAAGTTTCTTTAAAATCTTCTGCAGGTGCGACAGTTCCTGTTGTAGACACCACTTATACTAAAAAACCTGATGCAACCGGAGCCGGGAATGGAGTTTTAACGCCATCTTGGGCAATCGGATGGTCTGGATTACCATAATTAAATTTAAATTCGATATAAAATTCCTTAGAAATATTTCTGAGGAATTTTTTTCTTTAAACAATTAACTTATATTATTTTCAGCTAGAATTTACCTTAATAAATGAGAGGTTATAATATAGATAGTGCGTAAGCTTCGCGCAGCAAATTTATTTGCCTTTGCAGCTTATCTAAACAGTTTCTAAAAAATCTTTGCGTTTAAATTTTACTCAAATATTTAATTTTCGATATTCAAAGTTAAGGAGCAAAGAATAATCAACTAGTTGATTTCAAAAAGCTAGAATTATTCTTTCTTACTCTTTGAATTGAGAAGGCGTCATTCCTGTGTGTGACTTAAAAAATTTTGAAAAACTTGCCTGATCATAAAATCCCAAATCAAAAACAATATCTTTCACCGATTTTTCTGAAACTTTCAGAAGACGTTTGGCTTCAAGTAAAATCCTATCCTGAATAAGAGATGAAGCTGAAGAATTAATGCTTTTTTTACAAATAATATTTAAATAATTGGGTGAAATATTAAGCTTTTCAGCATAAAAAGAAACTGAACGTTCTTCCTTGAAATGTTCATCAATAAGGTTTAAAAATTTTGAAAAAACAGGATTTGAATGGTATTGCTCATCATTCTTAAAAATAAATTCGACTGCTTCACTGATGAGTAATCCAATCATTTCGCTTCGCTTCTGGATCATTTCCCAAAAAACATTTTTGTCATTCAACAGCTTTTTGATGGTCTTAAATTCATAAACCAAAAAATTAAATCGTTCATCTGAAAGATCTATTACAGGGTGATCCTGGTAAAATAATTGTGAAAATCTCAAAGCAGGAATTAAACTTTCAAACCAAGCTCTGCTTATCATCAACTGATATCCCACTGTTCCGGCTTCAATATCCCATTGATGCACCTGATCGGGAAAAACCAGATGAATCTGATGATCTTTCACCTCATACTCTACAAAATCGATGGTATGATTACCTTTTGCCTTTTCAAAAATATTAATGATAAAAAAATCATGTTTGTGCGGATCATCGATAGAACGTTCATCATAAAGATTATTGAACAAGAGGTGTGTTTCCAAAGAATGATCATCCTTGAAATCCTGAATACCCAAAACCGGAAAATGATCTGAACGACGACTCATTCCAAATGATTTTTGCCTAAAATTAGTAAAATTTATGCAGGAAATCATTTTTAGATAGATTTAGATATTAGATGACAGATAATAGACTTACAATCTTTGTTTACTGATTGACCAGATTTATGTATTTATTTTATCTGCCTGATCTATACAATCTGCGAGAACAATATAAAAACTGATTGGAAAAATCCTTTCAAAGTTTCATGTAGATAGTAAGAGTTTTAAGATTCTAAAATTTTTATGATCTCTTTATATTCCAAAGATTTTGCGTGTTCTAATGCAGTAATTCCATCTTTGTCTACAATATCTTTTGCGCCTTTATCTTTAAGGATCTGAACGATTTGCTGATATTTTAAACTTCCGTCACCTAAAATCACCGCTTCCATCAAAGCTGTCCATCCCAATCTGTTTACATGATCAATAGGAAAACCTTCTGTATTCGCCAAAACTTTTACCGTTTCTACATGGCCTCTTTCGCAGGCAGGAATTAAAGCCGTTCCGTTGTATCTGTTGAAAACGTCAAAACGGGCTCCGTTTTTCAGAAATAATTTCACCAATTCGGTCTGTCCGTTTGCACCCGCAAACAAAAACGGACTGTCCAATTGTTGATCCTGCAGGTTAACATCCGCTTTATATTCTACAAGAAGTTTCGCAATTTTTATCTTTTTTCCTACGGCTGCAAGAAGCAGCAAAGACCTTCCTCTCGAATCTTTCGTATCCACATCGGCTCCGTTTTCCAAAGCCGTTCTTAATCCTTCTGCATTATTGCTTTTTACAAGCTCAATCACATTTTCATCATTGTTCATAATTTCTTTTACAGGTTGAGAAAAGCTTTTTTCGCAAGCATTTACACTGATAAAACACAACAGAAAAAACAAAACTTTCATCGCCTGATTTTTATTTAATTAAAATACCACGTTCCCTCTATAAATAAGAGATTCTACGTTTGAAATTCTTGATACCGCTTCTGCAGAACAGCTTGCATTGAGCAGAACAAAATCGGCATTATCACCGGTTTTCGGCCATTGCTGAACGCCTTTATCATCCAAAGGAGTTAGATTTGCCGTTGCTAATTTTAAACTTCTTGAAAGCAAAAATTCAGTCGACTGACCGTAAAGCTGGGCAAAAAGATTGGCTTTCTCCAAAACACTTCCGGTTCCGTACGTATTCCAATGATCGACGATACTGTCGTTTCCGGTATAAACGGTTACATTATGTTTTTGTAAAGTCGGAAGCGGCATGATCAGATTTCCGATAGGGATCGTTGAAGCAATTCCCACTTGAGCGTTACCTAATTTTTCTGCAATCTCTTCCTGTTTTATTTTATCTAATTTTCCTAAGACAAAACAATGACTAAAAAATGTTTTTCCTTTCAGAGAAGGGTTTTCATTCACTTTATCGATAAGATATTCAACCGTTTTCAAACCTGATTCTCCGGTTTCATGCAAATGAATATCAATTCCTTTTTGATGGTCTAAAGCGAGTTGTACCGTAAAATCAATTGTTTTTTCAATCGCGCCGTCAATCGTGTAAGGATCTACTCCACCAATAAAATCGATATTCATCTGAGCCGCTTCTTTCAAATAAGGAACAGAATCTTTGTAAAAAACTCCGTGTTGCGGAAAAGCTACAATTTCTGCTCCGAAACTTTTCTTTTTATTATCTAAAGCTTTCTGTAGATTTTTCAAAGAATCGAGCTTGGAAGTTGGTTCAATATTCACATGACTTCTTGCAAAAGCAGTTCCTTTAGACTGAATCAATTCAATCATTTTTTCTGCTTTGTAGGTAGAGTTTTTCAGAATTTCCGGCATAATCTGTTCTTCCAAAGCAATCATTCCTTTTACTCCGCCTTTTCTTTTTCTTACAGCCTGCCATTTGTCGCCATAAAAAGTTTTATCGAGGTGAATGTGCATATCTTTAAAAGCCGGAAGCATCAGAAATCCCTTTGCATCCACCGCTTTCGCTTTCGGATTATTTGGAGCTATTTTTGTAATTTTTCCGTTTTCTGTTTCCACTAAAAACAAATCTGTCTTTGTAGAAATCACTTCGCCTTCTTCATATTCAAAACCGGTTTCAAGGCGGACATTTTTAAGAATTAATTTACCATTTACTCCTAAAACTTTATCTTCAGAAAGCGTTTTTGCACTCATCACTTTAGGCGTTAAAGTAATTCCAGCCATTGCTAAAGCAGAGCTTTTCAAAAAATCTTTTCGCGAAATATTATTAGACCTTTCCATATTCAATTTCTATGATACAAAATTAGTAAGAACTAAGGTCTTAGAATTGTATCATTTATCACATTGCTTGTATGAATTTTTGATTTTAGAGAAACAAAAAAGGATGAAGTTTTAAACCTCATCCTTTGTAAATTTATGTTTTATGATCTTAAGAATACTGAAATTTTCTTACAGCTTCTAAAGTCATATCGATTTCTTTGTCTTTGATCGCATCGCTGATGAAATACGTTTCATAGCCACTTGGCGGAAGATAAATTCCGTTGGTTAGCATCTGATGAAAGAAATTATTGAATAATGCATGATTAGCATTCTGTGCCTCATCAAAATTAGAAACCGCATTGATGTGGAAGAAAACCGACATCATTGAGCCTTTTCTGTTGATCCTGTGCTCAATTCCTTTTTCACTTAAAATTTTTCCGATTTCAAAGTCTAACGTTTCTGTTGTTTTAGCTAATCTGTTGAAAAATTCAGGGTCATTTTTAATAATTTGCAAAGTTTTTAAACCTGCTCTCATTGCCAAAGGATTTCCACTTAGTGTTCCTGCCTGATAAACGCCACCTTTTGGAGCCAAATGGTCCATAATTTCGTTTCTTCCAGCAAAAGCTCCTACCGGAAGTCCACCTCCGATCACTTTTCCATAAGTTACCAGATCGGCTTTCACATTAAACAATTCCTGAGCGCCACCAAATGCCAATCTGAAACCTGTCATTACTTCATCGAAGATCAATAAAGCTCCGTTTTCGTCACAGATCTTTCTTAATTTTTGTAAGAAATCATTTTCAGGAAGTACACAACCCATGTTTCCTGCAACCGGCTCAATAATTACCGCTGCAATTTCACCCTGATTATGTCTGAACAGATCTTTTACCTGCTCAAAATCATTATATCTTGCTAACAAAGTATCTTTTGCTGTTCCAGCCGTTACGCCCGGAGAATTTGGATTTCCAAAAGTTGCTGCACCACTTCCCGCTTTTATCAAAAATGAATCTGAATGACCATGATAACAGCCTTCAAACTTGATGAATTTATCTCTTCCTGTAAAACCTCTTGCCAGTCTGATTGCGCTCATGCAAGCTTCTGTTCCTGAAGAGACCATTCTGATCTGGTCGATATTCGGAACATTTTCAGTGATGAATTTTGCGATCTCAGTTTCCAATTCAGTGGGTGCACCAAAAGAGAAGCCTTTTTCTGCCTGAATTTTTAATTCTTCTAAAACTTCAGGATGTGTATGACCCAAAATTGCAGGTCCCCAAGAATTAATGTAGTCTACATACGTGTTGTCATCGGCATCCGTAAGGTAAGCACCTTTCGCAGATTTCATAAAAACGGGAACTCCACCCACCGATTTAAACGCACGAACCGGAGAATTTACACCTCCCGGAATATATTTGTAAGCCTCTTCAAATAAAGCTGAACTTCTTTGGTATTTCATTATTATTTAGTTGATAGTTGATGGTAATTAGTTGATAGCAATTAATTGTCAGTTCTTAAAACTAACAACCATCAACTAAAACCTAACAACTGATTTTAGTTTCTAGGTTTTTTGTCAATCAGATAAATAAGCTGTCCAGCGGATGGTTTCTGACCTTCATCCATTCTGTTTTTAGCGTATAATTTATGGAGTTTAATGCCAAATTTCTGTGCGATATCATACATATCTTCGCCAGATTCGGCTTTGTAGGTTGCTGTATTTCCTTCAGAATTTTTAGATTCCAAGAAAACGACCTCATTTTTCACTAATGCAGTTCCTTCTAGCTCATTCCACTTGGTTAATTTGCTTTCGCTAATTTTAAATTTCTTAGCTATATACTGTACATCAGTATCTTCAGGAATCACAATATACTTTAAACCGCCATTAGGATGGCTTTTGATTAAAATTGAATTAAGGATTTCTGCTTTGGTTTTTATTCTCTCCACTCTCTGTTGTTGCTGTGCATAAGAAGTCGCTTTGTAAGGAACTTTTACAGTAACAGGTGTTGTCGTTTTTTTTGTGGCTTTTGCAGGCTCCATTCTTGCCATGAAAGTACGGTCGTCTTTCAAATCAGGATATTTTTTCAAAACGGCATACAAAACTTCTTTAGAACCTACCTCATCAAACTCATACAGCTTATATTTTTCAATTTTACCGATAAGAATTGATGCATAACGAGGATTGGTAGCGTAACCTGCTTTTTTTAAACCATGTGCCCAAGCTCTATAATCTTTCATATCAAGATCAAAAAGTTTGGTGTAATATTTTCTTGTTGCCAAAAATATAGAGTGGTCTTCGTAAGATTGTTTAGGATCGTCATACACTCGGAAGCACTCATTTGGAGCATCATCGGTGTGCTTCATTGTTTTTCCGGTCCATTCTTCTTTACATTTTATACCGAAGTGGTTTTTTCCTTCCTGCGCCAAACGGCTTTGTCCGCCACCGGTTTCCAAAAGTCCTTGTGCAAGCGTAATTGAAGCCGGAATTTTGTATTTTTCCATTTCTTCCACCGCATATTGGGCAAATTTCTGGATGTATTGATCTTCTGTAGCCCAGGTCTGAGCTGAGAATTTTGATAAAACTAAAAGGCTAATTAGTAAGAAAAGTCTTTTCATGTTTTTTTGATTTTTAAAGCCAGACAAGTAATTTACTTGTATTTTAAAATGGTCGTATGAATTCATCATACTTTTTCGGCTTTACATTATTAAATTTCTATTTTGTTTTTCTAAAAGCAAATTGGCCCCTTCTATTCCTTGCAAACCTCCGGTATGAAAACACAGAATTTTACTTCCTTCAGGAAAATAATCAGCATCGATCATTTCAAAAACTTTCTGCATCATTTTTCCTGTATACATTGGTTCTAAAGGAATATTAAATTTCGCTTTAAAATCATTGATAAAACGAATATTTTCATCATTTATTTTACCATAACCGCCAAAAGCAGCATCGGTTAGATGAAAATTTCTCTTAGAGGTTAATTCTGAAATTTTGCTTTCTAAAGAAGAGTCTTCAACTACCTTAAAACCTATAACTTTCTGATTATCTTCGCAAAATTCTGAAATCCCCGCCAAAGTACCTCCGGTTCCAACTGCTGTGCAAAGATAATCAAAATCTTTTGTATCGTCATTGAGCATCATTTTTACGCCCTGAACAGCGTTTTTATTGGTTCCGCCTTCTGGAATTATTAAGGCTTCAGGAAATTCATGCTGTAAAAATTCGGTTAATTTTTCTTTATGGCGGTATTCTTCACGGGAGACAAATTTTAAATTCATTCCGTTTCTTTTGGCAAAAACTAACGTTGGATTATCCCGCCATTTTTGTTCTAATTCTTCGCCTCTTATAATACCTAATGTCTTGATTTTAGAAAAATCTCCTGTTGCAGAAACAGCAGAGATATGATTAGAATAAGCTCCGCCAAATGTTATGATCAAAGGATTTTCCGGCAGCGTTTCTAAATAATTATTAATGTTATAAAAAAGTTTCCAGTATTTGTTTCCTGAAATTTGCGGATGAATAAGGTCTTCTCTTTTGATGAAAAGTTTTACTTTTTTATTAATTAAAATTTCCTGAATCGGAATGGTTTCTGTCGGAAGTTGTAATAGCATTTCTTAGTTTAAATGATATTTATTTTAACAAAAATAGTTTTTTTGAATCACCCGTCAAAAATTCTTTGAATTTCCAATACCCTCCAGAGAATGGGAATTTTGAAACGTTTAGTAGAAAAATAATTAAAAATTGAGAATTATTATAAATATTTTCTAAAGCTCCAAAATTTTCTATTTTTTAGGTAATTTAAATCATGCTCCATTGCATAAGCTTCTCTTTCAAATGAAATTGCGTGATAGGCTGCATGTGCATTTTTTAGTCTGAAAAAATGATAATAATATTCGGCAATATATAAAATGTAAAAGAAAACTACTAATAGCTCTAATTGCTGTCTGATATGAATTTTTTCATGATTAATCAAAACTCTATTCTTCTTATCATCAGGATTTTTAATGAATATAAAAGGATAGAGTGTAATACCATTTATTTTTGTATTTTTGAGAAGCCTTTGGCACACAATTATCATGATAACAAATATAAAAGTTTTGATTTAACTTATGGCTCTTTTTGAAATCAAAGAAGGTGAAGACTTTTACTACAACGAACAGGGTTACAAAGTTTTTACCGAAAAATTCCATCTTAAACGTGGACATTGCTGTAAAAGCGGCTGTAGACACTGTCCTTACGGATACGATAAAAAGACAGACACATTTATAAAAACCAATAAAAAAAATAAATAAAATGAAGAAATATATTTTTATTTTGCTTGCGGCAAGTTTAGGTTTGTCGTCTTGTAGCCCCTTCAAAGTACGTTCAGATTATGCTCAAACTGCTAATTTTACTACTTATAAAACCTACAAAATCAGAATCGACGATTTGAAATTAAATGATATCGATAAAGAAAGAGTTTTGAATGAATTGTCTAAGCAGCTGCAGATGAAAGGCCTTCAACCAGGAGAAAATCCGGATTTGATCGTCAACGTAAAAGCAAATCACAAAAAGATTACTGAGATCAACAGTACCAACCCATATGGAATGTGGGGCTGGGGAGGCGGTTTCGGCTGGGGTATCGGAATGAACAGAACCTGGACGAGCAATTATAACGAAGGTGCCATCATTGTAGACCTTGTAGATTCTCAAACTCAAAAATTGGTGTGGCAGGGAATCGGTAGCGGAATTGACGTAGACAGACCGAAAGCCAAACAAAAACAGATCCCTCAGATGGTTGCTGAAATTATGGCAAACTATCCTCCGGGAATGAAGAAATAAAATTTTTATTTTAAATTATATTAAAAGTCAATACAAAATTTGTGTTGACTTTTTTTGTGTAAAATTTCACATAAACTTAACCTGTTTATGGAAAAGATAATTGCTTTTAAATTTAATAATAATGTAATTTTACATTCACCAAATTGTTCTATTCTTACCAAAAATTATATTATTATGAAAAAACTACTTTTATGTGTTGTATTCTCGCAAGTCGCTAATGCACAAGCTCCTGCAGGATATTACAACTCGGCGAACGGATTGTCTGGAGCTTCATTAAAAACTGCTTTAAGCAATATTATTACAAACGGACATCAAGATAAAGGTTATAACGGACTTTGGACGGCCTACAAAACCACCGACATCGATAAGAATTACGAAAATGATGGTTCTATTCTTGATATTTATTCAGAAAGACCAACTTCTACAGACCCTTACAAATTCACTCCGGGAAGTAATCAGTGTGGCACCTACTCTACTGAAGGAAATTGCTACAATCGTGAACACATCGTTCCTCAAAGTCTTTTCAATGAAGCTTCTCCGATGAAAAACGATATTCATTTCATCAGAGCTACTGATGGAAAAGTAAATGGAATGCGTTCTAATTACCCTTTCGGAAAAGTAGGAAGCGCAAGTTTCACTTCTTTAAATGGTTCAAAATTGGGAAGCTCGTCATCTTCAGGATTTTCGGGAACCGTTTTTGAACCTATTGATGAATTTAAAGGAGATGTCGCGAGAATGGTTTTCTATTTTGTGACAAGATACCAAAGCAAACTCTCAACATTTTCCACTGGAAATATGATTGGAAGTTCTGCATTTCCGGGATTACAAACTTGGGAACTGAATGTACTTTTAGCCTGGCATAATCAGGATCCAGTTTCGCAGGCAGAAATCAACAGAAATAATGCTTCCTATACTTTTCAGGGAAACAGAAACCCATTTATCGATAATCCTAATTATGTGAACCAAATTTGGGGAGGACAGGCTCCAACAACCGATACTCAAGCTCCGTCAACGGTTACTGATTTGACGGTTTCGGGAAAAACATCAAACACCGTTTCTCTTACATGGAATGCCGCAACTGATAATGTAGCTGTAAGTTCTTACGATGTTTATATGAATGGAAGTTTAAAAACGAATGTTTCTTCAACTTCTACAACTGTTACAGGATTAAATGCTTCTACAAATTATAATTTTTATATTAAAGCTAAAGACGCTACAGGAAATTCTTCAGCAAACAGTTCTACCGTTTCTGTTACGACGAATGCAGGAACAACCAATCCGAATCCTACAGGTTGTGTGAATGAAACTTTTGAAACAATTCCAACAGCAAGTTCATCATCGTATTCAACAAAAACATGGACGAGCAATGGAATTACATGGACGGCAACAGATTCAAGAAGTGATCAAACTATTTCTAACAAAGCAATTACCGTAAGAGACGGATCATTAAAATCGAGCAGCTCTGCAAACGGGATTGGGTCTTTAACGGTTACGACACAGCTTAAATTCAGTGGAAGTAATGGAAATTTTACGGTTCAGGTAAATGGAGTAAATGTTGGAACAGTTCCTTACAGCACGACGGCTACGACAACGACGATTAATAACATCAACGTTTCAGGTAATGTAGTGGTGACTTTAGTGAATAACTCTACAAGCAACAGAGTAGCGATCGATGATCTGAGCTGGACTTGTAATAATTCTTCTTCAAGACAAAGCCAGACAACAAATATCTTTGCTGAGCCTAAAGAATTACAGATCTATCCCAACCCTATTACGAATCAAGAAATTTTTGTAAAAGGAGATACGCAAAATATTAAAAAAGCGGAAATCTATAATCTTCAAGGAAAAGTAATGCAAACAATCAATAATCCTTTTAAAAACGGGAGATCAATTAAAATAAAAAGCCTTTTGCAGGGAGTTTATATTTTGAAACTTGACGAATCGAGTCTAAAATTTGTAATCAAATAGGTTTTTCAAATAAAATATTTAAAAAGACTGTTTCAATTTTGAAGCAGTCTTTTTGATTTACCATTATCTATTATAGCGCTTAGTTTTAACGCAAAGTTCGCAAAGTTTTTTTTAAATAATTAACCTTTTTTAAGTTCGCAAAGGCGTTTCACTCAGCAAAGAATAGAAAGGTATTCAAATTTAACAGACTGTAGACATCTTTTTAAAAGAAACCAATAATTTTAAATATTTTCAATTGAAAATTCTGTGGAATAGGAAACTGAAAATTCATTGTAAGAATATGATAGATTTAAAGATCTGATCATTCCGTCGTTTTTAGAAACCGTTACATTTCCAATGAAATCATCTTGGTTTTCTTCTTTACTTTTTAAAGTTTGATGTAATAAAATTTCTTCTTTATTATCTGTTAATTTTACAGTTTGCTGAACATTTAATAAGGTTTTATCTAAATTCAATTCAAAGAAAGACTTCCCGTTTTCAAAAGGATCTCGGAAAGATGAAAAGTAATTTTTCAAAAACCAATCTTCTTTCATTTTTTCATCAAAAATATGGGCATTCAAAACAGCATATTCAAATTCTTCAAGGTATATTTTAGCATATTTGTCAGGAAAAAGATCTAATAATTTTTCTTTGATCTGATTAAAATTATTTAAAATTTCTTTCTTTAAAGCAACTCGCAAAATTTCACCTTTAGCGTTTACAAAAACTTCAATCGGATATAGAAATCTCATACTTTCAATCGCCAGACTTTCCATTTTTATCTCATTCTGATTTGAAAACTGATCTTTGGTAAAATGAAAAAGATGTTCACCCAATTCATTTTTTATCCATTGTAAAGATGCGATATAAGAAAAGTGGTTTTCAACAATTTTATCTTCTACATTCGATGATTCTTTAATTGTAATTTTAAATTTTTCGTTAAAACCAATCGGATTAAAACTGATCTTCGGATTTAATTCAGGGCTTTTAAAAGGGGCATCATTTTTATCATTATATTCTTTGATCTTTGCAAGATCGGGTAACAACAGTTTTTTTCCGGGAATCAAATCATCTATAATAAGATCTTCTTTCAGACAATGTTGATTATGAAATTCTTTAAGATAAACAGGATTTTCAAGCCTGATTTTTTTAGCAATATTTTCGACGGTATCTCCGGGAAGTATAAAATGGATCATCATAGGTTTTCATCTTTCTTTGAATACTATTTTTAAGCCAGTCATTCTTTTTTTAATTCGTAAGTTTCGGTTTCCCCAACTGTTTCATTAATAAAATTACTTTTCAAAAAATATTTGTTATTGTTTTTTGTGATTACAAAAGTGGAATCTTTTTTATTTTTCAGAGAAAGTATAATTTCATTTTCGGTTTGTTTTAAAATCACTACATCTTTTTCAAAATTCTCAATGTAAGTATCTAATCCAAACTTCATAGAATCTTTTTTAATTTTTAGCCTTATCATTCCCCAACCTCTCGGATCTCCTGATTCTTCTTTCATCCTCAAAAAATTGCAGGAATAATTTCCAAGCCAGGAAAAACTTTTTGGGGAAGTTTTGGCTTCGATAATTGTTTTCGAATTTAAAGAATCAGATTTTTCACTAACCATTATTTCCTGGGAAATTTGTTTCTCTTGTTTACAAGATATGATTAATAAGATTAATAATGCTAAAAAAAATATTGACTCTGAACATGGTTTAATTTTATTCATTCTGTGTTTCAATTTTTTATATAAGTTTTCAAACTTTTATTCTATCAGATGGAAGTTAAATTTATAAAATGGAATCTTGACAAGTTAGTAAAAAAACAAATTCTATTCATTTAATTACTTTAAGATACCTTATTAGCATTGATTTTAGTATCATTAACTAATTTACCCGCAAAATTTTTGAAAGATTCAACAGCACTTGGTAATAAGTTTTCCAAGATATTTTCCTTTTCTCCTTTATGCTGTATTTTTTCAATTTGATTGGAGCGATTGTAGTAGAAAAGATAGGTTTCATCATTTGTTTCCGAAAGTACATCGTCAATATAAGTTTCTATTTCAAATTTCACTTCTTTTATATTCCCTAAATCTTTTACATTTTTAAGATTATAGGTCATTGCACAACCAGAACCACAACTTATAACAAAAGAATCACTTAGTTCTTTAGAATTGTCATTTACTTTAGTAGAGTTTTGAGTCTTTACAGAATCTTTGACGTTAATATTTATTATTTCTGAAGTGTTACTGTAATCTTCCCCAAAAACAGGAACATTTAAAAATATAGTTTTTAAATTTGGAAGACTATGAAAAACAGTAAATTTTCAGAAGTTC
>NZ_LELA01000020.1 GCF_001677955.1 Chryseobacterium sp. BGARF1
TTAGTTAGTTATAGAAGCAAATTTAAAACAATTTTCAAATTGTGCAAATTTTTTGTAAAAACTTATTGATTTTTTTTACAATTTGTTAAAATTAATTAAAATTTGATAATTTTGGTTTTTACGAAAAATCTACGTTTCGAGGTACTAAAATCATGCCAACTGCTTATGTTTATTGACTTTCCGTAATTCTACGGTTTTATTCTTTGATTTATTAATTTCCTAATTTAATATCAAGTATTTATTTTTTTGAAGATATGCTTATTAAGTTTGTAAAATAATTATTGTTATTTTAGTTTAGATAAAATTAATTACCTCAATTGATGAGAGTTGTAATTTCATTTTAAATTGATTTTTTAGAATTCATCTAAATTGAATTCATCTTTTGAGATATTTTTTGCCTCATGTTTGAATATTTATCAGCTTAAATTAATAATTAAACTCAAAGTAAAGTTGCAAACCAAAATAAATATTTAATTAAAATTTTAAACAAGCTCTTAAAATTATTAATAAATTTGCACCATGTTAATAGAAGTATTCAAATCTAAAATTCACAGGGTAAGAGTTACGGCTTCAGACCTTAATTATATTGGAAGTATTACCATTGACGAAGACCTTATTGAAGCTGCCGGTTTGGTAGTGGGAGAAAGGGTTTACATCGTCAATGTCAACAACGGAGAGCGTTTTGATACCTACGTGATCAAAGGGAAAAGAAAGTCAGGAGAAGTTTGCTTAAATGGGCCTGCTGCAAGAAAAGTACAACGTGATGATATTATTATTATCATTGCTTATGCACAGATGACACCGGAAGAAGCACAAGAGTTTCAGCCAAAAATTGTTTTCCCGGACGAAAAAACCAATCTTCTTACCTAAAATATGGAGAAGAAATCTAACAAAACTTTAAAATCATTTTTAACCATAGTAATTTCGCTTGCTTTTGCAGGCTTTTTTTTGTGGTTAGCATTGAGAGGATTAGATTTTAAAGTCATTCAGAAATCTTTAGCGAAAGCCAATTATATTTGGGTAGCTTTTGCTGCCGTATTTGCACTTTTAGCGTATTGGTTCAGGGCTATTCGCTGGAATTTATTATTAGAGCCCATGGGTCATAAAATCTCAAGCTCAAATGCACTTTGGTCTTTGTCTTTCGGTTATTTAATGAATTTAACCATTCCCAGAAGTGGAGAAGTGGCAAGAGCAACGGCTTTATATGGAGTTGAAAAAGTTCCTGTAGATAAATCTTTTGGTACCATTATTCTGGAAAGAGTGGTTGATTTGATTTGTATGTTGGGATTTTTAGGATTGACTTTAATCTTTAAGTATGAAGCAATTTTAGCTTTTTATAAAAATTCAGGGATAAATATTAATCCAAATAAAATATTTCTGGTTGTTGGAGGATTGGCTGTTACAGGAGTTTTATTTTTTGTTTTCAAAAATAAATTTGTGAATGTTCCTGTTCTGGGCAAAATTATTGGTTTTATTGATGGGATTATTCAAGGTCTTACCTCGATTTTCAAACTGAAAGAAAAGGGAAAGTTCATTATATATACATTAGGAATCTGGGTTTCTTATTATTTTGCAGCTTATCTTGTGTGTTTTGCATTACCCGAAACTTCAGATTTTACTTTTGCTGACGGCTTTTTCATCATTGTTGTAGGAACTTTGGGAATGATTATTCCGGCAAGTGGTGGAATTGGAGCTTTTAATTTGGCAATGAAGTACGGTTTTATGGCACTATTCCTTGCGATGGGCAAAAGTGCTGAGTTTGGTGGTGAAATGGGATTGACGTATTCATTTATCTCGCTTCCGTTACAGATTTTTGTGATGTTGGTGATGGGATTAATTTCCATTCCGATGTTGGCAAAAGCACGTAATAATATAATAGAAGAATAAATTTAATTTTAAAATATATAAATCCTGTTTCATTTGAAGCAGGATTTTTTTTGCTTAGAGGCTGTTTAAATTTGATATTTATTTTTAACATTAAGAAATTAAGATCATTGTCTTAAAAAACTTAATATAAAATCAACGTGTTGATTTCTTAATCATTTACTGCTTAAATAACTAAATACCTTAATGTTAAAATAAGAATAAACAAAGTTTATTTTAATTTAGAAAATTAAGACAAAGGCAATAGAAAAACATTTAATAAAAATTTAAACAGAATCTTAATTTTTTTTTTCAAATATTAAAAAAACTTTAAAACTGTATGACTTTTTATCATTAATTTGGTTAATTCAAAAATCAAATCTATCTTAAGGGAAAAATTATATTTATAGATTATGGCAATTAATTTACAGAAAGGTCAAAAAATAGAATTAGGACTTACAAAAATGACAATCGGTTTGGGATGGGATCCTAGTGAAGGAACAAGTCAGACTTTCGATTTAGATGCTTCGGCAATTATGATTGATTCCGACAGAAAACTTGTTGGTGACGAGTATTTTGTTTTTTATAATAACTTAAATTCTCCAGACGGAGCTTTGCAACATACTGGTGATGATCCCGACGGAAAAAGCAGTGACGGAGACGATGACGAGGCAATTATTATCGATCTTGAAAAAGTAGATCCAAGAGTGGAAGAAATTCTGTTCGTAGTAACCATTGAGGATTTTGAAAGAAAAAAACAAAACTTCGGAATGGTGAGAAACTCTTACATCAGAATAGTGGATAACAGCAATAATCAGGAAATTGCAAAATATGAGCTTGATGAAGATTTCTCTATCGAAACAGGGGTAGAATTCGGTCGTCTTTACAAAAGAAACGGAAGCTGGAAATTTGAAGCTTCAGGGATTGGTTACAGAGCAGATCTTGGTTTCTTTTTAGAGAAATACTATAAAGGTCAAATCATCAAATAAAAAAACATAATTTAATAGCGTAATCAAAGACTTTTGGTCTTTGCTGAGTAAAACGCCTTTGCGGACTTAAAAACAGTTAGTAGAGAAAAAAATCTTTGGAAACTTTGCTTTAAAATAAATAAAATAAAATTCAAACAACACAAAAAAGATATTAAAAATGGCAATTAATTTACAGAAAGGTCAAACGATTGATTTAAGAAAAAACGACCGTGGAGAAAGTGTTTATGATCTGTCTCAGGTAACCATTGGTTTAGGATGGGATGTTCGTAAACAAGGAGGTTTTTTCGGGAAAATGTTCAGTAAAGAACCAGAGTACGACTTAGATGCAGTTGCATTTCTTTTAGATGGAAACGGAAAAGTTGCCAACTTAGGAAGAACGGTTCAGACCAACGACGGAAGACAAATGGGGCTTTATCAGGGAGATGTTATTTATTTCAATTCGATGCAGCATCCAAGCGGGCATATTTGGTTAACCGGAGATAACAGAACCGGAGCCGGAGATGGTGATGATGAGCAGATCATTGTAAAATTAGACCAACTTGACGAACGTTATCAAAAAATTATTTTTGTGGTGACGATCTATCAGGGAAGAAAAAATAACCAGCATTTCGGGATGATTGATAATGCATTTATCCGTGCCGTAGATGCAAGAGGAAAAGAAATTACAAAATACAGTCTTTCAGGCGATGCAAGTATGAATGGAAAATGTTCTATGGTATTCGCAGAAGCATACAGACACAATGGTGACTGGAAATTTCGTGCCTTAGGTGAGCCCAATCATTCAGACAGTTTTGTAGATATCCTTAAAAACTATTCTTACTAATAAAAGTATAAAACAATAATAAATAAATTTCATCAATATTGATTTTCTTTTGTTGAAGATCGGTATTGGTGAAATTTTTAAAGTTTCCCATAATGAACAGAAGATTATTGGCGTATTTTCTGCTGGATACCTCCGGCTCTATGAATGGCGAACCCATTCAGGCGCTGAACAATGGCTTCAACGGCTTAATTTCTATGCTCCGCTCAGACCCTCAAGCGATGGATACGCTATATTTAAGTGTAACTACTTTTGACCGAGATGTGAAAAATATTATTCCGATGGTCGATTTGGCAAGTTTTCACCCAATGGAAATTACCTGTCCGGATAGTGGCCCTACTCATACAGGAGCCGCTTTGGAATTGGTTTCAGCATTGCTTCAGGTGGATCTAATTAAAGGTTCAACAGAAGTAAAAGGCGACTGGAAACCGCTTCTTTTTATTTTCACCGACGGAAAACCTTCAGATATCCAAAAATACAGACAGATGATTCCTGTAATCAAAAATATGGATTTTGGAGTGATTGTAGGTTGTGCTGCAGGACCAAAAGCTGATGAAAGCTTCCTGAAAGAATTGACCGATAACGTTGTGAAACTCGATACGACCGATGCTGCAACCTTATCTTCATTTTTCAAATGGGTAAGTTCATCCATCACAATGGGCGGAAAATCTCAAGGAACAGGCGAAAGCATCAGTCTTCCACCGCCACCTTCAGAACTAAATATTATTATTTAATTTCTCGCAAATTGAGCAAATTTTGCAGATTATTATTATTATTTTTAAATCTGCTTAATCAAAATAATCTGCGAGAGATTAATTCTATCCGAATAAAACGCAATAAAAAATTATGAGAAGACTTCCCATTTATTTCTTAGTAGATATTTCAGAATCGATGATTGGTGAACCGATTGATCAGGTGCAGGAAGGTATTTCAACCATTGTAAGAGAACTGAAAAAAGATCCGTATTCATTAGAAACGGTCTGGATCTCCGTTGTCGGTTTTGCAGGTGAAGCAGAAGTGATTACACCGTTGCAGGATATTATTTCATTCTATCCTCCGAAAATCCCAGTTGGAAGTGGGACTTCTTTGGCAAAAGGTCTCTTCAAAGTAATGGATTGTATCGACAAGGATATACTAAAAACCACTTACGACCGAAAAGGCGACTGGAAACCTCTTGTTTTCCTTTTCACAGATGGGGTTCCCACTGATGATGCGCAAATTGCCATCGAAAAATGGAATAAAAACTATCACGGAAAATCAAATACGATCGCAATATCCATTGGTGATAATACTAATCATAAATTATTAGGCTCACTTTCAGATAATGTTTTGTTGTTTAATAACAATTCAGAAAACTCCTACAAAGAGTTTTTCAAATGGGTGACTGACTCTATTAAAACGACAAGTCAGAGTGTGACAGAAGCTAATAAAGAAGGAATTAATTTATCTAAGATCGATCATAGTATTTTAGAAAAAGTTGATCCGGAAGCTCAACAAAGATTTCCAGATAATAATTTTGTAGTGTTGAACGGAAAATGTTCAGACTCAAAAAGATCATATTTAATTAAATATAAAAAGGCATTTACCGACTCTGGTATTGCAGGAATGCAAACCCGATATTACCGATTGGAAGGAACGTACAGAATAGACGATGCTTCGTATTACCGACTTTCTTCGGCGCAGAAAAGCAGCCAGAAAATTTCTGTGGAAGAGCTTCATGGCGCTCCTTCTTGTCCGCATTGTGCCAATCCGATCGCTTTGGCGACCTGTTCGTGTGGTGGAATTCATTGTTTAAAAGGTGAAGGCTACAACGAATGTCCTTGGTGTGGAACCGGTGATCATTACGGATTCAGCAGCGAAGGTTTTGACATCAATCGAACTTTGGGCTAAATGGAAAATACAATAAGGCAGATTTTGAAAAATCATGATATTCATGATCATAAAATATTGGATAAAGTAGTTTCAAAACTGTTAACTCAGACGGAAATTCAGAATAATCTAAAGCTTATTATCGAAGCTCAGAATAAAATTATGCACGAAGCAATGATTTATAAAGAAAGAGAAGAATTTGCTGATGCATTTTTTCCGATTACCAATGCACATTCCAAGAAGAAATACGAATTTATTTTTCCGATGGAGCAATTTCCGAATATCAGAATTAAAAATATTTCAGGATTGGATTTAGCGGGTTTAAATTTTGAAGAAAATACCATCAAAGGAATTCCTTTTGAAAGTGATGCTTACGACTTGAAGATTGAGTTTTTTCACATTCAGGATGAAGAAAATTCAGAATTCAAAAAAGCACAGCTTTTCGTTAATGCCGATCCAAAAGATTTGTGGAAAAACATTCCTTCGGATAAAGAAGCGCCTTTTCATAAAGCGGATGAAGCCATGTTTAAAGGAAGTTTTTCAGATAAAAAAATTGTGGTGGCTTCGCAAAGAGGCCGTTCTCATGCACATGAAGCGAAATTTAGAGATGATGATTTTGCGGTAAATGAATTACCTGATTCCTGGAATATTATTTCTGTTTCCGATGGAGCTGGTTCTGCTCAATTGGCGAGATATGGTTCTGAATTAGCAACTCAATCGATCAATGAATTTTTTAACAATAAAGAAACTTTAGCTGAACTTGATCTTGAGTTAAATAAAATTTTTAATGGAGAGAACGAACAGCCAGAATCTAAACAAAATATTATAAAACTTCTTTATCAAGGCGTTTCTGATACTTTTAAAACTTTGAAGGAAAAGGCAGATGAGTATGAAGTGACTTTAAAAGATTTACATTCCACCTTAATTTTTGCCTTGGTTAAAAAGTTCGATTTTGGATATATAATTTTAAGTTTTGGTGTTGGTGATTGTCCGATTAATCTGATCAATGAAGGTTTTTCTGAAGTACAATTGTTAAATACAATGGATGTTGGTGAATTTGGTGGCGGAACCCGTTTTATCACGATGAATGAAATTTTTGATGATACTATTTCTTCACGTTTTAAAATTACTCATACTAAAGAGTTTTCTAAATTGGTTTTAATGACCGACGGAATTTACGACCCGAAATTTATCACAGAAAATAAACTGGAAGACATCGAAAGCTGGAAAGTGTTTTTTGAAGATTTAAATGGTCAAAATGAAGATGATGCGAAAGTTGATTTTGAAAATGACAAAACAATCGATGAACAATTACTTTCTTGGATGGATTTCTGGAGTAAAGGAAATCATGATGACAGAACTTTGGCGGTGATTTATTAAAAAAAATATAATGGCGATTTAGAAATACTTATGTATTTTTATTCTTTTAAAAAACGTTGAAAATAATTATATTAAAACTAAAACTAAAACTAAAACTAAAACTAAAACTAAAACTTTTTGAATATCTGTTCCTATCATATTTTTAAAATTTAATAGTTTGTTTGTCATTCCGCAGGAATCTAAACTGTTTTTTTTTAGAGCGAAGATTCTTTCAGAATGACAAACAAACTGTTGAAAATTTAGTTATTAAATATCGCCGGCTTTCAATAAAATATATTCTATTATCTATCAACTCTCATGAAAAAAACAACCACCGTTTCCTCAATTTTAGACATTGCAAAATCGTATGAATATGTAGATGAAAATCCTGTAAAAGGCGGGGTCAAAGATGTTTATTTTTCACCAGACAGAAAATATGTGGTGGCTTTTTACAGAAATCCACTTGAGAACGAACAAAAAGAAAGAATCAAAAGAATTGTTTCTACCTATTTGCCTAATATTCAAAACGGAAATGCTTCAGAATATTATCTGAATGAGGTTTTTAGATGGCCATATGATATTGTTCAGAAAAATAATCTGACGGGAATTGTGGTTCCTATTTACAGTCAGAAATTCTTTTTTGCGAAAGGATATTTTGGTTCAGATAATATTGCAGGTGGCGATAAAGTAGGGAAGTGGTTTACGGCTCCGATGTTTAGAAACCAGCATTATCCGCTTCGTTTAGATAAATCTGAGCTGGGCGATTGGCTAAGTTACTTTCAAATCGCTATGAATATCACCCGCGGAATAAAAAAACTGCATCAGATGGGTTTGGCGCATTCAGATCTTTCTTATAATAATATTTTGGTAGATCCGGTGACGAGATCTGCCTGTATCATTGATATTGACGGTTTGGTAGTTCCAAAACTCTTTCCCCCCGAAGTCATCGGAACTGCAGATTTTATTGCTCCGGAAGTTTTAAAAACAAAACATTTGCATTTGCATGACACAGGAAGACAGCTTCCGAATCAGAAGACCGATCTTCATGCTTTGGCAGTTCTTATTTATATGTATCTTCTTCGTCGCCATCCTTTAAGGGGTGGAAAGATTTGGGATCTGGATTCTGAAAAAGATGAAATATTTTCAATGGGTGAAAAAGCTCTTTTTGTAGAACATCCAACTGATTCTTCCAATAAAGTACGAACAGAATATTTGAAAAAATGGGACACATTTTGGGGAGACCCTACCAAAATTCCATACACTGTTACGGGGCCTTATTTGTCTGAATTGTTTAAAAAAGCTTTTATTGACGGGCTTCATGATCCAATAAAAAGACCTTTGGCAAATGAATGGGAAACGGCTTTACTGAAAACAGTAGATCTAATTCAACCTTGTCATAATCCTGAATGTAACGAGAAATGGTATGTTTTTGATAATACCCAAACTCCAAGATGTCCGTTCTGTGGAACTTCACACAAAGGAAGTTTGCCTGTCCTCGATCTGTATTTTAAATATGATGATGAGGTTTGGAAGCCCGAAAACCACCGATTAATGGTTTATCATAATCAGTATTTATTTAAATGGCATGTTTCGAGAAAAGTGATCCGCAATGAAAGTCTGACTTTCGAAGATAAAAAACCGGTTGGATATTTTACTTTTTATCAGGATAAATGGGTTTTAGTGAATCAAACTTTGACTTCTATGAAAGATTTAACCGAGCAAAAAGAGATTCCGCCCAATTCAATGGTTGAATTGTCTGAAGGTAAAAAAATATTGCTATCCAATGAAGAAGGCGGAAGAATTATTTATGTGACGATGGCGAATAATCAATAGGAGCGGGCTTTAGCCCGCTTTTCTAATCGTAAAACTCATCGGCTTTAGCCAAACACTATACTTACTCCTAAAAAGTATTTTTAGTTTAAATAAGTCAATAGTATTGATATGATTTACACCAATTCAAAAAAATCTCTTTTCCCAATTTTAATTTTCGTCTCTTTTAAAAGCTCAATTTCTGTATTTGGATTTTGGATTTTTACATTGTTAATTTGAATTCCACCACTTTCAATTAATCTTCTGATAAATGATTTACTTTCGTTGTTTTTCAATTGATGACAAAGCTCAATCAAATTGATTTTTGATTGATTTGGAAATAAAGATTCAATAAAAATCGGTTCAAATACTTTCTCCTCAAAATTCTTATTCTGAAACTGATTACTAAAAAACTGTTCAGCAAGTTCAGCCGATTCTTCATTATGGTATTGAGAAATAATATTTTTCGCAATGATTTTCTTTATCTTCATCGGGTTTTCACCATCAGAGATTCTCAATTTTAAATTTTGCTTTTCTTCATTTGAAAGATCTGTGGTCAAATCAATAAATTCATTGATTATAGCATCAGGAATCGACATTGTTTTTCCAAACATTTCGTTGGGTTCGTCTGTTAAGCCGATGATATTATTCAAAGATTTACTCATTTTTTCTTTTCCGTCGAGTCCTTTTAATAAAGGCATGCACATCACAATTTGTGGTGATATTTGATGAGTTTCCTGTAATTGTCTTCCCATCGTGCAGTTGAAAAGCTGGTCGGTTCCGCCCATTTCAATATCACATTCTATTTTTACGGAATCAAATCCCTGTAAAATTGGGTACACCAATTCATGCATCGCAATCGGCGAGTTTTCTGCAAATCTTTTGTTGAAATCATTTCTGCGCATCAGTTGGGCCACCGTAACTTTTGACATCAACTGAATGATTTCTGAAAAATTCAGAGAATCTAACCAATCAGAATTAAATACAATTTTCGTTTTTTCTACATCAATTACTTTTGAAAGCTGATTGATATATGTTTCTGCATTATGCTGAACTTCTTCAGCGCTTAAAGGTTTTCTTGCTTTGTTTTTTCCGGTAGGATCACCGATTCTTGCCGTAAAACTTCCGACAATGATGATGATCTGATGTCCAAGATCCTGAAACTGTTTTAGTTTTTTCAAAACAACAGCATGTCCCAAATGCAGATCAGGGGCAGTGGGATCAAAACCTAGTTTGATGATGAGTTTTCTGTTTTCTTCTTTAGCTTGTTTTAATTTTTGTTCCAAACCATTTTCTGGTAGAATAATTTCTACATTTTCTTTTAACATGTGTATCATTTTGTTGAATTTTAAGCATAAAAAAGCCCGAACAGATTTGTTCGGGCTCTCTCAATATTTTTAATTTAAATTTTATTGAATATTAGATATAGAAAAACTTCCCGAACGATAGAACGGGTAATAATAAGTACTGAAAAACGGTAAACGTAAAATGCGGTTTAAGTGTTTCATTGTTTTGCAAAGATAAGAAGTTTTAATTTAACTTTTAATGTAATTGAGTTCATACAGATGTTGTTGCTCTTCGGTGAGAAAAGGATAAAACAAGTTTAAAAAAATAATAGAGTAGTGCTTTATCGATTCTTCTTTATTTAATTTTAAAGTAAGACTGTTGAAGGTGATCCAGTTATCTACGATGATAAAAATCTGTGTTATCATCGATTCTAAAATGAAATTTGGAATGTTTTCTTTGAAAATTCTGTCTTCCTGAAAATCTTTGAAAATAGATTGAAACTCTTCTATTCTTATGATATTCAATTGAGCATATTGCGATTCTATAGCAGGAATTTTTCTTAAAATATCAACAAAATTCATGAAAATAAATCGGTAAGTATATAAAATTTCACAAGATGACTGAGTATAATTATAAAGGTCTGAAAGATCTTTTTTTGGAATATTTTTTAAGTTTTCCAATAAATGATCCATGTCTAATTTTAGATTAGTAAAAAAATGGATAATTAAATCTTCTGAATGTTTAAAATGATAATGCAGATTTCCGGCACTGATTTTCATTTCCGCTGCAATATCTCGTGTTGTGACGTTGTTATAGCCTTTTTCGTTGAAAAGCTTTAAAGCGGTCTGCAAAATTTTATCTTTAGTGTTCATTAATCAAATATAAAATAGGAAATTAAGTTTCAGCTAAATTAGAACAATTGTTCTAATTTTATATATCTTTGCATTAGAAATTTTTTAAAATGGAAAATAAAAAAAGTTTTGATTACGAAAATACTCCAGATCGAAATTCTGAAATGTCTGCAAAAGCACAAAATATTATTGTGAAGGTTTTACAGATCATTCTAGGTTTTATTATGGCAATATTTCATATGTAATGATGAAAATACCTTACTTTTTATTGGGAGGATTGGCTATTTGGCTGGGAATTTATATTCTGCGAAAAAATAATATTATAATTCCCATAATCAATGATCATTTGACAGATTTTATTACAATCCCGCTGTACAGTTACGTTATCAAATATATAATGAATGATGTTTTAAATCACGATTGGAAACCAGACCTTCAGTTTTATTTAAGCTCATTTATCTACATTTCTTTGTTATTCGAGTTAATTTGCCCAATGATCTCTTCAAGATTTACAAGTGATATTTTTGATGTTTTAGCGTATTTCTTAGGTGGAGTTTCTTGTTATTTAATAGAGAAATATATAATGAGATCTTCGGGTTTTAAAAATAATTATATCTTGAATAGAATTACAGATCACTGACAATCATTTTTCAGTTCAATTGGATTTTCAACGTTTTTTAAAAACTCCTTGGTCTTTTTATCATAATTGTCACGGTATTTTTTATCATTCGGGTCTCCACCGCCAATGGTGTAGCTTGCCATCCAAGCATCGTTATCTGAAGATGTTTGATAGTTGAAAATAGAAGATGGTTGCTTTTTGTATTCTTCCCAAATTTTATGAAATTTACTAGAATTAAGCTTAATGGTATTGAAAACTCCGAAATTTCGTTCTGAAATGTCATTGGCTTCTTTGGTGATTGATCTCATTTCATATATAAATTCATTTTCCGAATCATTCATCTTTAAAATTAACCCGGCTAACCCGGAAAATTTATAAGGTCCATCCTGAATAGGAATATCTGTAGAAAACCATGCAGTCCATTTCCTGCCACCGAATTCTGTGGTTGCTTTTTGAACGGAATATCCTAAGAATTTATCTTTCTCAGCATCTATTTTCCAGTTTATTTTACAATTGTTTTTCACAACAAAAAGTTTGTCGTGAAGTTGTTTTTCAAATTGAATTTCTTTGTTGGTGTAATTTTTAGAAATTACCTCATTAAATTTAGATTCACCATATTTAAAATCAAAAGACATACTTCCTTGCCCTGCTTTTTTTAAATTATTGACAACTGTGGTTTTGGCAGAATCACTTTTAAATTTAATGTAAGATAAGAATTCTGATGTTTTGTTTTCATTAATCAGCAATGCAAAATCTTCATGCAAATATTCAGTTGCGTTTTTCTGAGGTTTCCATTTAAAGGCATAAACAGCTTTGTAGGATTGTGCAGAGAAAATTCCAAATAAAAATATAGAGAGAAAGTAATATTTAATTTTCATATTTTAGTGAGTTTTGTTGTTGCTAATATAAATAAAAAGCCCCGAAAAATATTATTTCGGGGCTTTTTATTAAAAGATTAACTTTTTTATTTTCTTGGCTTTTCTACTCCAATCCATGCTTCACCTTCTCTTTTTACCTGGCTTAGAATGAATGTTTTAAAATCCTCAGTTTTGTATTCGATGTTATCTTTATTTTGCTCAAAAGGCATAATGTAGAAGAAATCTTTGTCTGTTTTGTCAGCTTTGCTTCCTTTTTTTACCGTTGGCATATATTTCTTCTCAAATTTATACTTCGGAAGATATTGCTTTACAGAAGCGTAAAATTTAGCATTTTCTTTTTCGTTAGGGATAATGTCAACGATGTTAAATTTATCATTTTTCTTATCAACCCAAAGGTAATAGTTGGTTTCTTCCTGTGTTTTCTTGTTTAAAGAAGTAAATCCGAAGAATTCTTTAGGGACCAACTGTTTGATTTTTTCAGCATCTACTTTTGTGAAATATTCTCCTTGAGAAGGATCTACATACGTTTCAAGGTTCAAGAGTAATACTTGATTATTTTGGAAATTTTTGTTTTTGAAATACTGATCCAATGATAATTCTGCAGTATGTCTAAGCTCTTTTCCTCTTTCATCCAATTTCTTGGTAGGGTTTTGTGGATTTACTTTTTTTACGAAGTTATACAAAACAACTGGCTTAATATCTGCAAGGTGAGGATAAGTTTTAAGCTGTTCAGCTTTTACCAACCAATAATATTGCTGATAATAATCGTCTTTATCAACAGGTTTTACAGTTTTATAAGAAAGAGCTAGTTTTTTAGAATTGAGAACTTTTCCGTATTTACCTTGTCCGAAAGCTAAGCTTGTACACAGTAAAGCAAAAAAAATAGTAATGTTTCTTTTCATTTTACAACAGAGATTATTTTTATTTTCCAAATATAATTATTTATTAGATAATAAGTTTAATTGTTAGTTAAATTATCAGAATATTATTGATTTTATTGAATAAAAAATCCTGTACGAATACAGGATTGATAAATATTGTTGATTTTAATAAGAAGTTTCGTGTACTTTCACAGCTCTTCCACTTGGGTCGTTCATCTTTTTAAATGCTTCATCCCATTCTAATGCGATAGGAGTAGAGCATGCTACAGAAGGTACGGAAGGTACCGTTGCAGCGGCCGTTTCACTAGGGAAATGCTCCTCAAAAATAGTTCGGTAACGATATTCTTCCTTATTTTGCGGTGTGTTTAAAGGAAATTTAAATTTTGCATTCGCCATCATCTCGTCTGAAACATATTTCTCGGCAATATCTTTTAAAGTGTCAATCCATGAGTAGCCGACGCCGTCTGAGAACTGTTCTTTCTGTCTCCATGCAATAGATTCTGGTAAAAGATCTTCAAATGCTTTTCGTAAAACCCATTTTTCAATTTTTCCTTCTTCTTTTCGAATCATTTTATCTTCCGGATTTACATTCATCGCGATATCCATAAATTCTTTATCTAAAAACGGAACTCTTCCTTCAATTCCCCAACTCATCAATGCTTTGTTGGCTCTTAAACAGTCGTATAAGTGAAGTTTATTAAGCTTTCTAACCGTTTCATCATGAAATTCTTTTGCGTTTGGAGCTTTATGGAAATATAAATATCCGCCAAATAATTCGTCTGCACCTTCCCCTGAAAGCACCATTTTAATTCCCATCGATTTAATGACTCTTGCCAAAAGGTACATCGGAGTAGAAGCTCTGACTGTTGTCACATCATACGTTTCCAAATGGTAAATCACATCACGGATTGCATCAAGACCTTCCTGAACGGTGAAGTTTACTTCATGATGAATAGAACCGATATGCTCCGCAGCTTTTTTTGCGGCTGCCAAATCGGGAGAACCAACTAATCCAACGGCAAAACTGTGCAGTCTCGGATACCAAGCTTCCTGAGTATCGCCACTTTCTATTCTCTGTCTTGCGAATTTTGCAGTAACGGCAGAAATAATTGAAGAATCTAAACCTCCTGAAAGCAGTACTCCATAAGGAACGTCACTCATCAATTGTCTGTGAACGGCATCTTCCAACCCTTTTCTGATTGCCTGGATATCTGTAACGTTATCTTTTACAGCATCAAAGTTTTCCCAGTCTCTTTTGTACCATTGCTGAAGCTCATGTCCGTCAATATTATATAGATAATGTCCAGGCAAAAAAGTGTCAATTTTTTTACATATTCCTTCCAAAGCTTTCAGCTCTGAGGCAACATAATAATTTCCTTCTCTGTCCCAGCCTTGATAAAGTGGGCAAATTCCCATGTGATCTCTTGCGATGAGATAAATGTTTTTTTCAATGTCGTATAATGCAAAAGCAAAAATACCGTTGAGTTTTTCAATAAAATCTTTTCCATATTTCTGGTAAAGAGCAAGAATGACTTCGCAGTCTGATTCAGTTTGAAATTCATAATCAGGAAATTCTTGTTTTAATTCTCTGTGATTGTAGATCTCACCGTTTACGGCAAGTACAATTTTTCCGTCTTTTGAAAACAACGGCTGCTTTCCTGAAGCTGGGTCTACTATCGCTAATCTTTCATGCGAAAAAACAACTTTTTCACTTTGAAAAACCCCACTCCAATCGGGACCGCGATGACGGATTTTTTTAGACATTTCAAGAACCTGAGGTCTTAATATTTCGGTTGACTGCTTTGCGTCAAATAGGCAAACGATTCCACACATGTTATATTTATTTGATACAAAGCTAAATGTATGGTTTAAAAATTGCAATAAAAATTTACAAATAATTAATATTTTTAATTAAAATTATTTTATTGATTTAAAATATTAATTGAAACGATGAAAAAAAAGTAGTAATGAGAATTTTTTTCACAATAGAAAAACATCTATGTTTCAAAAAGAAACAATAATTGTAAGAAATATTTTTTAATTTATTATTTGTAATTCAAATATTTTTCTCACCTTTGTAGCTCGAAATAATTTTTTTTCATCATTTGTGTTTTTACCTCCTTGTAATAATATTGCAAGGAGGTTTTGTTTTTACTCATTTCCTAATAAAACACCAGAAATATTCCATGCACTGAAGCTCGTTCCTTCCGGTTCTCCCTGCGGAATTTTTACCTGAATTGTATGTTTTCCAGCTTTTAAATCACCTAAAGAAATAAAGTTTGGATTGGTTACTGTTCCGGGGCACCAGTTTGATCGGCTCAAATCTGAAGATGAAAGTCCGTCTGCAAAATTTCCTGATGCCGGATTAAATAATCGATAAGATCCGCATTCTGTTCTCCAAGGTGTAAAAGAGAAGTTTAATTTTCCATCTATATAAATTGAATTGGCTTTTGGGATGAATTCGTCTCCATTTTCCCAACCTCCATGTCCGGTTGTAATATATCTTAACTGAGCATTTTTAAGGTCTTTTTCTAAATTAAACTCTACGAAAAGTCCTTTATCGTTATTAAACATCGTTGCATAATCCTGCCCTGCCATTTCCATAATGTTGGTCGTATTGAAAAGCGGAATGACCTTATTATTTTTATTAACGATTTGTTCGCTATTGTGAATGGTAATGTCTAAACTTACTTTGTGACCACCTTTATCGTAATTTCCAATAAACGTTCCGATCCAAAGTTCTTTTTCAGAAAGGGAAGGTTTTAATTCGGTAATATCCTGACGAAAAGGACTTATAGTTTGCCAAGTTTTATCCTTTAATTCAATATGATTAAACTTATTAATTCCGAAAGCAGTGAAAAACCGCATCAATTCTACCGTCGGTTGATAATTTTGATTGGAAGCGACTCCGTAATATTGTTTTCCGTTACCATTTTCGTAAACGGGAAGTGTTTTTGCCCCTTTTTCTAAACCATCAAAAAATGTCTGTGATTTTTCTTCAGGAATAAAAAAAACGGTTCCTGTTCTGTCATAAGCATCACCATTGGACTGTTGCTTTAATTCCACAAAAACATTATTACCCTGAGCAATTTTTGGAAACTTTATCTTTTTTAAAATAATAGTTCCATTGGCAAATCTTTTTATTTTTTCATCAGATTTTGATTGGTCTGAGAAATTAATAATTTCATTTTCAAAAATATTCAATGTCGTAAATTTGCTTTTCCAAACTAAATCTTTGTAGCTCAATATATCTGTTGTAGGAATGGTTTTAGTGATAATTTTATCAATCTCTGTTGTCTTAATTTTCTTTAAAGAAACTGCTGTCGTCGCTGAATTTCCGTTTCTTTCAACCTGTAAAACGAGACCTAAATTTTGTCCTAAACTTGATGGCCCGCCTTTTATTTTCAGATCATTGGTATACCAAACTTCAATAGTGTTTGAGTTGATCTTTGTAACTGCTTTTTTGCAATTGTAACCTAAGATCTTTTTAGTTTGAGTTGTTAATTCAAATTCCTGTTTAGCGATCGATTCTTTATCTGAAGTTGAAATAGCTTCATTTGGTTTTAAAAATGCATAAGAAACAATCGTGTTCGAAGGTTTTTCAATTTTGCTAATCTCAAAAGGGTAGTCGCTTTTCAGCTCTTTGATTTTTGTATTTAAAATAAAGTTTTCATTCTCATTGATCCAAACAATTGTCTGGTTCTGATTGGGCTGCGCTTTTCCGTTGTACGAACTTTCATATTGAATTTCATACGTCTGAGAAAAACTTAAAACAGATAAGAAAATAAAAAAACTTGCTAAAATAGATTTAAACATAATGTATTGATGGTTTTTACAAAGATAATTTATACATGATGATTTGTCAAATCTCTTTGTAATGGTTTAGATGTAAAATATTAATTTTAGAATTTCGTTTACCGTTTAAACTAAAAACATGAAGTCTATTTTTTCTTTATTGATCTTTTTAATTTTTTCTAATTATTATACTGCCCACAAACCAAAATTTAAAATGGAACGATTTGGGAATGTGAAAACTTTTTTCAGATCAGGATTCAATTTCGGAGATAAAACAATAGAGTCCCAAGAAATGAAAATCCATGTTATTGGAAAACTTTCTGAAATTCTTGCGAAGAGACTGAATCTTAAGGATACTTTAATGATTGAATATGAAAGAAGTTATAATGATAAGAAGTTGATTATTTTAGAAAGTGATAATTCCAATTATAAAGTTCTTGGACTAAATGAAGGAGTAATCATGAAAAGCAATAACAGGGGTTTAGCTGTGAGAATTATTGATAAAAATATTGATGTAATTGATGTTTTAAAATTAGTGGAATATACTATTCTTAACAGAAAAAAGATTAATAAGTTTTTAACTACTGTAGATTATAATTATAGCTATAGAGATGAATATAAAGTCGCCATTCTTGCTAATTCTGATGATTTCATCCAAAAAATTCTTAAGAAAAATTCAGATTTGATTAGTGAAATAGCTCAATCAAAAATATTATTATTGGATAATGGAGGATTACGAACCGAAATTTTATGGAAGAACAATGAATTTGTATTTGCAAAAAGCATAAAATATTTAAAAGAAGATAATGTTTATAAAAACGAATATGTAAGTTATAAAGTTTCAGATTTTAAGTATTATCTTGATTCATTTGATTCTAGCTGCATTCTAATTTTTAATGATACAAATACATTTACTTATTTTGATGGAAGAGAAGAAAATACATCTTCACAAAAATTGGATGAAAATTTCAGTGATTTTTATCCCTTTAGATTAAATAAAGATAAAATATCAAACAAAATATTATTAATTCCGTTTAATAACGATGGCTTTTATGTTTATAAAATCAACAAAAAACTACTCCAAAAAATAGAGTAGTTTAGTATAGTTTATTGTGTAGATCTTTTAAGAAAGTCTTTCAATCAAAGCCATGTAAAATCCGTCGTAGCCTTCGCTAGGCATTACTTTTTCGTCTTTGATCATTTTATAGTTAGGATTGTTTTTGATAAACTCTTCTACTTGCTTATTATTTTCAGAAGGTAAAATAGAGCATGTTGCATACACCATTTTTCCACCCACTTTCAGCATTTTAGAGTAATCCTGCATGATTTGCTGTTGCTCTGTCTTAATTCTGTCGATAAAAGCTTGGTCGATTTTCCATTTACTATCAGGGTTTCTTTTTAGAACTCCTAAACCAGAACATGGTGCATCGATCAAAAGTCTGTCTACTTTATCGTGAAGACGTTTGATTACTTTTGTGTCAGAAATCACTCTTGTTTCGATATTGTGAGCTCCAGCTCTTTTTGCACGACGTTTTAGCTCAGCTAATTTCCATTCAAAAATATCTAATGCGATAATCTGACCTTTGTTTTTCATTAAAGCAGCTATGTGAAGTGTTTTTCCACCGGCACCTGCACAAGCGTCAACCACTCTTTGTCCTTCTTTTACATCAAGAAAATAGCCTATTTTTTGTGAAGAGGCATCTTGTACTTCAAACAAACCTTCTTTGAAAGCGGTGGTAAGAAATACGTTTTTCTTTTCCTCAAGCTGTACCGCATCAGGATAATTTTTGATAGGATAAGCAACTACATTTTCGTGTGCAAGGTCAGAAATAAGCTCTCTTGGAGTTGTTCTCAAAGAGTTTGCTCTTAAAACAGTTGGTGCTTTTTCATTCAAGGCATGCATTTCTTTTTCCCACTTTTCTCCTAATTCTCTTTCCAGAGTTTCAACAAGCCATTCCGGAATAGAATGCTCAATCGCTTTGGTAGGAACGGTACCTTTTCTCAGTTTTGTCGTAATGTCGGCGATTTTGATGCCTTCAAATTCTTCAAATCTTTTGTAATTGGTTTTGCTCCAAAGAAGATATGCGATGATTAGTTTATAGATGTTGGTAGGTTTTACTCCTTCACCCATATAATATTCAAGACGTTTTTTCCAACGGATGATATTATAGAAGATCTCAGAAACAACGGCTCTATCTTGGCTTCCCCATTGTCTGTGGGATTTCAAAAGCCTTTCTATTACTTTATCGGCGTATTTGTTTTTTTCGAAAAATGTTTCCTGTAAAGCATCGTGAATTCCGATTGCCAGGTTTCTGTGAATTAATTCCATAAATTGCTATAAGCTGTTTGAATCTGCAAAAATACGAATTTAAGTTGAGAGTTAATGATTTGTAGTTATGAGTTATAAATTATGAGTTTAAAGAAAATTAAATTTAGACCAATTGATCTTTACTTTTGCCTAACTTCTAACTTCTAACTTCTAACTTCTAACTCAAAATACTACCTTTGCAAAAATTAATAAAAATGAGCGATGTAGTTATTTGTCCGAAATGTAGTTCTGAATTTACTTATGAACAAGATAATTTAATGGTTTGTTCACAATGCTTCCACGAATGGGATCCTAAAGAAGCCGGAAATGAAGATCAAATTTTAGACATCAATGGAAATGAACTTCAAAATGGAGATTCTGTCATTGTAATGAAAGATCTTCCGGTAAAAGGAGCTCCGAAGCCTGTAAAAGCAGGAACTAAAGTAAAAAATATCCGTCTAAGACCAAACAGTGATCATAATATTGATTGTAAAATTGATGGTTTTGGTGCAATGGCTTTGAAATCTGAATTTGTAAAGAAGGCTTAATATAAGCAATGTTGATTTTTGGTAATTAGAATTGTTTTTAAAACTAATTGCCAAAAATCAATAAAAAAAAGGAAAGAATTGGACAGAGTACTCTTTCAAAGACCGGATTGCAGAATGCTAATTTAGGTCTGGAAGGCAGAAAGAGAATTAACCAAAAATTTCCCTATGTTGTTGTATTACAAAGATATCGAAATAAGTAGGATGAAAATTGTTAATTCGTTGAAAATTATCAACATACTAACATTAAGGTGCTTAATGTTTTCTTAACATTAGTCCTCAAAAGTAATCTGAACTGAATTTTCAAGCTGATGAGTACTAAACATCACCATTTCTCTGTTTCTAAATTTGATTTTATTCCAATAATGGTTTCCGGCAAATCTGCTTTCTAAAACTTCAGCTTCAAAACCATTTTCTGAGATTTTGATTTGATGCGGATAATAAAAAAATCTGGAAATCGATAAGTCTGAAATTTCATTCTCACTGAAAATATTTACTTCTCCAAAAAGTTTTGCTACATAAGGATTATAAGGATTTTTATAGGTTTCTTCAGCACTATTATTTTGAATCAGTCTTCCGTTTTGTAAAACGATAATTTGGTCTGTCCATGCAATAATATCCTGCAATTCGTGAGTAGAAATGACCAAAGAAATGTTGTTTTCTTTTACATATCTGAACAGTTTTTCACGAAGTTCAATTTTTCTTGCAAAATCAAGATTGCTGAACGGTTCATCGAGTAAAAGCAACTTTGGAAGTACCGAAAGCGCTCTTGCAATGGCAACTCTTTGTTGTTGTCCGCCGCTTAAATTTTTGGGCAAAACATCTGCAAATTCAACCAAACCAACAACGTCTAAAAGTTCTAAGACCTTTTCTTTTTTCTTGACTAAATTGATGTTAGAGATAAATTTCCCAACATTATCTGCAACGGTTGCATAAGGCATCAAATCAAAATTTTGTGCTACAAATTTCATTTCAGCTTCTCCGGGAACGAGATTTCCTTTCGGACCCATGAGTTTTCTGCCTTCAAATAAAATTTCACCCTGGTTCCAGTCGTGTAATCCGTAGATAAGACTTAGTAACGTAGATTTTCCGCAACCGCTTTCACCTGCCAAGGCGATAATTTTACCTTCATCCAATTTTAGATTGAAGTTTTGAAAAAGCGTTTTTTCCTGAGAATGAGAAAAGTACAAGTTGTTTATCTCTAATAGCATACTGCAAAAATAAGGGTTTTTCAAGAAGACTGGCATATTTTTAGTAATTTTGCCATGCATAAATTATATCAAAATGAAAAGAATATTATTTTCTCTCGCTATTCCCGCTTTGTTCACTATTGTTTCTTGTTCTAAAGAAAAACCGGTAACAAGTGATACCAATGAGGTCACAACAACGAAAGACGGAAGCCGATTTGTTTTGGATACTTTAAACAGTAATGTAGAATGGAAAGGATATAAGGTTTTTAAATCTGAAAATACAAGCCATTTTGGAACCATTAAATTCGAAAGTGGTGATGTTACAGTAAAAGACGGAGAGCTGGAAAGCGGAAAGTTTGTTGCAAATATGGAGTCTCTAAGCTCTGAAGATTTAAAAAATGATGCAGAACAGTTAGGAAAGCTGAATACTCATCTGAAAAGTGCTGACTTTTTTGAGGTTGAAAAATTTCCAACATCTTCTTTCGAAATTACAAAAGTGAGCTCGTCTTCAGAAGGCGATTACAATACCATTTTAGATGGTAATTTAACGATAAAAGGAATTACAAAACCTGTGCAGTTTAAAGCAAATGTTGCAGTAAATGGAGCAGAGGTAAGTATTGCAACTGAACCTAAAGACGTTATGCGGGAAGATTTTGGAGTGAAATTTCAATCTCCTGCTGCAAACGGAGTCATTAAAAATGAAGTGACACTTCAGATTAGAGTGAAAGCTTTAGAAAAAAAATAATTTAAATAAAGCAATGATGAGTAAGGCCGTTTTAATAATCAGTATAGCTTGCATGATTTTTTTACTAAGTCTTCAGATTCTTTATTTTATCTCCTATAGCAACCAAATTATCCAGATTTTTGGAGAACTATTTACAATTCCATCTTTAGTCTTTGTAGTTTTTGCATTTTTTTTTTAGTCTTGTTAAAGTCTTGAAAAAAAATAAAGAATATAATCTTGTTTTGGGAATTAATATTTTTACAATTTTAATAAGTATAGCTGCAACAGCGTTTTTAGATTAAATCAAATCAGCTTTAAATAGCAATTATATAATCTGTTTCTCATGAGACAGATTATTTTATGATAAATTGAAAAGGTTTTTTAAACTGAAAATCGTATTTTTGCAAATACATTTTTTTGAAAGGGTAAAACAATGATTGAAAAGATAGAAGAATTGCTTGTTGAGGTTAATGGCTTCAATACGACAAGTAAAGAGGAAATAGAAAACTTCCGAATTAAGTATAATGGAAAAAAAGGAGTTCTGAATGATTTTTTTGAAAAATTTAAAGAAGTTCCAAATGACCAGAAGAAAGAATTCGGACAAAAAATCAATACTCTGAAGCAAGCGGTTAATGTAAAGCTAGAAGATTTAAAAAATGCTTCTGCTTCTTCTATTATTTTAGAAAAAGAAGATCTTACAAAACCTGCTTTTCCTTTAGATTTAGGATCTAGACATCCAATTAATTTAGTGAAAAACAGAATTATTGAGATTTTTAAATCCATTGGTTTTGCCGTTGCAGACGGACCGGAAATTGAAGATGACTGGCACAATTTTACTGCGCTGAATCTTCCGGAATATCATCCTGCCAGAGATATGCAAGATACTTTCTTCATCGAGCAGAATCCGGATATTTTATTAAGAACACATACTTCTTCGGTACAGATTCGTTATATGGAGGAAAATGAGCCGCCTATCAGAATTTTGTCTCCAGGAAGAGTTTTCAGAAATGAGGCTATTTCTTCACGTTCGCATTGTATTTTCCATCAGATTGAAGGTTTGTATATTGATGAAAATGTAAGTTTCGCAGATTTAAAGCAGACGATTCAGTTTTTTACTACTGAGCTTTTTGGAAAGTCTAAAATCAGAATGAGACCTTCATTTTTCCCATTCACAGAGCCAAGTGCTGAGATTGATGTATATTGGGGATTAAATTCTGAAACCGATTATAGAATTACCAAAGGAACAGGCTGGCTAGAAATTATGGGTTGCGGAATGGTAGATCCTGCTGTTTTGAAAAATGTAAATATTGATTCTGAGAAGTATTCAGGATACGCTTTTGGAATGGGTATTGAGAGAATTACAATGCTTCTTTACCAAATGAGCGACATCAGAATGTTCTTTGAAAATGATATAAGAACTTTAGAACAGTTTAAAACATTGTAATTAATTTAACATAAATAATTTTTAATCCTGTGAATTTTCACGGGATTTTTTATTAACTTTATAAATCACTTAAAGACGAATCTTTTTTAAGAAAAAAATACATTTTTTTATAGAATTCAGAGAATAAAGTATAAGTGTTGTGATAGGATTTTTTCCGATTTACAAAATATATCATTCTAAACAAATGATAATATACCAGAATGTTTTTGCAGTCTGTAACTAAGAGTTCAAATCTGATACTGATCGCAAAAAGCTTTAAATACATGTATATGAAGTCAACAGATAACCAACCTAAATCGTTAAATTTTAGATTCAGAAAAATCGTTCATTACTCTCTTATCTTTTGTATTTTATTGATACAGCTTATCATTGCAGGCTTTTTTTATAACGAATTTATCAATAGAAAGAATTTAGCATTCATTGAAAATCAATTAAAAGAAGTAAATTCTCTTGAAAACTTAACAGATAACTCCAGAAAAGAGCTTTTAAACGCTCAAAATTCTCTTCAGCAATATCTTGTAAATGCTGACAAAAAGTATTTGGATTCTTATTTCGCATCTTTAGATAAATTAGGCGCAAATTTAGACAACATTAATAGCTATGAGGCTAAATTTCCTAAATTAAAAAATATATTATCATTTCAAAAAAAAGACTCTTTAGGCAGTAAAAACCTGAAGCTTTTGGTTGATTCTACTTATCAATATTCTACCCAATCAAATTTCAAAGCTCCCACTCCTTTACCTTCGCTGAAAAAGTATGAGAGCAATTATAATTTGGATAAATATGATTTTCACGTAGAAACAAAAACAATTGCTGATACGGTTAAGAAAAAAGGTCTTTTCGGACGTTTGGGAGATGCAATATCCGGGAAAGAGAACGTACGTAAAGAGAGTACAATTATTACCGTGAAACAAGGAAAGATTCCGGAAGCAACTGCTATAAAAGCTGATGTAGACAGTGTAATGAATCTTGTTCAAAATTATTATACCGGAGAAATAAAGAAAATGCAGGTACAGGTAATCGGAAAACAAAATAACAACAGTAAATTTTATACCATATTTAATAAACTTCTTATTTACAGTAATGGGGTGATGAATATTTACGATTTTGCGATCAAAGATTCTAAGGCTGATCTTGAAAAAGAATATGCTCTGCGAAATTCTGAAAACAATAAGATTAGAACAAATCTGATTTTGGGAGCAATGGTTTTGATGTTTATTGTGTCTATATTAATAATGTATCTTACAAGAATCGCATTTATATATGAAAATCAACTCAATGCTGCCAACAAGCAGATTAATGAGAACCTTAATTTTAAAAACAGAATTTTGGGAATGTTGAGTCATGAACTGCGTTCACCCTTGAAGATTATTGGAATTTTCATCAGAAAGATCAATAAAAAAACGAATGATGATAGCATTAAAGAATACTTAAAGTCGATCAGTTTTACCAATAATACCTTATTGATGCAGGCCAATCAGATTTTAGAATATACCAAAAATCAACATGTAGAAAACCAGTTAATACCGGTGATTTTTAATCTTAAAAATGAAATAACTTCTATCTTAAATTCGATAGAACCTTATATTGAAACAAGAAATAATAAGTTTCTTGTTGAAGAAAATATAGACCCGAAAATTGAGGTGTATTCTGATAATACAAAGATCAATCAGGTTTTCATGAATATACTTGCCAATGCAAACAAATTTACTGAGAACGGAGAAATCAAGGTAATTACCAAAGCAGAATCTATCGATGAAAATACTGTTGCTTTAACAACCATAATAAGTGATACGGGAGTGGGAATTTCAAAATCTGATCTCGAGAAAATATTTGAACCTTATTACCAAGGTGTTTTATCTGAAGATGTAGAAAACCTGGGTGCAGGTTTAGGATTGAGTTTATGTAAAGAAATTGTAGAGTTGTATTCTGGAAATATCTCGGTAGATAGCGAACAAAATATAGGAACAACAGTAAGTTTCACTATTAATTTGAATGTCAATAAATGAATAATTTAAAAACTAAAACCATTAATTTTTTACTTGCAGATGATCATAGCCTCATAAGGCAGGGCGTAGAATTTCTTATCGAAGAAATTGGTTTTGAAGGCGAGATTTTTCATGCATCAACGCTTCAGAAAGTTTTAGAAGCTGTAGGAATGCGACAAATAGAAATTGTAGTAATAGACGCTATTTTTCCAGATGGAAACAGTCTGAATATAATTTCTGATATCAGAAGTCTTAAGCCAGATATTAAAATTCTGGTGTTTTCTGGAGTAGACGAAAGTACACAGTCTATTAAATATATTAATGCCGGAGCCAACGGCTTCCTAAGTAAACTGAGTGAAGAAAGTGAAATAAAAGAAGCGATTCTCAAAATTCATCAAACCGGAAAGTATATCTCCTCTATTACTCAGGATATTTTAATTGATTCTTTGCAAAATCGAAGCAGCATCAATCCTTTACAAAAACTTACTGAAAGAGAGCTGGAGATTGCCGAGCTGTACGCAAAAGGTTACGGGAATCTCGAAATTGCCAATAATCTTAATGTAAAGCAGAATACAATCAGTACCATTAAGAAACGGATTTTTGATAAACTACATATCGAAAATGTAGTTGATTTAGCAGACTTAATCAAAAACTACCATTAGTTTTATTCTTATTTATTTTCCTAATCTATTTTTGTAGATAAATATCTACAACAGCATCGAAATACATCTACAACAAATATTAGCAAGATACCTCTGTATCTTGCTATTTTTACAGTATGAAAGATGAACGAAAAAAGAATTTATCAAAAAGTTTTTTTAAGGTCATTAATCTAAAAGTCAGTTCAGAATTTTGAAAATATTCAAATAATAATAAATTAAAATATTGAAGCTGATTTAAAAACACACATGATGAAAAAAAATTAAGTGTCTGATTGCGGAGCTGAAAAAAGCTCTGCAACTGGATACTAAAAAGTAAAACCAAATCAGTATAACATATAAACACAAATTGATTAACCTAAGTGTCATCATTGCAGAGCTGAAAAGCTCTGTAAACGATGCCTTACAATCAATAAATATATTTATTAAATACAAATGATGAAAACTGTGAGCATAATCACAGATTTAAAAATAGTTTTTTTAATATGTATTTTAGGGATAACGTTTTTCATGGTAATAATCCCTAGAAATGATTTCAAAGCATGTTAATTTAGGTTGGTAAGCCTTCGGATTTTTCCGGAGGCTTTTTTTGCACAGCTAAATGAAGCGCTTTGTATTTTTATGATCATCAATAATTTCTTTTTAAAAATCTTCTAATCCAGTTGTGGGTCTATTGGAAATAATTGCAATAGCTGTTCATAAACAGCGCAATGTTTTTGTAGATAAATATCTATGCAGGCATAGAAATACATCTACAACAAGTATGCGGAAAACATTTCTAAATCTTCCTACTTTTACAGTACAAATGATAAACGAAAAAAGCTCAGTATTTTGAAAATATTTAAAGAAAGATAGATTTAAAATTTGAGGTTAATTTCAAAAATACAAATGATGAAAATATATGTGTCTTATTGCAGAGCTGAAAAGCTCTGCGAAAAGATGCTAAAAATAAACACAAATTTATTATAACACATAAACACAAATGATATAGCCCTAAGTACTAATAACAGAGTTGGAAAACTGTGTTATTGGTACCGGGAAAATTTTTCATAATAATACCTGGGAAAATAGTTCCACAAGTATGTTAATTTAGGTTGGTAAGCCTCGAGAGAAATTTCTGAGGCTTTTTTATTGGTCTAAAAAGTAGGAGCTATGAGTACATTTTGTTATTATCTTCTGAAAATTTATAAACTATTGATACACAAATGCACAAATATTTTCTTTAATACTATTTGTGCATTCGTGTAAAAAGATAGGTCAACTTAAAACTATGAGCTTATATTTAATAGCGTTTTATTTAGTAAACTTTAGAGGGAATTTCACATTCTTGTAATCATCAATACTTGCTTTTAAAGAACCAACTGCCAATTCAGCTTTCAGTAATAAAGGAATGTGATTGTAGTCGTTGCTTACCCACATTGTAACACCTTCTTTTTCTTTAAAGACTCTGCCGCTTTTCACAGAAGGAATGATCTTTAAAGCACTAATCGTTCCGAATTTTGTTTTTAAATTTTCTGTTCCCGTTACTTTAAGCTGAAAAGGAAACATTTCATCATCGATCCATACATTCATGTTAATAACGGTTCCTACTTTTAGTTCTGCAGGTGTTTTACTTCTTAGATAATAAAAACAAGAGAGCATATCTTGCACGTCTTTTGCCGATTTAATTAATTTAGAACCATTTGCCGGATTTTTTTTATCGGTTAAGATCAATGTTTGATTATCGTGATTAAAAACGGTCTGAAAATGCTGTGTATAGCTGCCTTCTTTTACATTTCTTACATAAAAGCTAGGCAATTCTGTCCCGATATTAATGTAGCTTTCATATAAATCTTCAACTTTAAAAAAAGCTTTCACGGCGCCCGTCGTTTGCCCTGTTCCTTTTACGTATAAATGTGGAACTCCTTTATAATTAACTTTCTTGGTTGTAAGGTTCGCTGTTCCGGCATTTAGAAATCCGTAATGTATTCTTAGACTAATCGACTCTCCATCTGCTACATTAGCCAATTGAGAGTAGCCCAGAAAAAAAGCGAATAAAGTAATGATAGTAAGTATCTTCTTCATAATTTACAGTTTACAAAAACGCTGCCAATTTTTTAATTATCAGCTTCTTGCGTCTTTTTGATAAATCTCAGTTTTTTATTTGAGTATAATTAAATATGCTTCGCATTAAAATTAGTAAATTTGCTGCTATTAAATATTAAATTATCATCATATTATGATCACTACAGATATATTGATTATTGGAGCAGGACCAACGGGGCTTTTTGCTGTGTTTGAAGCAGGTCTTTTAAAAATGAAATGTCACATCATCGACGCACTTCCTCAACCGGGAGGCCAGTTGGCAGAATTGTATCCTAAAAAACCGATTTTCGATATTCCGGGGTATCCGTCTGTAAATGCAGGTGAATTGGTAGATAATTTAATGGAGCAAATCAAACAGTTTCAACCAGGATTCACTTTAGGAGAAACTGCAGTTTCTTATACAAAAGTTGATGACGAATGGTTTGAAGTTGTAACTAATAAAGGTACCGTTCACAGATGTAAAGCTATTGCTATTGCAGGAGGTTTGGGAACTTTTGAGCCTAGAAAACCTACTTTTGAAAACTTGGCAGACTATGAAGAAAAAGGTTTGGAATATTTCGTAAAAGAACCAGAACATTTCAGAAATAAAAAAGTAGTTATTGCCGGAGGTGGAGATTCTGCCTTAGACTGGAGCGTTTTCTTGTCTAATGTGGCAAGTGAAGTGACTTTGATTCACAGAAGAAACGAATTCCGTGGGGCTTTAGATTCTGTAGAAAAAGTACAAGATCTAAAAAATCAAGGAAAAATTAAATTAATTACTCCTGCGGAAGTAACGGGAGTAAAAGGTGACGGAAAAGTTGAAGCAATTACCGTAGCGATTGACGGACAAGATCCTTACGATATTGAAACAGATTATTTTATTCCATTATTCGGATTGACTCCAAAATTGGGTGAGATTGGAAACTGGGGTTTAAATATTGAAAAAAATGCTATCGTTGTAAACAACGCATTAGATTATCAAACCAATATAGACGGGATTTATGCAATTGGTGATATCAATACCTATCCTGGAAAATTAAAGTTGATTCTTTGTGGTTTCCACGAGGCGACTTTGATGTGTCAGAGTGTTTATAACAGATTAAATCCTGGTAAAAAATTCGTTTTAAAATATACAACCGTAAGTGGAGTAGATGGTTTCGACGGAAGCCGTAAAGAAGCTGAAAAAGCTGTTGTAAAGAAAATAGATTAATCTCGTTGTTAGTTGTTGGTTATTAGTTGTTAGTAAAACAAAAGCCATCAACCATCAACCATTAACCATTAACGAAAGATGAGCGATATAAATATTAAAATTACCGATAGAGAAGGTGTTACGCATGATATTGCTGCTCCTACAGATATGTCGATGAACCTGATGGAAATCATCCGTGCTTATGAATTAGCAGAAGAAGGCACCATCGGAGTTTGTGGCGGGATGGCAATGTGCGCTTCGTGTCAGGTTTATGTACTGGAAGATCCGGGACTTGAGCCGATGGGCGATGAGGAAGACGCAATGTTGGCAGAAGCTTATCATGTAGAAAGCAATAGCCGATTGGGTTGCCAATTACATATGGTGCCTTCAATGGAAGGTCTGGCTGTGGCAATTGCGCCTTATCCTTAATATTTTAAGAATATTAAAATATATAAAAATACCCTTCGAACCAGATTCGAGGGGTATTTTTTTTGTAGAAATATGTTATTCGAAGGTTCAAAGAGGTTGTATAAAGCTTCGAACAAGTTAATGATATATGTGACGGTATATATTAAGGACTCGGATAGGTCTTTTAAATATCCCAACCTCCTAAAGACTCATCCCGATAGGTTGTGCAACGTATCAATTGGGATAATTGACCCAAACACTGCAATGAATGACCTCAAGGAAGCAGTAAAGAACCTATCGGTTTGGATTGTATGACGTATCGAAACATCTAAATAACGGGTTGCAAATTATATTTAACCTATCTGAATAAATTTAGGACGTATCGGATGAGGTTCCTAAACTTAAATTTGAGTCTCAATACGTATCTTTAAACTTCCTCTTTTGAAATCCATTTCCCAACCGCCGGAGCCTGATAATTTTTCATTTTTTCTAAAAGCTCATCAATAGAATCACTCACCAAAAGCATTTCCTGATTGATTTGTTTTAAAAATCCTTTATCAACCATTGTCTGAACGAGTTTAATTAGATCATCATAAAATCCGTTGATATTCAGAATAGCAATTGGTTTTTTATGAAGCCCAAGTTGTGCCCAGGTAATCATTTCGAAAAATTCTTCCAACGTACCATAGCCACCTGGAAGAACAATCACACCATCGGAAAGTTCATTCATTTTGGTTTTTCTTTCGTGCATGGTTTCTACCAAAATAAGCTCCGTAAGATTGTTGTGTGCAATTTCTTTTGATTGCAGAAAGTGGGGCAGAACTCCAATTGCTTTTCCGCCTTTCTCCAAAACTCCGTCTGCTACAGCTCCCATCAATCCTACATTGGCGCCTCCATAAATAAGTTGGATATTTTCTTTTGCTAAAGTTTGTCCTAATAAAGTTGCCTGTTCTTTATATATTTCGTCCGAACCAAAACTTGATCCGCAAAATACAGTAATACTTTTCATTGTTATATTATTAATTATTTTGTCCATTTTATTTTTACGGCAGACATGATCTCTAATTCAAGTCTTACATCAGATAAAATCTCAAATTCATTTTTTAAATAAAATTCTAATGGAGATTTATAAAAATTACCGTTAAGCTTTTTATCATTGCTATTGTCGATAACCCAACCGTTCAGTTCATTTTTATGTCGTTTCAGTTCGTTTAAAACTTTTGTACCCCAACCTTTACCATGAAGGTTTTCTGAAAGAATAATCGCAAACCACGTTTCATTATCTCTTTCAAATATAATTGCCCAACCCTGAATTTTCTCATCATCATTCAATAAAAGAAAATGATTGACCTCATTGAGCTTTTCAAGATAGTTTTCAAATTCATCGATATTTTTATAAGCTAGTTTTTCAGGATATTCATTATTCCACAATTGCAGAATCTGTTCTTTTTGTTCTTGGCTGAGTTGATAAGTGTTTGTGATTTTCATTTGTGTATTTTAAATTTTATTATGTAGGAAAATTATTGATAAATAAACTGAAAACTATTAATCAATAAATTTTGAGTTTAAATTTTTCTTTTAACAGGAAACTGTCTATTAGAGAAAAATGATAAGATTTCTACATTGTTGTCCTTAATACGATAATATACAGTATTAAAAGTAAGAATAATCGCTTTGTGAATGTTTGTCTGTTCAGACTTTGGAAAAATATATGGATTCTGAGAAATGATTTCCGAAAAACTTTCGATTTTATGGGCAAGTTTTGAGATTTCTTTATCTGAAAAGTTTTTTTGAAGATATTCAATTGTTTCCTCCAACTCGCTCAATGCATTTGGAGTCCACGAAATATTATAACCACTTTTCATAGAGCTTTCTCGCTTCAGAATGCAGTTTTACATCATTTTCATCAGCTTCTGCTATTCCTTTTTCAATTGATTTTTTCTCTTCATCTGAAATAGAATTCCACCAATCTTTTGTCTCTTCTTTTCTGAACTGAGTTAGCTTTTTTATAATAGAAGTATCTTCCAAGGTTGATAACCATTGAATTAGTTCAAGCTTTTCGTTTAGAATTTGTGAGTTCATAATTCATATTTCTTATTCAAATTTATGATTTTTAAATTAAATTTTAATTCTAAAACTTCAAATCTGTGAAGAAAAGAAACGAAAATATCCAAAATCATTCGACTTTGGATATTTTCAATATAAAAATTACATTCTTATTTCAATGGAATATTCGCTAAAATATCTTTCGTGAAACTCCAGAATTTCTGAGTTGAAGAGATATTTGCCTTCTCATCAGGAGAGTGAGCTCCTCTGATGGTTGGTCCGTAACTTACCATTTCCATTTCTGGGTAATTAGCACCGATAATTCCGCACTCTAAACCTGCATGACAAGCAACAACGTGAGGTTTTTCTGCAAATTTTTCAGTGTATATTTTTTCTAAAACTTGTACAATTTCAGAACCTGGTTTTGGCTTCCACCCTGGATAAGAACCGCTGAATTCAACGTTCATTCCAGCTAATTCTGATACCGATTTCAATTGTTCAGCCACCGAATCTTTAGACGAATCAACAGATGATCTTGAAAGGTTTAAAATTTTCAGACCACCTTCTTTTAATTCTACTCTTGCCACATTGTTTGATGATTCTACCAAATCCTGTACATCAGGGCTCATTCTGTAAACTCCGTTATGAAGAGATTTTAAAACTAAAATAATTTTCTTTGAATCTTCTACAGAAAGCGCTTTTTCTGAACTTGTAGAATTTTCAATATTAATTTGAAGATGAGCTTCAACAGAAGCAAACTCTTCTAAAATTTCTTTTTTAATTCCGTTGGTTACATTTTCAATAAATTCACCAGAATTTCTCACAGAAATTAAAGCTACAGATTCTCTTGGGATTGCATTTCTCAAACTTCCGCCATCAATTGAAATTAATTGTACGTTTTGATTTTCCAAAGCTTTGTAAAGAATTCTGCCCATAATGATATTGGCATTTCCAAAACCTTTGTGGATATCCATTCCTGAATGACCACCCTGTAAACCTTTTACTTCAATTCTTACGATTTGTCCGTTAGAAACTTCTGTTGCGTAGTTTTGGGTTACAGTAACGTCAATTCCACCTGCACATCCGATATCGATTTCGTCATCTTCTTCTGTATCTAAATTTAAAAGGATTTGTCCGGTTAATTGTCCAGGTTTTAAACCTAAAGCTCCGGTCATTCCTGTTTCTTCATCAATCGTGAAAAGAGCTTCCAAATCAGGATGTGGAATGTCTGAACTTTCTAGAATCGACATAATCGTGGCAACTCCTAAACCATTATCTGCCCCTAAAGTGGTGCCTTTGGCTTTTACCCAGTCTCCGTCAACTTCCATCTGGATTCCTTGAGTTTCAAAATCGAAATTTACGTCATTGTTTTTTTGGCAAACCATGTCTAAATGAGACTGCATAACAATCGATTTACGGTTTTCCATTCCCGAAGTAGCCGGTTTTTTAATAATCACATTTCCTACTTCATCTACTGTAGTTTCCAGTCCTAAATTTTCACCAAATTCTTTGATGAAAGCAATTATTTTTTCTTCTTTTTTTGACGGTCTCGGAACAGCATTTAATTTGGAAAAATTTTTCCAGATAATCTGCGGTTCTATATTGGATAGTTCCATAAAAATTTATTTTTATCAAAATTACGAAATAAAAAATGCTCCCGAAATTCAGGAGCAATATTTTTGCTAATTGCTAATTGCTAATTGCTAATTGCTAATTGCTAATTGCTAATTGCTAATTGCTTTTAACAGCCACATTCACCATAAATAGGAATGGTCGTTTTGCTTCCGTCTGGTTTTTCAATGGTTAAAGTACCTTCAAAAAGCAAAGCTTCTTCGTGTTTTATTTTTTTACCTTTTACAGAGATTTTATAATTCTCATTTTCAATTTCCTTGGTTAGCTCTTCGCCAGCTTCCATATCGCTTGAAGAAATTAAATTCATAGCAATTCTTTTTCCGTCGAGTTTCATGTAAGCCGTTTTTCCGGCATCATCAGCGTAAATGTATTGTTCATTTTCAAAATCTGCTTTGTTTTTTGCAAAATAGCAAGAGCATTCTTTGATTTCTTTCGGGAAAGGAAATACATCAACTAAAACTTTCTCAGGTGTAGGATCTGTTTTTGCCGAATCCTGAACAATATTCAGAGAATCTGATGGCTTTGAATTTGGAACGGTTTCTTTTTCCTTTTTACAGGCAACCAAAGTTAAGGCTGAAAAGAGAATGATAAAATATTTCATTTTTAATTTTTTAAATTTTCGTTTTTGAATCTTAAACTAAACTAATAATTATACCATTCTGCTTTTGCTTGTGGTAACTATATCAATTTTTTCTAAAATTTCATTAACCCAGTTTTCATTGTTAGCTGAAACTATTATAGTTTTAAAACCAAACTTTTTTCCTTCCATCTCTACACCAAAAGAGTCATCAATATGAATATCAATGTCAAATTCTGGAGGGAATTTTGAAACATTTTTTCCGTTTTTTCTAACTCTCTTCTCATGCAAATACTGATTGATTACAAAATCAACGGGAATTCCATAACATAAAAACATTAATTTAATTTTTACTTTACTTCTATATGAAGTTGTATAAACATAAATTTGATAATCTTGGGTTCTTAATTCTTTAAATAATTTAATTGTTCCCAATCGAATTCTTTCAGCTCCAATAATTTTTGACCAAAATGATTCTTTTTCTAAAGAAAACTTATTTGTAGAAATAATTGTATCATCAAGATCAAATGAAATTTTCATCAATTTAGGGATAAATAATTAATGTGAAATTATCCTCTTGCTCTTTCAAGTAAAACCATCATCAAAAATGATAAGACAACCAAACTTTCATCTTCATCATCAATATCGATTAATCGGTCTAATTGAAATCTTCTGCCAAAAAATGAAGGCATCTTTTTTAGCTTAAAATATTCTTTTCCATCTATTCCTTTTACGGTGTAAGACGGGTTAAGGAAATATCCGGTAAACATTCCGACAATTGGGATCTCACCAACCATTCCGTCGAAAAATTTCACCCAAGCATTATCTTCTGTAATTGTAAATTTTTGCTGGTCAGCTTCGTCTAAAACATTGTAAGATGATTTCCAGATAGAGCGCATTCCTTTTCTGGCAAGTCTTCCAAAGTTTTTTCCAATCGTATCTTTGATAGAGTAAGATGCATTAAAATCAATCCACTGATTAGCTTGAATTCTGAACAGTTCTTTGGTTTTGCTTTCGTCGTTGAAAACGATAACGTCTTCTTTTAGTTTAAACATTTTCTGACGAACGTAAGCGACATAATTTCCGTGTCGGTCTGTAATGTTGAAATCGCTGGCTAAAGTTGTGATCTTAAATTTAAGATCCAGCGGATAGTTGAGGTTGTTGAGTACCATTTAGTTTATTTCTGTTTAATATTTTGATGACCAAAGATAATGGTTTTTTAAGATTTATGAGTGATAAGTAACTATTTCTGCAGGCTGAGGCTATTACAGAAATTTTACTCTTCAAAGTTATCGTTGCAAATGCATATTGATTAGGGATGTTTTACAAGTTTAATTCTTATTTTTGTACTATGGATTACCCAAGTAAAGTATTGGCAAAAGCAGTTGAAGAGATTTCCGGACTTCCGGGTATTGGGAAGAAAACCGCTTTGCGCCTTGCTCTTCATTTACTTAGACAACCTAATTCCAGAGCGACAAGTTTGGGAACTTCAATCATTAATTTAGTGAATGAAATTAAATACTGCAAAGAATGCCACAATTTTTCAGATTTTGATATTTGTGAAATCTGTAGCAACGACAAACGTAGTAACGAGTTGATTTGTATTGTGGAAGATGTACGAGATGTTATCGCTATTGAAAATACCGGAAAATACAGAGGGAAATACCTTATTTTGGGTGGGAAAATTTCTCCAATGGAAGGAGTGGGGCCTCATCAATTGAATATTCCAAGTATTGAAAAGAAGCTACAGCAAGGCTTGGCAAAAGAATTTATCTTTGCTCTAAGTGCAACTATGGAAGGCGATACAACCGCTTATTATATTTACAAAAAATTCAAAAATTCGGGTGTTCAGTTTTCAACTATAGCAAGAGGAATTTCAGTAGGCGATGAACTGGAATATGCAGACGAAATTTCTTTAGGCAGATCGATTACCAACAGACTTCCGTATAACGAAAAGGATTAAAATGAGAAAAAAACTTTCAATCATTATCGTTAATTACAATGTGACTCAACTGTTAAGAAACTGTTTGATTTCTATTGAGAAATATAATGATGGAGTCGATTATGAAGTTATTGTGATTGATAACAAATCTACAGACAGTTCTTGGGGCGACCTCATTCCGGAATTTCCAAAAGTACATTTTATGGCTTCGGAAGAGAATGGAGGTTTTGCCAAAGCCAATAATGAAGCGATAAAAACAGCAATCGGAGAATATGTACTTATTTTAAATCCTGATACAGAGTTGGAAGGCTTTTACTTAAAAGAAATTTTAGATTTTGCTGATTCTAAAACTAATTTTGGTTGTCTTGGGGTAAGAATGCACGATGCCAACGGAGATTTTCTTCCGGAAAGCAAGCGTTCGGTTCCGGATATGATGAATTCTTTCGAAAAATTATTTACCAGTTTTAAAAAGAAAAATTCAAAATCATATTATCGAAACGATATTGATGAATATGGAGTCGCAGAAGTAGAAGTAATCACCGGAGCATTTTTCCTGGTTAAAAAAGAGGTTTACGAAAAAATTGGAGGTTTAGACGAAAGCTATTTCATGTATGGTGAAGATATTGATATTTGTTATACGTTGTTGAATAATGGGTATCAAAATTACTATTACGGAAAGGCTTCTATTCTTCATCATAAAGGTGAAAGTACGGTGAAAGATGAGGTATACCTTGAAAGATTTTACGGAGCGATGCAGATTTTTATTGATAAGTATTACAGAGAAAGTAAACCCTTGCAATATTCATTTATGAAAGCAGGATTAAAGCTAAGGCATAAAATAGAAAAAATCAAACTCAAATAAAAAAAGCAACTCAATCGAGTTGCTTTCATTTTTATCTTAAATAAAGTATTTCTTATTTATTTGCCGGAACACTTACCGGAGCTGAAGACTCAGAAGCCGGAGCTTTTCCTGCCGGAGCTTCTTTAGTTGGAGCTTGAGGAATAGCTGGTGCTACTTGTTTAGGTTTACCAGTCACGACAACGCTTATCAAGATAAGAACGATGATTACCGCTCCTAAAGTCCAAGTTGATTTTTCCATAAAATCATTCGTTCTCTGTACTCCAAACTGTGTAGAAGATGCACCTCCGAAAGTACTAGAAAGACCGCCACCTTTTGGGTTTTGAGCCATAACAACGATTACCAATAAAACGCTGGCAATCATAATAAGAATCATTAATAGTGTAAATATAGTATCCATTAATTTTAATATCTTTTTGAATGGGCAAATCTAATGTTTTTTTACCAAACGGCAAAATAAGATTTGTGCTAAAAATAAAAAAACGGCAGCAATTGCTACCGTTTTCATTAAAATATATTAATTCTTATTTGAAGTCAGAATCTTTAGCCTGGTTTATTTCGTATGATTTTACTTTCATCACCATATCCATACCCATTTGATTAACTGTAATCGTGTAAGGCATTTTTACACCAGAAACATCTTTGTAATCTGCAAATGTTGTAGGAACTGTAAAAGTTTGCCCTTGTGCAGATACTGTTTCAGTCTCACCTGTTTTAAGACCAGTTTTTACACTGTAATAATAAGCTTTATCACCAGCTTTGATTGCATAAGAATCTTCACCGTTGATTTTTTCAATTCCTGCCAATTTATAATCTGCAGATTTAGCAAAACCTAGTTCTTCGAAAAGCTCAGTGTTTTTCAAGTTGTCAGCGATTTCTTCTTTAGTCATCTCAACTTTTTGTCCCATTTGCTCAGAATAACCAGTTTTACCGTCGAAAACTTGTTTTTGAAGTGTCATTCCACCGGCAGAAACTACTTGAAGTTCTTTTCCTCCTTGAGCTTTTGTTGTTTTTATATCGATGGTTTGCCCTTGCATAAAAGTTGAAGAAGTCATTGTGTAAGAATTCACTTTTGCTAAATTCGCTTTTCCGCCAATTGCATTAATGTACTTATCAACAACAGAAGCTACAGTTACGCTTGCATCAACTTTCTGAACTGTTGGTTTTGCAACAGGATTTGCATTAGCATCGAAATATTTTACAGGATAACCTAATTTTTCTAGCCCTTCAGAAATATCAGATGCTTTACCAGCGATGAAAATTCTGCTTTGATTTGGTAAAATAGTTGCTTTTACCGCGTTAGAAACGTCAGCTGCAGTTACTTTATCAATAGATTTTAAATAGTTAGTGTAAAAATCAGCCGGAAGGTCCTGAACTTTTTGGTTAACTGCAAATCTTGCAATCGTTGCAGGCTGCTCTAATGCCATGATAAAGCTTCCTTTCAATTTAGCTTTAGCATTTGCCAATTCTTCAGGTTTTACTGTAGAAATAGCATTCAACTCGTTCATGAATTCTTTTACAGCTTTATCTGTTACTTCATTTCTTACGCTAGCTTTAGCAGAGAAAGAAGGTGAATATTTGCTGGCTGTTAAGCTAGAGTAGGCACCATAAGTGAATGCGTTTTTCTCACGAAGATTCATGAAAAGTCTAGCTTCTCCACCGCCACCAAGAATGTAGTTGGCAATTGTTGCAGGGAAGTAGTTGGCATCTTTCATTTTCAATGTGTTCAGATTTCCTACAGAAACTACAGATTGTACTGCAGAAGGAACGTCTACTACATTGATCTCAGTTTTAGCAACATTTGAAGCCGGCTCTAAAGCTGGGAATTTTGTATCAGCTTTTTTCCAGTTGTTGAAAGCTTTTTCAATCATTGGCTTTACCTGGTCAAATTTTACATCACCAACAATTACAAGGTAAGCATTGTCTGGAGCGTAATATTTTTTGTAAATATTTTGAACGTCCGCTAACTGAATTTTGTTAATAGATTCTTCTGTTTCAAATTCTCCTCTTGAAGTATTTTTTCCGTAAGCTAATGCGTTCGAAACTCTTGATGCGATTGCATCTGCACTTTTCTCTGAAGATTTTAAACCTTCAACAGCTCTTTCTTTAGATTTTGTGATTTCGTCAGCAGAAAATTTAGGATTGATTATTGCATCAGACATTAAGCCTAAAACCTCTGGGAAATATTTTGAAAGAGAGTTTGATGAAGCTCCTGCAGAAGAGAAGTTTAGGTTAGCTCCCAAAAAGTCTACTCTCTTGTTGAATGCATCTTTGCTTAAAGTGGTTGTTCCGTTACCAAGCTGATCTGCCATGATTTCGCTTACTCCGGTTACATCACCCTCGAAATAAGGCTGTCTGTCCATAGAAAGACTCACGTTTACTCTTGGTAATTTGTTGTTTTCAACTACCATTACGATCATTCCGTTTTTAAGTTGAAAAGTTTTTGGCTTCGCAATGTTGATGGTAGGAGTTGGTCCTGGCTTTGGCATTGCATTAATATCAATTTTTTGTGCAGAAAGCATTCCTGAGAATAAAAATGCTACGGCTATATAGGTCAATTGTTTTTTCATTGTAAAAAATTTAAAAATTTATAATCATATTTTAAAACACGGAGTTTTTTATACGATTACTTTTTTTCAGGTAAGTAGTTAAGGATGATTCTTTGGTTAGAATTCAAATACTTTTTCGCCGCATTCTGTAAGTCCTGCTTAGTAATCGATTTGTAAATTTCGATTTCCTTATTGATTAGGTTAGTATCTCCCATTAATACGTGGTTTGTAGCTAATGAAGCTGCAATTCCTTCAATACTTGAGTTAGCATTTACAAATTGATTTTCATACTGATTCTGAAGTTTTTGATAATCTTCATCAGATATCAAAGTCGTCTGAAGTTTTTTAATCTCCGCATCGATATCTGTTTGCAAGGTCTGCTTCGTTGTTGCTCCCATCGGGATTGCAAAGAATGCGAAAATACCGTAATCTTCAAGACCTTGGTTGAAAGCTGCTACCTGAAGCGCTTTTTTCTCCTGATCTACTAATTTTTTATATAAAACTGAGGACTTTCCGTTGCTTAAATAAGACGAAAGCATATCTAAAATGTAAGCATCTTTTTCTTTGTTACCCGGCGTTCTGTATGCAAAAACATAAGCAGGAAGCTGAATGTTTGGGTCGTATGCTGTTACTTCTTTTTCTTTGGTGATAGGCTCGTCTTTCGGGAAATCTTTAGGATAAACTGTTCCTTTAGGAATTGCTCCGTAATATTCCTGAATCCATTTTTTAGTCTGTTCAGGTTTAATATCTCCTGCTACAACTAAAGTTGCATTGTTTGGAACATAATATTTCTTGTAGAAAGCTTTAAACTCATCTAATTTAGCAGAGTTCAAATCGTCCATAGATCCAATCGTAGACCATGTATATGGATGCTTGGTGAAAAGATTTTTCTGTACGTTGGTGAAAAGATTTCCATAAGGCTGGTTATCCATTCTCATTCTCTTTTCTTCTTTTACAACTTCTCTTTGTGTATCTACACCAATTTGGTTGATCTCTGCATGACGAAGTCTTTCAGACTCCATCCAAAGACCTAATTGCTCGTTGTTTGATGGGAAAGTTTCGTAGTAATATGTTCTGTCGTTTGTTGTGTTTGCGTTGTTTTGTCCACCGTTTGAAGAAACGATTTTAAACCATTCCCCTCTCTTAATATTAGGCGTTCCTTCAAATAGAAGGTGCTCAAAAAAGTGTGCAAAACCTGTTCTTCCAACTACCTCATCTTTTGCTCCCACATGATACATAATCCCTGTTGTTACAACTGGTGCAGAATTATCCTGATGCAAAATTACATGTAAACCGTTTGGTAAATCATACTCTTCAAATTTGATTTGTTGTGCATTCAGCATCGCTCCAAAAAAGGCAGCAGCAGCAACACTAAGAAGTCGTTTTTTCATAAAATAGAAATTGTTTTGTCAATTAGTGTTTTATTTGAATGGATTGTTACAAGGTTTTTAATGTTTTTTTAAGAATTTTAAATGATGACTGAATTTATAGCATCTGATTTTCGTTCTAAAACTTCATTCAGTTTCTCTTTATTAATGGAAATTAAATACAAATTTGAATTGTCCTCATAATACACTAATTTTGTCATCCAAAATTTTTTGCAGCATGGAGGATTATTTGAAAGGACTGAATGAATCACAATTTGAAGCCGTTACCACTTTACAAGGCCCCTTGATGGTACTTGCAGGAGCGGGTTCCGGAAAAACACGTGTGCTAACAATGCGTATTGCACATTTGATTACCAATGGAATAGACCCTTTCAATATTTTGTCTTTAACTTTTACCAATAAAGCGGCTAAAGAAATGAAAGAACGTATTGCAAAAGTGGTAGGCCAGAGCAATGCGAGAAGCCTTTGGATGGGAACTTTTCACTCTGTTTTTGCAAGAATTCTGAGAAGTGAAGCACATTATTTGGGCTATCCTTCCAATTTTACAATTTATGATCAGCAAGATGCTTTGAATGTGATCAGAAAAGTGTTGAAAGACATGAATATTGATGCTGATCTGTATAAGCCTAAAAAAGTTCAGTCTAGAATTTCAAATTATAAAAATAACCTGATTACCGTAAAAGCATATTATAATAATCCAGAATTAATGGAAGCTGACGAAAAAGCCAACATGAAATTCATCGGAAAAATTTATGAAAAATATGTAGAAGCCTGCTTCAAAAACGGTTCGATGGATTTTGATGATTTGTTGTTGAAGACCAATGAACTTTTAACAAGGTTTCCTGAAGTTTTAGCAAAATATCAGGACAGATTCAGATATATTTTGGTAGATGAGTACCAAGATACGAATCACTCTCAGTATTTGATTGTGAAAGCCTTGGCTTCAAAATTCGAAAACATTTGTGTGGTAGGAGACGATGCACAGTCGATTTACTCTTTCCGTGGTGCGAATATTTACAATATTTTAAATTTCAAAAAAGATTACCCTGATGCGGTGACTGTTTCTTTGGAACAGAATTACCGTTCAACGCAAAATATCGTTAATGCAGCAAATGTTGTCATTGCGAAAAACCTTCAGCAGTTCAAGAAAAATGTTTTCAGTGAAAACGAAGAAGGGGAAAAAATTAAAGTGTACCGCTCACTTTCCGATGCTGATGAAGCCAATTTCGTAGCCGGAAATATTTGGGAGCTGAGAAACAGAGAACAGAGAAAATTCAGCGATTTCGCTATTTTATACCGTACCAATTCTCAGACACGAGCGTTTGAAGACTCTTTGAGACGTAAAAATATTCCGTATAAAGTGTATGGAGGTTTGTCTTTTTACCAAAGAAAAGAAGTGAAAGATTTAATCGGATATCTTCGTCTTTTGGTGAATGAAAATGATTCTGAAGCGTTGATGAGAATCATTAATTATCCGACAAGAGGGATTGGTGAGACGACTCAGAATAAATTAATTGTTTTTGCAGATTCACAAAATCTTCCGGTGTCAAAAGTTTTAGACAATTTGGGGATTTATGCTCCGCAATTGAAATTTAATAATGGAGTTTTAACCAAACTGAGCGATTTCTGGTCGATGATCAAAGCGTTTCAGGTTTTGCTTAAAACAGAAACGGCGTACAGCGTTGCGATGGAAGTGGCAAAGCGAAGCGGTTTGATTAAGTTTTTAAAAGACGACCAGACTCCGGAAGGAATTTCGCGTGTAGAAAACGTTCAGGAATTAATGAACTCGATGCAGGGTTTCATTGAAGAACAGATGCAGATAGAAGATGGAGATCCTAGTTTGCCTAATTTCCTTGAAAATATTGCTCTTTCTGCAGACACGCAAAGAAAAGATGACGAGGAAGATATGGTCTCTTTAATGACGATTCACCTTTCAAAAGGTCTTGAATTTCCGGTGGTGCATTTAGTAGGATTAGAAGAAAATCTTTTCCCAAGCTTTATGAGCTCGGCAACCCGTGAAGATCTGGAAGAAGAAAGACGTTTGTTTTATGTTGCTTTAACGAGAGCTGAAAAACAGGTGTTTTTCTCTTATGCAACTTCCCGTTTTCAATGGGGAAAAATTACTGATGCCGAACCTTCACGATTTTTAAGTGAAGTAGATGAAGAATATATCGAATTTTTAAATCCTGCTCTCGAAAAGAGATTTATCAACAATTCAGGGGTTACTTCTAATATTTTTGACGAGCATCCTTCAGAAATGAAGAGCTTTAGAAAAATAGAAAAGAAAACCATCTCTAAAACTGAAAAGGATAAACCGATTGCCGAGCCAAGAAAATTAAAACCTGTAGCGACAGCAAGAATCATCAACCCGAGTGGAGCATCTTCGCAAGATATTGAGGTTGGGGACAAAGTAAGACACGACCGTTTCGGAATTGGTGAAGTCGCTTTCTTAGATGGAACAGATCCACAAAATATCAAAGCGAAAGTAGTTTTCTTACACGAAGGTGAAAAGAATTTGATTTTAAAATATGCTAAACTGACAAAGATTTAGATCTACAGTTTAGAAAGCAAAATGGAAATTTAATAACAACGAAAATCTGTTTTTAATGAAATAAAGAAGGCACAATAAGTATTGTGCCTTCTGTTGTTTTTTTTGATTAATAATGACATAGAAAACGGAGGCGTTAAGAAATTTTAAAGAATTACCGTTTAAAAATTTCCACTGTTTGAGTGGCGGTAATAATTTAGGATTGATAACTAATATCTGTTTCCGCCCGAGTTTTTGGAAATTTTAGGAAATTCTTTGAAATTTTAGACGGAGTTTTTAAGTCTTGAATTTTTGATTCTTTTGTTTCAAGACAAAAGAATATTATCAGATTATCTTTCCACCAGTTCCTTCACCGTCTCGCCATAGAAATCGGTATGTGAAGTTTTAACTTGCAATAGTTGATACCATTTTCTGAAGGCACCAACAAAAACCACAAGCATTAACACCATTGCTACAACCGCCAGTGTTGCCAATAAATATTGTTGTTTTGGAATATAAATATCCATTACCTGAATATAACCAGCCCAAAATGTAATAATCGCCATGAAAACTCCGGGAATTGCAGAACAAAGCGCATATTTTCCTCGATTTAATCTGATGAGCATTGTGGTACAGACTATCAAACCGCATGCTGCGAGCAACTGATTACTAATCCCGAAAAGTGGCCAAATGCTGCTTACGTTTCCGGTAAAAACCAGATATCCCCAAGCAAATGTGAACAATAAACTACTGATGATAATTCCGGGAGTCCAGTTTTTATCATTAAATTTAGGAATAACAGAACCCAACATTTCCTGTAAGAAAAATCTTCCAACCCTGGTTCCGGCATCAATTGCGGTTAAAATAAATACCGCCTCAAACATAATTGCAAAATTGTACCAGTATGCCATCAACTGATCCATGTAAGGAATTTTGTTGAAAATATGAGCCATTCCGACTGCCAAAGAAACAGCACCTCCGGTTCTTCCATGAAGATCAATTCCTATTCTTTCTGAAAAATAATCAATATCAACACCGTGTAAACTAGGATGTGTTGCTAAAAAAGCGTCATAGGTATCTTTTGGTGTGTTGATGGCAAAATAATCTCCGGGCATCAAAGTACAAGCAGCAATCAATGCCATTAATGCAACAAAACCTTCTACAAGCATCGCTCCGTACCCCACAAATAAAATTTCTTTTTCTCTGTTCAGCATTTTTGGAGTTGTTCCTGTTGCAATTACCGCATGGAAACCTGAAATCGCTCCACATGCAATTACAATAAAGATAAAAGGTAAAACAGGGCCGCCAATTACGGGACCTCCTCCGTTAATAAATTCAGTTAAAGCCGGCATTTGAATGGTTGGGTGAATAACAATTACTCCAATAGCCAACATGATAATCGTTCCGATTTTTAAATACGTTGAAAGATAATCTCTTGGAACCAAAAGCAACCAAACCGGCAATACAGAAGCCAAAAATCCGTATAATGGGATTGCAATAGAAATGGTTGTGATATCCCATGTGAACATATTGTTCATCGTTTCATTCTGCATTAAATTATGTCCACCAATAATTCCGGCAATTAAAAGAACACCGCCCAAAATACTTGCAAAAGTTACCGAGTTTTTTCTGTAACGCATGATCAATCCCATAATGATCGCGATCGGCATCGTGATGACCACAGTAAATAATGACCATGATGCTTCGTGCATTGCATTAATACAGGCTAAAGAAAGTCCGGCAAGTGTTAAAATTAAAATGAATAAAATAGCAAAACCGGCAACCGTTCCCGTGGTTTTTCCGATCTCTTTGGATGCAATGGTTGCCAAACTTTGTCCTTTGTGTCTTACGGATGCAAAAAGTACCACCATATCGTGAACTCCACCTCCTAAAACACAGCCAATTAAGATCCAGATCGCTCCCGGAAGATATCCGAACTGAGCTGCTAAAACCGGGCCTACCAATGGTCCTGCAGCTGCAATAGCCGCAAAGTGATGTCCGAAAAGAACATTTTTATTGGTCGCAACATAATCTTTTCCGTCGGCAAATTCTACGGCGGGAGTTGTATTTTTGTCATTTAAACGGAGCACTTTATTGGCTAAATAAATTCCGTAAAAACGGTAAGCAATCGCAAAGATAAGCAGTGAGGTGAATACCAAGGTCAGTGCATTAATTCCATTTAGAAATTCCATGTTGTTTTTCTTTTATGTGAGTAAATAATTAATGTTTTTGCTTTTTTATTATGAATAATTTAAGCATTTGACCAAGTTAATTATTTTCTGTATAAAATTTGTCAATATGTATATCAACTTAGCGAAATAATGAGTGATATATTTCTATTTTTAGTTTAATGATTTGATTTTTAAAGTGTTGTTTATTGCTTCTTTTTGAAAAACTATATTATGATATTAATTTTCTAATGATTGACGGAATTGGCTTTTTCCTGAGATAAAATAAAGTCGACCATTGCATTGTTAAGTTCCTCCTGATAAGCTTTTTCTGTTGTGGAAAACCCGTGATTTCCTTTTTTTACAATAATAAATTTATGAATTGTTTTCTCTTTCTTCAACATTTTGTTGAGTCTTTTAGAATGTCTTATAGGTGCAATTTTATCTTTGTTGCCATGCAAAATTAAAGTTGGAACCGTATTTTGAGTATAATTTAGAGGAGAAATTGTTTTACAAAATTCTACTACTTCTCTTTTGTTTTCTTTACCGTCTAGACCAGTTATTCCTTTGATCAGTTTACTTCTGATATCAATAATCTTTTTTGAAATTAAGCCTACGGTCAATAAAAGTGGTTTTGGAGCACGGGTGTGAAGAAGCCTGTTCATATCAGTTGGCCCAAAATTATCAACGACATAATTTACTTTTGCCGAATATTTTGAAAGTTCTGAATCTCCCACAAAATCTTTATCCTGAGTATAAGCGCTTAAAAGCGAAAGATGTGCACCTGCTGAAACGCCCCACATTCCAATATTATTTTCATCAAGATTGTATTTATCTGCATTTTTACGAACCCATCTTACCGCATCTTTTGTGTCCTGGATCGGTGCCGGAAAATGAATGTTTTCGGTAACTAAACGATAATTAATACTGATCACAACATAGTTTTTTTCTAAAAGTTGTAAAATGGTGCTTTCAACGTAATTATTTGCAGTAATTACTTTATCACCTTCAACCCAAGCTCCGCCGTGAACGTACATCACAACAGGAAGTTTTTTATTTTCTGTATTTTTCGGGCGGTAAATATCTAGCTGAATATCTTTACCCGTTTCATCGGTTTTGTAAACAATATTTTCGGATACATTGGCGTTCTCAAAAAGGAGCGTACTTTTCTGTTTTTGTGAAAATCCAAAAGTGGAAATCGTCAGTAAGAATAAAAAAAATAGGTTCCTTAAAAACCTATTATTTTTTGTGTTTGAGTGGAGTGCTCTCATAAGATATTGCTTTGGTTTGCTACTTTACCAACTCTTCAAAAAGTTTACCAAAAGTTTGGTCTAGATCTTTCGATTTTCCTGGATGTGGTCTTGATGTCTGTACAACCGCGCTTCTTACAGCTGTCAGCCAACGGAATCTATCTGGAATTTCGAGTAAAGCAATCGGGCCGCCTTCTTTTTTCCCTTCAGCAATATTTTTAAAACTCTCCAGATTTTTAATGATATCATCATGATCGAGCTTGCTGCGCATCAGTTTAAATTTATCAGGACAGAGGTGAAATTCTACTTTGATAAATTTTTCTCTTTTTGAAAACATCACCAATCCAATATTGAAAAATTCTTCTCTTTCAACCTTGGGTACCAAACGTATTACGGCGTATTCGTATATTTTATCCTCTTGCATTTTTGGCTTCGTTTACAAAGATTTGAGAATTTTCTAATCGGGTCTTCAAAAAGTTGAAATACACTTCACGAATTTCATCAGGATTTTCTTCGGCATCATTCCAATGCAGCCAATCTTGTGGAATTGTATTAACGATCTCTCTGAACAGTGTTTCATTTAAAACTGAATGTGCAAATTGGTCTGCTTCATCTAATTTTGTTGCTTGTGGAAGCAAAACATGATCTTTCACATATTTGAAAGGTGTTTTTGCAGCGGTATCAAAATTCTGCCATGAATGATGAAAATAAAAAGAAGCACCATTATCAATGATCCACAATTCTTTATGCCACATCAAAAGATTGGTATTCTTGAAAGTACGGTCTATATTGGTAATAAATGCATCCAGCCAAACGATTTTTGAAGCTAAAAGCGAATCTACTTTCACACTCGAATCGAACGCAATCGATTCTGAAAGATAGTGAAGTCCTAAATTTAAGCCTTCAGAATTTTTTAATAGATCCTGAATTTCCTCATCGGCTTCTGTTCTCCCAAAATCTACATCAAGATTAGCAAAAACCAGCTCCGGAATTGGTAAACCTAAAGCTTCAGTAATTTTCCCTCCCAAAAGTTCTGAGATCAACATTTTTACACCATGACCGGCTCCACGAAATTTCAACACATATTTAAAATCATCATCAGCTTCTGCCAAAGCAGGAAGTGATCCTCCTTCACGAAGCGGAAGTATATAGCGTTGTACGGTAACTGTTCTTAAATCCAACATGATGCAAAACTAAGACTATTTTTTGATAATCTTTTTAGTGTATTCTTTTTCTCCGATCTTATATTTCAAAAAATAAGTTCCGGTGGTTACATGATTAAGAGGAATATTATAGCCATTTTCTGTTTTATTGAGATCATGTTTGAGAATACGTCCTGAAGCATCTGATAAGGAAGCAATAGACAGTTTTTGATCAGTAATAATGTTGATAAAACTGTGAGCAGGATTAGGATAGATTTGAACCTGATTAATTTTTTCTTCCTGAGTTCCCAAATTACTAACAGAAACTGTTTTTGTTTTAGTAGAATTTCTTCCACACGCATTGGTCGTGAGGGTTACCTGATAGTTTCCTGTAGCAAGATATGTATGAGAAGGATTTTCTAAAGTAGAGGTATTTCCATCTCCGAAAGTCCATGCAAAAGTGGTGGCATTTTGTGTTTGGTTTGTAAACTGAATGGCAGACGTACCAGTTGTCTGATAATTAAATCTACTGGCGACATCATTTGCTCCAATTAGCCACATATCAAGATTGTCATAGACTGTGCTTTTGACGATACTTTTTATAACCTGTGATTCTGTAGCAGTTAAATTCCCATTAAAAGTTGCTAATTCAGGATTTTTTTTAAACAAAATAGTGTAGAAAGTATAAGCAGCAGCCATAGAACCCAAATAGCTGGGATGTGAGCCATCGCTTGAATATAAATCCATAGAAGGTTGCTGCTGTCTTATCGTTCTCCATACTTTTCCAACCGGAGAAACGAGGCTCTCATTGATTTGTGCCATATCCATATATCGGTTGTAGATAAGGTTGTCCATGCCTTCGTAAGTACAAACTGGTGTGTTTCCATTCGCACAATTTGTAGCATCACCGGTTTTGTAACCCCAAGTCATAAAAAATATAGGATTGCCACAAGCATTCGAAGCTTTGGTTAGATCTGCAAGCTGTTTTGCGTAAGGATGCATTTCAGACTGTATATAATTATTGGGAAACGATGGAATTTGACTCTGTTCCTGCAGCACAACATAGTCCCAATTCCCTTGGTTGATGACTGAGGTTACTGATTGGTTCTGTGCGTGTTGCTTTAGCGTAGCTCCTCCCATTGCATGGGTTTGGTAATTTAATACATCTCCGGTAGAAACTGCAATGAGTTTAACCAATTCGGGTAGATCGTTGGTGTACGTGTAGCTGTTCCCTACAAAAAAGACTTTTTTTGTGGTCTGCGCAATTGTGAATGAAAAGGAAATTAAAAATAAAAAGAGTAAAGTTTTTTTCATATATTTAAATTAGAGTGAATATTACAAATGTAACTGTAATTTTGGTATGCAATAATTAATATTTTATGAAATTAATAAAAGAGATCAACATCGTTCTTAAAAATCCAGAAACCAAAGATTTCCTTGCTGATGTATTTTATCCTGAAACCAATGAGAAACTGCCGTTGGTTATTTTCGTTCATGGATATAAAGGCTACAAAGATTGGGGTGCTTGGAATATAATGGCAGAAAAGTTTGCAGAAGCAGGCTTTTTCTTTGTTAAATTTAATTTTTCGCATAATGGAACTACCGTTGAAAACCCTGAAAATTTTGCTGATTTGGAAGCTTTTGGAAATAACAATTATTCAAAAGAATTGTCGGATTTAGGATGTGTTATCGATCATTTTATCAAAGATTCAAAAGTCGATAAGCAAAAAGTTGTTTTGATCGGTCACAGTCGAGGAGGAGGGACCTCTATTATTAAAACCTATGAAGACGAAAGAATTAACGTCCTGATCACTTTAGCAAGCGTAGATACTTTAGAGAGATTTCCTACAAAAGAAAACTTTGAAAAATGGAAAGAGAATGGAGTTTATTATGTTGAAAATGGAAGGACAAAACAGCAAATGCCTCATTATTTTCAGTTTTTTGAAAACTTTAAAAATGATGAATATCGTTTTGATGTAGAACGCTCAATGGAAATGGCAAAAGCTCAGGTTTTAATTATTCATGGTACTTCAGACGAAAGCGTAAATGTGAAAAATGCAGAACATCTTCATATTCTAAATCCAACTTCAGAATTGTATCTCGTTGAAAATGAAAATCACACTTTTGGAGCTAAAGAACCTTGGGAAGATGATGCGCTACCAAAAGGATTGAACGAGGTTGTTGAAAAGTCGATTGAATTTATCAAGCAAAATATTTGATTTTATTGTTAAATATTATTTTTGGTGCTATTAATTTTCATACTTTAGTGAAACATTAATGCCATTAAATAAAAGTTTTTATGAAAAAATCAAACTTAAAAAAATTAAGCAGAGAAGCTCAGAAAAATATTTCTGGAGGAGGCTTGGAATCAAAAGGATGTGTTGCAACAGGTTGTTATAAATATTATTTTAGTGATGGAGGTGACAGGTGTCTTGCTCCATCATGCTTTGCTCCTGACTTTGGTACAATAGTTACTGGTTCTGATGGACGTAGCCAATGTTGTTATTAAATATTCGATTTAAAAATAAAAAGGAGTGAAAATTTTCACTCCTTTTTATTTTAATTTCAACTTGAAATTTACTTAACTAGAATTTTCCAGGCTTCTTCAATTTTACTATCCAATAATAATTTCTGAGCTTCCAGGTGAATGTTTTCGTCATTATGACAACTTTCAGAAGGTAAAACTTCTACGTTGGCCAACATTCCTAAGTCATTTCCTGTAAAGACTTTGCTGAGTTTTATAGCATTTGGAAGTAAATCAAAACCAATTCCTTTCGTTACTAAAGGTTTTGGAACTTCAAAAAGATTATTCTCGTTATTTCTAGAATACCAGTTTCCACCAAGTCTAGCGACCATATCCAGTTTTTTCTGATCCAGATTTCCTTCTTCATTCAGATATTCTTCTCTGATATGAATTTTCTGAACTTCACAAATTACTAAATTTCCAGCGCCTCCTTGATCGCCTAAAGGTTTTACTTCTAAAACTTTACATTCAAAATTAACAGGACATTCTTCAATTAATTTAGGTTTAACCAAATCAGCATCTTTCATGGTTAAACCAGACTTGATAAATTCGTTCACTCCGTCACCATATTCTGTCGAAGCCAAAGAAATCTGCTGTACAATTGGAAAATTAACGGTTCCAATCACTACTTCAGAAGTTTCTAAAACATTTTCTAAAGTATGCTTTGTCGTATTGTCACGAACTCTTCTCGAAGGTGAAAAAATCAAGATTGGAGGAACGGTACTGAACATATTAAAGAAACTGAACGGCGATAAATTGATCTCTCCATTTTTATCAACCGTAGAAGCCAATGCGATTGGACGTGGCGAAACGGCAGTCTGCATTATCGTTTGTAGTTGTACGGGAGTTATTTCGGATGGGATTACTGTTTTCATTTAGATAAAATTGATTTGACACATAAGGCACATGAGTTTTTAGTTTAATTGAAAATATTTTAGAACACATGAGTTTGAAAATCAAAGATTTTCATTATGGGAGTATTTCAAAATGTTTACTTACAAAGGTTTCAGTACCTTCGTGATATAAATTATACACATTAAAATTTACTAATATAGATTTTGGAACTTTCAAGAGATTCATGTAATTCATTGTTTGAGCTTTGTGAATTTTATGGATTTCTTCGACAGATTTAATCTCTAAAATGATAATATCTTCAATTAGAAAATCACATTTTACTTTACAGTCAATATGACGCTCTTTATATGTTAAAGGAATTTCTAGTTCACTTCTGTATTTTAGTCCTAGCAAATCAAATTCTCTTTCTAAACATTTATGATAAACATCTTCATATAAACCGGGACCAACAATTTTATGAACTTCAATGCAAGCTCCTATTATTTTGTAAGTAAGCTCGTTGATATATTTCTTTGTTAGTTCCATATCAGTATTGCATGAAATTATTAAAAATCTTTGATTTTTAAACTTATGTGATCTATAATATGCAAGATATTATAAAACTTCTCTGTGACTAATGTTTTAAAATTTTAAGTGTTTAACTTCGTTTATTTAGTAGGAATAATTTTACCAGCAACCTCACCAAAACCAACTCTTACACCGTCTTTTTCAGCCCAAGCTTTCATCGTTACAGTGTCGTTATCGTCGATGAATTTTCTTTCCTGCCCATTGCTTAGTTGAATTGGGTTTTGCCCTCTCCAAGTTAATTCTAGCATAGAACCGAAAGATTTAGGATCACTTCCTGAAATAGTTCCACTTGCATATAGATCACCAACTTCAACGTTACAACCATTTACCGTGTGATGAGCCAATTGTTGCGTCATGTTCCAGTACATGTGTTTGTAATTGCTTTCAGAAATTAGGTTTTCTTCACCATTTTCAGGCTGTAAATAAACTTCTAAATTGATATCGTAATTTTTGTCTCCTTCAAATTTTAAATAATCTAAAACTTCAGGATCTTGTGTTGGAGAAGTAGTTTTGAATGGATCTAAAGCTTCCAGAGTTACAACCCATGGAGAAACTGATGAACCGAAATTTTTTGCCAAAAATGGTCCCAAAGGAACATATTCCCAAGATTGGATATCTCTTGCAGACCAGTCGTTGAAAACGACCATTCCGAAAATAGCGTCTTCGGCATCTTTTGTAGAGATGCTTTCTCCCATTTCGGTGTTTTTGTTGACAATAAATGCCATTTCCAATTCAAAATCCAATTGTTTGCAAGGTCCGAAAACCGGCTTGTCTGCATCTGCTGGTTTCATCTGACCTTTTGGACGGTTAATTTCAGTTCCTGAAACTACAATTGATGAAGCTCTTCCGTGATAGCCTACCGGTAAATGTTTCCAGTTTGGAAGTAGTGCATTTTCAGGATCTCTGAACATTTTCCCAACATTGGTTGCGTGCTCGATGCTGCTGTAGAAATCAGTGTAATTTGGAATGTGAATAGGCATCATCATTTTTACCTGATCTATATCGTAAAATGCTTCTTCGATTGTTTTTTCATCCTTAGATAAAATAGAACCCTCAAGCAATAATTCCTGTATTTTAAGACGTACCGCATTGGTAACAGGTTTTCCAAGCTCGATAAATTCATTTAAAGTATAAGCTTCAAAAATATTATCATCAAGATCTTTAATTCCTTCAAAAAATCCAAGATCGTACAAAGTTGCAAGATCAATAATCTGATCTCCGATTCTTGTGGCGCATCCTATGAATTCTTTATCGAAAACCGCTACTCCGAAAGGAATGTTATGAATGGAAAAGTCTGAATTAGATGAATATTCTACAAATGATTTCATAATTTTTGTAATTTAATTTAGATTAGAATAAGACCGATGTTGATCTTATTTTTTAGCTTTGATCTTCGCTTTAGAAAAAGATGCTTCATCGATCCATCTGTCTTTGTTGTTGACGTCGATGAGGTAGAGAATGTCATCCTGTTTTGTAAGCAACAGTGTTTTGGTCACCGGGATCGGGACTTTTTTATTTTCAAGAAGGTCAGCTCTCAGCGAAATAATATTTTTTCTGCTTCTCACAATGTCACCAGAAAATACATTAGAGGTACTTTCGTTGGTTGACTTATCGTCAAACATTTCAACGTATGTTGCATTTTTTCCTTTAATGACGATGAAATTTCTTTCGGTGTGGTCGGCGAAATCTTTGATCAAAACAAATTTTTTACCGTCAATATCAACATCGGTCAAATTTTGATTAATGCCTTTTCTTTCCTCCAATTTTGTGAGTATAGCATCCAAAGATCCGTATTGAGCGTTGGCAAAAAAAATAGTTCCGATAAGTAGTAGTCCGCTGAAAAATTTAATCATAATACTGTGCTTTATAAAAAAGTTTTGTCAAGATCTGCATCCTGACAAAACTCTGTTTATTATTTTAGCTTAAAGATTTCCTCTTTTTTCTTGCTCTCTTTCTAATGCTTCGAATAATGCTTTGAAGTTACCTGCACCAAAACTTTGTGCACCGTGTCTTTCAATAATTTCGAAGAATAGAGTAGGGCGGTCTTCTACCGGTTTTGTGAAGATCTGAAGTAAATATCCTTCTTCGTCATGATCAATAAGAATCCCTAAAGACTGAAGTTTTTTAAGATCTTCGTCGATATGGCCTACTCTTTCAGGAACCAATTCGTAGTAAGCTTCCGGTGGAGCAGAAAGGAATTCTACACCACGTTTTTTCAATTCAGTTACGGTATGAATAATATCTTTTGTTGCAACAGCGATGTGTTGTACCCCTTCACCTTCGTAGAAATCAAGATATTCTTCTACCTGAGATTTCTTTTTACCTTCTGCAGGTTCATTGATCGGGAATTTTGCGAAACCGTTTCCGTTAGACATTACTTTAGACATCAATGCAGAATATTCTGTATTGATCTGCTTGTCGTCAAAAGAAAGGATGTTTACAAACCCCATTACTTTTTCATACCATTCTACAGTAGGAATCATTCTGTCCCAATCTACGTTCCCTACACAGTGGTCAACGTATAATAGACCTGCTTCTTCAGGGGTGTAATCGCTTTCCCATTTTTGGTAACCAGGCATGAAAGGACCTGTATAATTTTTTCTTTCGATAAACATGTGAATAGTTTCTCCGTACGTGTAAATTCCGGACATTCTTACTTCACCATGCTCATCAGTAAGAGTTACTGGCTCTAAATATGGCTTTCCACCTCTTTTTGTAGTTTCTTCGAAAGCTGAATATGCATCATCTACCCAAAGTGCCAAAATTTTAACACCATCACCGTGTTTTTTTACATGCTCATTGATTGGAGAGTCAGATTTTAAACCTGTTGTAAGGATCAATCTGATCTTTCCTTGCTGTAGAACATAAGATGCACGATCTCTTACTCCAGTTTCAGGCCCTGCATAAGCAACAGACTGAAAACCAAATGCAGTTTTATAATAATGAGCCGCTTGCTTAGCGTTTCCTACATAAAATTCAATGTAATCTGTACCGTTAATTGGCAAAAAGTTCTCTGCCTGAGCAATTTTTTCGGCAAATGTAAGTGTTGACATATTTTCTATTTTTACTTTTATTTAATGGTTTGCAAATTACAAAATTCCTGTAAATAATTAAAAACAAAATCGTTATGCAACCGATTGTCTTATTTTTAATTAAAATTAAAGTTTGTTTAAGTATGGATAAGTTTATTGTTGTTTTGTTATTTATTCTACATTTGTTAAAGATACAACATGCAGAAAATAAAATTATTTCAAAAAAGGAAGCCGTAATTATTTACGGCTTTTATTTTTTATTATTTAATCTTCCTGCGTCTGGGTTGTAATTATCCCATATTTTCCACACATTATCTATTTTGCGAATAAAATAAATTTGAGTGTTGAGCTGATTCACAAAGTGCTCTTCCCCTGTTTCTCCGACTTTGAAGAGGAGATTCCAAAATTCTTGGGTCTCAAGGATCTTTTTATCAGGCTCATCTGTTACAATATTTACATCAAATATTTCAAAATTTGAACGGTTGTTTTTAGTGACAAGTTCAAACTGTCTTTCACAAAGTTCTTTACTGAAAGCTGAGGCTCTCTCAAGAAAAGGTGAATTGTCAAATACCAATTCTTTGAATAGGTCTATTTTTAATACAGGGAAATTTTTATATAAATTGAAAACTGTGGCACAATACTGATAAACGATATCACTTGAGAAAACATCACTGATCACCTTTTCTTCGAGTATTTGATTTTCCTTAATATCATGAATGTATGAGTTGAGGTCTTTAAAGCCTAAAAAAATACATATTTTATCAAGTGTCTTTAAAAAACGTAGATCATTGTGTGTTTTATCTTGATAATCGCTTTCAAAAAAACGCTGTAAAGTAATGTGCGAAATTGTATTTCCGAGCTCAAACCGTTTATCGTTTTTGAGTTCTTCAGACGAAGCTAATTCTTCTTTAATGATCTCTGAAAGAATGATATAATGACTCCTTTTCCATTCATTTACTGTTCCTAAAACTGAATCTTGAATTTTCGGATGTTTTGCAACTTTTTCTTTTATAGAATTATAAATCGTCTTCATTTGCGTACTATTTATATATAACAAAAAGTTTTTGGCAAAACGATTGCCAAAAACTTCATGGTTATTTTACCTAAATGTAAGAACTTTTTTAATTTAAAAAGCTATATTTTTTATTTTTTTAGTGTTTAAACCTCTCATAAGCTGCTCTTTCCAGCATTTCTCGATCATCAGGATGTGCAATACTGATGAGTTCCTGAGCTCTCTGGCGAAGATTTTTTCCATATAAATAAACGCTTCCGTATTCTGTTACAACCCAATGAATATGACCTCTTGTTGTGACAACTCCGGCTCCCTGTTTTAGGAAAGGTACAATTCTGGAAATTCCTTTTTTGGTTCTTGAAGTGATGGCGATGATCGGTTTTCCGTCTTCGCTTAAAGCAGCGCCTCTCATGAAATCCATTTGTCCGCCGATTCCGCTGTACTGCATTGTTCCGATAGAATCAGCACAAACCTGTCCGGTTAAATCAATTTCAATAGCAGAATTAATTGCAACCATTTTTTTGTTTCTCATGATATTGATCGGAAAATTCACCGCACTTACATCATTGAACGCGAAAACGGTATTGTCGTCTACGTAATCGTACAATTTTTTTGTTCCGAAACAGAAACTTGTAATGGTTTTATTATTGTGATAACCTTTGTATTTATTGTTAATAACGTCGTTTTGAATTAAATCAATCACTCCGTCGCTCAGCATTTCGGTGTGTACACCAAGGTCTTTATGATTTCCTAAACATTTTAAAACGGCATCCGGAATGGTTCCGATTCCCATTTGAAGAGTCGATCTATCATCAATCAATTCAGCAACGTTTTTCCCAACCAGCATTTCGTCAGGACCTACTTTGGCACCGTAATCAACAGTTGGAAGTTCTTCTTCGTGCCAAACCAGTTTATGAATTTTGCTGATGTGGATCATTCCGTCGCCGTGCGTTCTCGGCATCAAAGGATTGACGATGGCGACAATGGTTTGAGCGGTATCAACTGCGGCTCTTGCAACATCCACAGACGTTCCCAATGTACAAAAACCATGCTTGTCGGGCGGAGAAACTGTAATAAATGCTACATCAAGCGGTAAAATGTTTTTTCTGAAAAGAATCGGAATTTCACTTAAAAAAACCGGGACAAAATCTCCTCTGTCAGAATTCACTGCATCTCTTACAGGTGTGGAAACAAACAAAGAATTGACGAAAAATTTATCTTTGTATTCAGGTTTGGCAACTTCCACATTTCCCTGTTGGGTAATAGAAACAATTTCTACATTATCAACACGGTGCGACTGTCTTGCTAATTCGTCAATTAAATGATTCGGGGTACATGCACTTCCATGAAAGAATACACGGTTTCCGCTTTTTACAGTATATACAGCTTCTTCTGCACTAATATAATTGTACATTTTCTAAAATTTTACAGTTATAAATCTAAGGTTTTCTTTGATTCCTTAAAGTTACTTCATATTGTTTGTACGGAAAATAAATAATAGAAAATATTTATCATGTTTTGGTGAAAGCTGGTTAAAAATAAAGGACTGAATGTATAAATTCAGTCCTCAAATATTTTTTATAACAAGTTTAGAGCTAAAAGCTAATTGCCAAAAGCTGTATTATTCCTGCGAACGGTCTTCCAAGCTATGGTCTTCGTCTTCCAACCAAGAAGTTTTGTACGACGGGTCTTCTACTTTCATCGCTTCTTCAGTAATTTTCAGAGGACGGAAAGGGTCTACCATCACTGCGTATTCTTCGGTGAATTTTTTACCGATACTTCTTTCCATTGCTCCAGGATGAGGTCCGTGAACAATACCTCCCGGATGAAGGGTGAAATCCATTAGATCGATATGATTACGGCTCATGAAATCACCTTCTGTGTAGAATAAAACTTCGTCAGAATCTATATTCGAGTGGTTGTAAGGTGCAGGAATTGCCAATGGATGATAGTCATACATTCTTGCACAGAACGAACAAACTACAAAATTATGTGCCTCAAAAGTCTGGTGAACTGGTGGCGGTTGGTGGATTCTTCCTGTAATTGGTTCGAAGTTTTTGATATTAAATTTATAAGGATAAAAATAACCGTCCCAACCTACAACATCGAATGGATGCGTTGCATAAATGAAATCGGTAATTTGGTTTTCTTTTTTTACTTTAATTAAAAACTCTCCTTTTTCATCTTTAGGTTCAACAAAAGTAGGAGCGATGATGTCTCTTTCGCAGAACGGAGAATGCTCCAAAAGTTGTCCAAACTCGTTTCTGTATCTTTTTGGCGTGTAAATCGGTGAGTGACTTTCGACAACGAAAAATACAGTGTCTTCAGAATTTAATTCAACTTGATAAATCGTTCCCCTCGGAATAATCAGATAATCGCCAAAAGAGAATTCAAGATTTCCTACAAAAGTTTTCAAAATTCCGCTTCCGTTATGAACGTACAAAAGCTCATCACATTCAGCATTTTTGTAGAAATAATCCATTGATTTTCTCGGTTTTGCCAATCCCATTTTCAGGTCATTGTTCACCAAAAGAAACTTTCGGCTGTCCATAAAATCGTCTTCAGGAGTTACATTCATTCCTTTAAACATTCTTGGAGTTACGTTTTTGTCTACGGCAATTTTCGGAGTCACATCTTTCGGTTCGCCAATCGATTTGATTTGAGTAGGGCGATGAACGTGATACAGCAAAGAAGAAATTCCATGAAAACCTTCCGTTCCGAAAAGCTGTTCGTAGTAGAATTTATCTTCAGGAGATTTGAAAATTGTATGCCTTTTTTGAGGGATATTTCCCGACTGATGGTATCTCATTTTACTTTTATATGTTGAATCTCAAATTTAATATTTTTTAATGAATTGAAATTTAAAAACAAATTTTATTTAAGTTTTGCCGTTCTAAAAATAAATGTTAGCTTTGTCTAACAATTTTATTTCATGAAGCGAATATTATTTTCTGCAGTTTTTTTATCGTCATTTTGTTTTGCTCAGCAGGCAGGCAGTTTAGATTTAAATAAAACTCAAAAAACCGATTCTGTTAAAATTTCTGAGAAGAAAGAAATTAAAACAAAAGATATCGATGATGTTGTCATTACCGGAACGATAAAGCCAATTAGTAAATCGAAAAGCCCGGTTGCGGTGGAAATTTACAGTCAGAAATTTTTCCAAAAAAATCCGACTCCGAATGTTTTTGAAGCAATTGCAATGGTAAATGGCGTAAAACCTCAGTTGAATTGTTCGGTTTGTAATACAGGAGATATTCACATCAATGGTTTGGAAGGACCTTACACCATGATTTTGATTGACGGAATGCCGATTGTAAGCTCACTTTCTACAGTCTATGGTTTGAGCGGAATTCCGAATAGTTTAATTGACAGAATTGAAGTCGTAAAAGGCCCGGCTTCGTCACTTTATGGCTCTGAAGCAATGGGTGGAGTTATCAATATTATTACTAAAAATGCTTTGACCGCTCCCAAATTGAGTGTTGATTTAATGACAACAAGCTGGGCTGAAAATAATGTCGATTTGTCTACGAAATTTAATGTATCTGAAAATATAGCTTCATTATTAAGTTTAAATTATTTTAATTCGACCAAAAGATTCGACGAAAATAAAGACAATTTCACCGATGCAGCGTTACAAAACAGAATTTCAATTTTCAATAAATGGAATTTTAAAAGAAAAGAAAACCGACAGGCGAGTTTTGCATTGAGATATTTGTATGAAGACCGTTTTGGAGGAGAAATGCAGTGGAATAAGTCGTATCGTGGAAGCGATGAGGTGTATGGTGAAAGTATTTATACCAATCGCGTGGAAGCTTTTGGAGCCTATCAATGGCCGATGAAAGAAAATATTGTGACGCAGTTTTCTTATAATTTTCATGACCAGAATTCTTTTTACGGAACCAATCCTTTTGAAGCGACTCAAAAAGTAGCTTTCGCACAAACGTATTGGGATAAAAAACTAGGAAATCATGATTTGATTTTAGGAGTGACTTTCAAAAGAACTTTTTATGATGACAACACGCCCGGAACTTTATCCGGTGATGGATTGACAAATGAACCGATGAAATCACCAATTTTAGGCGCTTTTATTCAGGATCAATGGGAGATTAATGATAAAAATACTTTGTTGTTAGGTTACCGATTTGATTATGATAAAATACATCACGCTGTACATTCACCGCGTTTTGCATGGAAATTTTCTCCGAATCCTTATCATACTTTGCGTTTCAATTTCGGAACAGGTTTCAGAGTTGTGAATTTATTTACAGAAGACCATGCAGCGTTGACTGGCTCTCGAGATGTTGTGATTCAGTCTAATTTAAAACCGGAAAAGTCAGTTAACGGAAATCTGAATTATGTCTGGAAAATTCCTGTTGGTGACAAGCTGATCAATTTGGATGCTTCTGCGTTTTATACTTATTTCAGCAATAAAATTGTCGGCGATTTTGATACTGATCCAGAGAAAATTATTTATGATAACCTTAATGGTTACGGAATTTCAAGAGGTGCTTCAATAAATGTGGATTATAGTTTTAATTTTCCTTTAAGTGTAAATATTGGGGTCACTTATTTGGATGTTTACCAAAAATTTGACGGCGAAACTGAAAAATCTCAACAACTTCATGCTCCAAAATGGAGTGGAACTTATAGCTTGACTTATAAATTCAAAAGTAATTTGACCATAGATTTTACAGGGCAATTTTATGGACCGATGCGATTACCTGTTTTACCGAATGATTACCGACCGGAATATTCTCCGTTTTATAATCTTGCGAATATTCAGGTGTCGAAAAGTTTCAAATCTGGATTTGAAGTGTATTGCGGAATTAAAAATCTGTTCAATTTTACCCCCAAAGATCCTTTGATGCGACCGTTTGACCCGTTTGATAAAAATGTTGACGACCCAATCTCTAATCCGAATCGTTATACTTTTGATACTACTTATGGATATGCTCCAATGCAGAAAATCAGAGGTTTTTTAGGCGTGAAATATATTTTAAAGTAAGATTGGTCTCTATATGTTTTTAACGCAAAGATTTATTTTTTAGATATAAATATTTAATGAGCAAAGATGAATCAACAAGTTGATTTGATTAAGCTATATTTTCAAGCTTAGCGAAACAAATTTATTTGCCTTTGCCTCTTAAATAATATGTTATTCTAATATAAATCTTTGCGTCAAATGAATTCTAAAGTAATGAAGGTTAAAAATTTGATAAAGTGAAAAACTTAATATTTTTATTTTTAATGTTGGTGCCGATTTTTTGTCTTTCACAGATGAAAACCGGCACTTTTTCGGATTGGGAAATTCAGCAACAGAAAGAAGCAAAGCCTACAATTATTCACATTTATACCGATTGGTGCGCGGTCTGCAAGATTGAATCTTTTCAATTAAATAAAGATAAAGAATTGGTTGAAATGATTAATGAGAATTTTTATCTCATCAATTTGGAAGCTGAAAAAACAAAAGAAAAGATCATTTTTCAAGGGAAAGAATTCAATTATTTATCTAATGGGAACTCAGGAATTCATGAACTGGCTTTGGCTTTATCTAAAAATAAAAATCAGCCTGTTTACCCATTGTGGATCATTTTAAATGAAAATCAGGAGTTGGTGTATTATCATGAAGGGCAATTCAAATCAAATGATTTGAAACAAAAAATTGACGAAATCTTAAAACTTTAATTTTATATCTCGCAGATTTTGCTGATTTAGCAGATGATCGTGTGTAAAGAGTTTTTAAAAAAAAATCTGCATGATTCGCAAGTTCTGCGAGAGAAATTATTCTGCATCGATCAACACCGCCAATTGAATGCAAGCTTCATCAGAACGATTGCTCCAGGCGTGATCGGTTCCTCTTTGGATAACAATATCTCCGGCTTTCAACAGCGTTTCTCCTTCTTCCATGATCAAATACAATTCGCCGGAAAGTATAATGATATAATCTAAGGTCTGAGTTTGATGCATCATTGGATGAGGTTCTCCAGCTTTGAATTCCACTCCCAGATCTTTGTCAGGCGGAATAGAAACATATCTGAAATACGTTCCGTTTTTCGGTGTTTTCGGAAATCCCGTGTTGGGAATTTGTGTTTCAAGATTTAAACTTGCTGGCATTTTTTGAGTATTCCAAATGTCTGAAATGATCAAGCCCGGAAGATGTTCTACAACGTTTCCAACTTGCTGGTCTTCGATGATGGTTGATCTTCCGTTCTCAATTCCTGTTACAATTCTTCTTGGTATTTTATTCATGAGTCATTATTAATTTATTTCCTTGGGTTTGATTGTTTTTTAGCATCGAATGAGCTTTCAAGACCGTTTCCAGAGAAAGACTTCCTAAATGTTTATAATTAGGAGGAGTGATGATCTCGTGTTCAATCAATTTTGAAATTTCATTTAAACTGTTTTGATAATATTGATAATTTTGGGTCATTGCATATGCATAATTTGAAATATTCATGATTATATTTCCTTTATTGAAAAGCGTTTCGCGCGATTGTTTATTAGTCAATGCTGTTACATCGACATAAGTTCCATTGATCTGTAGAACTTTTGCGGTGATTTCTGACATATAATTTCCGACCAGATCAATTCCAACATCAAAAAAATGATCGTTATTGGCATTGAGAATATTTTCGACCAGATTTTCATTTTTATAATTAATTATTTGACGGTCTTTCAATCCCATTTTCAATAGAATATTTCTATTTTCTTCAGTTCCGGCCGTTGCAGTTATGTTGCAGAAATTATGAGCTAATAAAAGTTTAATTAAAAAAGATCCAACGCCGCCAACTGCTCCTGTAATGAAAACAGAATCATTTTGGTTAAGCTTTAAACGATTGAAAATCTGTAAAGCGGTCATTCCAACTGACGGAATTGCGGCTGCCTGTTCAAAAGAAATATTTTTAGGTTTCAAGGCTGTAATCGCTTCCGGAACAGCGATGAATTCTGCATAAGTTCCGTTGCTTCCCATAGAGCCGCTTCCACAAAAAACTTCATCTCCAATATTGAATTGAGTAACATCATTTCCTTTGTCGATAATAATTCCTGAAAGTTCGCGTCCTAAAGTCGGGGAACTGATGAGCTTTCTTTCCAACTCGTTTTCCAGCATTTGATAATCGATCGGATTAAAACCGCTGGCTTTAATTTGTATTAAAACTTCGTTGCTTTTTGGTTGAGGTTTTTCGACAAAGCCATCTTCCAATTGTAAATTTGTATTTAAAATAACTGCTTTCATAATTGTCAATTGAAGTACAAATGTAGAAACAGAATAGTTTATATTTGTTATTAGTTAACTCTTGGTAACTAGTAACATTAAAGTAACTATTGATGGCAAAGATTATAGAAAATGGAGTAGAAAGGGAAGCGAATTGTACTGAAGAATTATTCGCTATGCGCGACAGTCTCGATGTTTTAGGTGGGAAATGGAAGCTGATGATTCTGCGATATTTAACCAATCGTACAGATCAAAATATTCATTTTAAAAAACTGGAACGAGGAATTGATGGAATTTCTGCAAAAATGCTGAGCAAAGAATTGAAAGAGCTGGAAATAAATTTATTAATCACCCGAACGATTCAGGATACAAAACCGATCACCGTAACATATGCTGTTACAGAATATGGGAAATCTGTTTTTCCGGTTACCGAAACTTTGGTGAATTGGGGATTGATTCACCGGGAAAAAATTAAAGAATCAATGAGCTCTTGAGAATCAGGTTTTATTGAGGTAAATATAAAATCTCTCGCAGATTAAGCTGATTTAACAGATGATTCTTTCTGAAAAATCTGCGCTATCTTCCAAATCTGCGAGAGAAACTAAAAAAATAATTTTATTGAAATCAGTTTTTATCCAACCAGGAATTGACGAGTTCAGAATGATCTTTAACCCATTCCTTAGCAGTGGCATCTTTGTCTTTACTGTTTTCCATTTTAGTTAATAGATCGGTCATGGTTTGGTTATCAAAATACATTTTAGCAAAGAATTTTGTTAATTCTGGATGATCTTTTCCGAAACTTTTTCTGCTGTAGGTTTTAATTTTTTCAGCTTCCCCAAATGTTTTTTTCGGGTCTTCGAGAAATTTTAATTTCATTTTACCAAACATCCAATGAGGTTGCCATCCTGCAACAACAATCCATTCTTTACGTTTTATTGCATTCTGAAGCTCGGTAATCATCGCGATTGTAGAAGAATTGATCTGTCTATAATTTAGTTCGTAATCAATAATAGCTCTATCTGTTGCCGAGGTTATTCCGGCTCCTTTTTCTATACCGATGATTCTGTGTTTGAATTTCTCCTCATATTTCGGCAATTCTTCAATAGACTTTATGGGGACATAATCTGGAACTACCAAACCTATCTTTCCGTTGTCATAATTTGTTCCAAGGTTGATCAATTCCGGAAACTTAGCTATTTTACTTGCATGAGTGTAAGGCAACCAGACTCCCAGAAAGAGGTCTGTATCTTCGTTATTCATAGAAGCGAGAATCATATCTGTGGAAGCTTTCTGAATGACAACATGATATCCCTGTTCATCCAAAATAGCTTTTACAACGTGTGTCATTGCGACATCTTCTGCCCAACCATCGACCATTCCGATGTTGATGTATTTGGAATTTTTTAAGTTTTTACAAGAATTAAATACTCCTAAAATAATAACAGAAGTAATTAATAATAAATAATTTACTCTTTTCATTTTGCTGTTTTTTTCTTCACAAATCCTTGAGTGATCCTGTCGAGAATAATGGCTAAAATCACGACTGATAAACCACTTTCAAATCCTAAACCGATATCCAGATTATTAATTCCTTCCAAAACTTTTTCACCCAAACCGCCTGCTGCGATCATTCCAGCGATTACAACCATTGATAATGATAATAAAATGGTTTGATTGATCCCTGCTAAAATTGTGTTCGTAGCCAAAGGAAGTTCTACTTTAAATAGAATCTGACGATTGGTTGCTCCGAAAGCTCGCGCTGCTTCTACGATATCTTTAGGAACTGACTCAATTCCCAAAGTCGTTAAACGTACTGCAGGTGGCATCGCAAAAATAATCGTTGCGAATGCACCCGGAACTTTACCGATACTGAAAAATAATACAGCAGGAATTAAGTAAACAAAAGCTGGCATTGTTTGCATTAAATCGAGTAATGGGCGAATAATTTTTGCCGCAAATTGATTTTTTGCTGCCCATATTCCGAGAGGAACGGAAAGGATTAATGCGGTAAGTGTTGCAACAAAAATAAGTGCTAATGTTTCCATGGTTTCTTTCCAGAATCCCATTAAAAATATTAAAGTAAGTCCGGCTGCGGTCATAATGGCGGTTCCTTTTCCTGCTTTCCATAAAGCTAATAACGTGAAAAGTAGAATGATGATATAAAAGGGAGTGTTGACCAAAGCCCATTCAATTCCTAAGATTGAGGAGTTACCAACATTTTTTATGACGTCAAAGAAAGGTTTTGCATTGTCTGTGAGCCAATTGATAGCAGTTTCTACATATTGACCTATATCTATAGTTTTATTCATCTTATTGGTTGTTTGCGATTTCTTTTAATTCAATAATTTCTTCTTCATTATATTTGGTAGCCTCGATGATGAGAGATAATTGAGTGACCAGTCCTAAAAATTTATTGGTTTCATCTACCACAGCAATCGCTGATTTGCTTCCCGAAATTAAAGGGAGCATTTCTTCAACGGTGGCTTCCTGATATACCGAAGGAACATTACTGTTAATCACCGATTCAACAGTGGGTTCTTTTTTCTTTGCGATTTGAACAATATCACTCAGCGTCACAAAACCCAGAAATCTATTTTGGAAATCTACGACGGGCAAAGTTTCCAAACCTGTGGTTCTCATTTTTCTGAGGGCACCTTCCGGACCATCTTTTCTGAAACGAACTACAGTTGGCTTGTCAAACATTAGAGATTTCGCTGTAATAATCGTTTTACGGTCAACTTTTTCTACAAAAGCTTTCACATAATCACTCGCCGGATTGGTTAAAATATCTTCTGCAGTACCTATTTGTTCGATGACACCGTCTTTCATAATGACGATTCGGTCTCCGATTTTAATGGCTTCATCCAAATCGTGAGTAATAAAGACGATTGTTTTCTGTAAAGTTTCTTGTAATTCGAGCAGCTGATCCTGCATTTCAGATTTTATCAGCGGATCGAGTGCAGAGAAAGCCTCATCCATCAACAAAACTTCGGGGTCGTTTGCTAAAGCTCTGGCTAAGCCTACTCTTTGCTGCATACCTCCGGATAGTTGTGAAGGTAATTGGTTTTCAAAACCATTTAAACCAACGATATCTAATGCTTTTTGCGCTTTTTCTTCACGAATCGTTTTGCTTTCTCCGCGTATTTCGAGTCCGAAAGCAGCATTGCTTAAAACAGTATGATGAGGTAGCAATCCAAATTTCTGAAATACCATGCTCATTTCTGTTCTTCTTACTTCCAGAAGGTCTTTATTGTTTTTATCGGTAATATTATCGTTATTGATATATACTTTTCCTGCGGTCGGTTCATTTAGTCTGTTCAGACAACGCAGTAAAGTTGATTTTCCGCTTCCTGATAGGCCCATAATGACAAAGAATTCTCCCTCGTATATTTCAAAGCTTGCTTTGTTTATTCCTACCGTACAGCCTGTTTTTTCAAGAATTTCTTTTTTAGAAAAACCTTTGTCCAGAAGTTCTAGCGCTTTTTCTTTATTTTTTCCGAAAATTATCGTCAGATCTTCAACTTTAAGTTTTACTTTTCGATTAGTATCAATTGTATCCATATTCAGATTTTGTTAATGTATTTGAAATAAGAAATTGAGACAGTGATGCTTTAATGAGCGATGTCACTGCATGCAAAAATGTTCAGTATGATTTTTACAGTAAATCATTTTTTAAATAACAAAAAACATACAAAATCATATCAAATGAATGATTATGTTTATTATTTTCAAAAGGTTTTACTTTGACAAAGAATGTATTACGTAAAAAAAAGAAATCAATCTTTTTTAAATTGAATCAAAGAATAATTATCATCAGGATAATTAAAGATATTTGCCAGAACAACTTGAATTTATGATTATGCTGAAAGCATAAAAAAGCTGTACATCAATTTCTTATGACGGTGCAAATTTACGGATTTTATATTTAATGGAAATTTAAGGTTGGAATACTTTGAATTATAGTGCTTTAGTATGAGTTTGTTTTTGTGGTGAAGAAATATCCAAATATAAGGAAGTCAATGAAAATGTAAGCGAAAATATTTTTAGTATTAAAAGCTACAATTTTACATTGTATTTATTGAAAATTTGATGCTCAAAAGTTCCACTCAGTTCTTTTTCCCAACCTTTGGTAGTTCTTAATTTTTCCAAAATTCTCTTTTTCATATCTTCGTTATTATTCTCAAAAGCATATTGTGCTAAATCAAGTAAATAAAAAGTTTGATTTACTTTTTCAAAAGTAGCTTTTGAAAAATACCTAATAAAATATTCTTTGTAAATATTATTAAAATCATTCGGATAATTTTTTTTCAAATATTGAAATGCATAACTGTTATTATATTTATA
>NZ_LELA01000021.1 GCF_001677955.1 Chryseobacterium sp. BGARF1
TGATAAATGAGTAGGGCGGGACACGTGAAATCCTGTTTGAATATGGGGGGACCATCCTCCAAGGCTAAATACTCCTGAAAGACCGATAGTGAACAAGTACTGTGAAGGAAAGGTGAAAAGCACTTCGAATAGAAGGGTGAAATAGAACCTGAAACCGTACGCCTACAAGCGGTCGGAGCCCACAAGTTGGGTGACGGCGTGCCTTTTGCATAATGAGCCTACGAGTTAATGTTACTAGCGAGGTTAAGTACTTCAGGTACGGAGCCGGAGCGAAAGCGAGTCTGAATAGGGCGCTTAGTTAGTAGTATTAGACGCGAAACCTTGTGATCTACCCATGGGCAGGTTGAAGCTTTGGTAACACAAAGTGGAGGACCGAACCGGTTGACGTTGAAAAGTCTTCGGATGACCTGTGGGTAGGGGTGAAAGGCCAATCAAACTGGGAGATAGCTCGTACTCCCCGAAATGCATTTAGGTGCAGCGTCGTGTATAAGTTTATTAGAGGTAGAGCTACTGATTGGATGCGGGGGAGTCAAATCCTACCAATTCCTGACAAACTCCGAATGCTAATAAATGTTCCACGGCAGTGAGGGCGCGGGTGCTAAGGTCCGTGTCCGAGAGGGAAAGAACCCAGACCAACAGCTAAGGTCCCCAAATCTCTATTAAGTTGAAGCAACGCGGTTGGACTGCATTGACAGCTAGGATGTTGGCTTGGAAGCAGCCATTCATTTAAAGAGTGCGTAACAGCTCACTAGTCGAGCGGTCCGGCATGGATAATAATCGGGCATAAATAGAGTACCGAAGCTATGGATTTATAATTTTTGAATTATATCTGGTAGGGGAGCATTCTGTTTGCGTAGAAGCTGAGTCGTGAGTCTTGGTGGAGCGTACAGAAAAGAAAATGTAGGCATAAGTAACGATAAAGCGGGCGAGAAACCCGCTCACCGAAAGACTAAGGTTTCCTCAGCCATGCTAATCAGCTGAGGGTTAGTCGGGACCTAACGCGAACCCGAAAGGGGTAGTGGATGGACAATGGGTTAATATTCCCATACTTGCTCACACTAAAAAGGGGACGGAGTGCCGTACTTACTGGAGACTGACGGAATAGTCAAGACCTAGCCTTCGGGCGAAGTTGTTGTAGGGAAAGTGCTTCCAAGAAAAGCCGAAGTGAAGCAACCCGTACCATAAACCGACACAGGTAGTCGAGGAGAGAATCCTAAGGTGCTAGAGTGAATCATGGTTAAGGAACTAGGCAAAATAGTCTCGTAACTTCGGGAGAAGAGACGCCATCAGCAATGGTGGCCGCAGTAAAAAGGCCCAGGCGACTGTTTATCAAAAACACAGGACTCTGCAAAATCGAAAGATGCAGTATAGGGTCTGACACCTGCCCGGTGCTGGAAGGTTAAGGAAGGGCGTTAGCAGCAATGCGAAGCGTTTAACTGAAGCCCCAGTAAACGGCGGCCGTAACTATAACGGTCCTAAGGTAGCGAAATTCCTTGTCGGGTAAGTTCCGACCTGCACGAATGGTGTAACGATCTGGGCACTGTCTCAACCATGAGCTCTGTGAAATTGTAGTCTCGGTGAAGATGCCGAGTACCCGCAATGGGACGAAAAGACCCTGTGAACCTTTACTATAACTTCGTATTGACTTTGAGTAAGTAATGTGTAGGATAGGTGGGAGACTTTGAAGCAGGCACGCTAGTGTTTGTGGAGTCAACGTTGAAATACCACCCTTTACTTACTTGGAGCCTAACTTCTTTTAGAAGGACACTGCGTGGTGGGTAGTTTGACTGGGGTGGTCGCCTCCAAAAGAGTAACGGAGGCTTTCAAAGGTACCCTCAGCACGCTTGGTAACCGTGCGTAGAGTGTAATGGCATAAGGGTGCTTGACTGTGAGACCTACAAGTCGATCAGGTGCGAAAGCAGGACATAGTGATCCGGTGGTTCCGTATGGAAGGGCCATCGCTCATAGGATAAAAGGTACTCCGGGGATAACAGGCTAGTCTCCCCCAAGAGCTCATATCGACGGGGAGGTTCGGCACCTCGATGTCGGCTCGTCACATCCTGGGGCTGGAGAAGGTCCCAAGGGTTGGGCTGTTCGCCCATTAAAGTGGCACGCGAGCTGGGTTCAGAACGTCGTGAGACAGTTCGGTCTCTATCTATTGCGGGCGTTAGATGTTTGAGAGGGCTTGAATCTAGTACGAGAGGACCGATTTGAACAAACCTCTGGTGTATCAGTTGTTCCGCCAGGAGCACCGCTGAGTAGCTACGTTTGGAAGAGATAAGCACTGAAAGCATATAAGTGCGAAACTCGCCTCAAGATGAGACATCTTTTAAGGGTCGTGGGAGATGACCACGTTGATAGGCTACAGGTGTAAAGTTGGTAACAGCATAGCCGAGTAGTACTAATTACCCGTAGATTTATAGCCTAATTGGCAATGCTTAATTGCGCACTTCAAGGTTCTCTCTTTGTGAATATTCTTATCGATTAAAACAGACAAGAGATGTAAAGATAAGAGATGAGAGACTATAAGAAATGTCTCATATCTCAAGTCTATCAATCTCAAGTCTTATATACCTTCTTTAGGGTGGTTTTAGCGGTGGGGCTCACCTGTTCCCATTCCGAACACAGAAGTTAAGCCCACCAGCGCCGATGGTACTGCGAAAGCGGGAGAGTAGGTCGCCGCCAGTTTTTTT
>NZ_LELA01000022.1 GCF_001677955.1 Chryseobacterium sp. BGARF1
AATCGAAGATATTTTGCAGATAAACTATTCGATAGGCTCATTATTGCTAACATTACAGCGGTATGATGAAAAACGGATATACATAAAATTTAATCATTTATCGCAAATATCTTTTATGGTGACAATATTAGTATAATTTTCTATTAATCATGAGGTAAAAAAACATTAAAAATGACTTTTTATAAAGTTAACGCTTTTTGTTTTATATTCTATTTGTTTACAGGGGGTTACTTTTTTAAAATTAACGTTTTATTTAATTATTTTGGTTTCGATTAATATGAATTAATGCTTCTATTCTTACTAATTTTCTTTTCTAAATGTATTTTCGTCTTATACGATTTGCAAAAATCTAAAATCTGTTTGAAAAAGAAAATTTTTAAATAAATAATTTTTAAAAGAAACTTAAAAATTATGAATCATTACGCCGTTGTTGATAATGATTTATGATAATAATAATTTTAAAATGAAATTAGATTACAAAAACATACACATTGGATCTTTAATTCGAAAAGAGGTAGAGGTAAACAATATTGAAAGTGACCGCATTTGTAATTTTATGAATTGCACGGAAAATGAAATACAAGATATGTATGAAGCGGTAAGTCTTCCGACTACCATTCTTCTAAAATGGTGTAAACTGCTAGAATACGATTTTTTTAGAATTTATTCGCAACATTTGATTTTATTTTCTGCAAAAAATTCGAGTGCTACAAATAGTCAAGAAAATAAAATTTCTCTTCCAACTTTTAGGAAAAATCTTTATACCAAAGAGATCATCAAATTTATTCTAGAACTTATCAAAACAGGAAAAAAAACGAAAGCTCAAATCATAGAGGAGTATAAAATTCCTAAAACGACACTCTTGAAATGGATTGAAAAATACTAAAAACTATAAAAAAACAAAACATTACCATGAATAAACCTGATTACCAAAGAATCTACAGGGATCTCCTTAAAATGAAATTTCCTGAAAAGGAAAAAGACTGCTTACCATTTTTACAGAAAGAGAACTTTTCGCAATTAGATGTTATCAATCTTGAAATTATCTTATTTGGAAAGAAGCAAAGTGAAGAATTTCTTAATGATGGAAGACATCGGTCTTATGATAAGTCAACAATTTTTAAAATTCTTGACTATCAGAAAAAGCATAATCTGAACAATTCTGAGCTGGCAAAACATTATGGATTGAGCAGAAATACGGTTGCTAAATGGAAAAAGCATTTTTTAGTTTAAATCTTCAATAAAATGTAAATAAAACTGAATATTAAAAGTCAAAATATTTCTATAAAAACAACGTAAATGATTTTCATTGCGTTGTTTTTTGTTTAATTGGATATTGAATAAAACCTTTTTATCTAGCCCCACTGAAATTATCACCCAGGATTTAAGATTGATTGAAAATATTCTTTTATCACATGAGAAAATCAATTAGATATTACATGGTTAATCGCCTGAAAATCGCCAAACTCTAATAAAAGTTTAGTTTATATCAACTATTTTTATATTTTTGTTAAGTGAAGTTTTTACGGTTCATATCTATATTTTATTTCATTGCACTGCTTATAATGCCGTGTAGTGATGTAAAAGCAGATACTATAAAGACTAACTATTCTCAGGTTTCACTCAATACAGACGATTTTCATTCTAATAATGCAGATGACGATTGTTCGCCATTCTGTACTTGTAATTGCTGTCAAATGACCGTTACGGTATTTAAAATGGAACCGTTTTCAGAAATTCCTTTACAGGTAAAAGCCTATTTTTCAAAGAAAATTCTTTTTCATAGAAACAATATTGCCTATCAGGTTTACGACCATATTTGGCAACCTCCCAAAATTTAATTTTTAACGATTAGATGAAAGCATTCTTTCATCAAAACTTTGCAATATGATTGCAGGGTATTCTTAGTCATTTTTGTATTTCAGGAATGCATCAGTTATCTGATGCAGAATGAGATTGCAGGTCAATAAAAATTAAATAAAATTCAATGTTAGATAAAATCATAAAATTTAGCATCAAAAACAAGATTGTCGTTGGGATAATGACTTTGTTGCTGATAATTTGGGGCGTTTGGAGTGCAACCAGATTACCGATTGATGCTGTACCCGATATTACCAATAATCAGGTGCAAATAATCACGGTTTGTCCTACACTTGCAGGTCAGGAAGTAGAGCAGCTGGTTACTTTTCCGATTGAGCAAAGCATTGCCAATATTCCGGATATCGAGGAAACAAGAAGTATTTCCAGATTTGGATTATCGGTTATAACCGTTGTTTTCAAAGAAGATGTTGATGTATATTTTGCGCGTCAACTTATCAGTGAAAAACTAAAAGAAGCTGCAGAGGAAATCCCAAAAGGCATCGGAACTCCTGAATTGGCTCCTGTAAGTACCGGTTTAGGCGAGGTTTATCAATATATTCTGCATCCGAAAAAAGGAAGTGAAAACAAATATTCTTCTCAAGAACTGCGAACAATGCAGGACTGGATTGTGAGAAGACAGCTAAATGGCACACCAGGAATTGCAGAAGTTAATAGTTTTGGCGGTGAGCTGAAGCAATATGAAGTCGCTATTGATCCTAACCGACTGAAAGCAATGGGTGTAAGTGTGACTGATATTTTCACATCATTAGAAAAAAACAATCAGAATACAGGAGGAGCTTATATCGATAAAAAACCGAATGCCTATTTCATCCGTGGGATTGGTGTTGTCGCTTCTCTGGAAGATATAAAAAACATTGCCGTAAAGAATAATACAGGTAGTGTTCCGATTTTTATAAAAGATGTTGCCGATGTAAGATTGGGAAGCGCAGTACGTTATGGAGCAATGACGTTCGACGGAAAAGTTGACGCAGTAGGCGGTATTGTAATGATGCTGAAAGGAGCCAACAGTAATGAAGTGGTAAATTTGGTGAAAGAAAAAATCCCGACGATTCAAAAATCTTTACCCAAAGATGTTGTTATCGAACCGTTTTTAGACAGAACAGATTTGGTGGGAAGAGCTATCAATACCGTTGAAAAAAACCTGATAGAAGGTGCATTGATTGTCATTTTTGTTCTAGTGCTATTTTTAGGGAATTTCAGAGCCGGATTAATCGTTGCTTCTGCAATTCCATTGGCATTGCTTTTTGCATTGGGAATGATGAATGTTTTTGGCGTAAGCGCTAATCTGATGAGTCTTGGTGCAATCGACTTTGGGCTGATTGTAGACGGTGCAGTCATCATTGTAGAAGCTACCCTTCATCATTTAGGACTCAGAAAATCGACTCAAAAACTGACTCAGGCAGAAATGGATGAAGAAGTTTTTCTTTCTGCTTCAAAAATAAGAAACAGCGCAGCTTTTGGGGAGATTATTATTCTCATCGTTTATATTCCTATCCTGACTTTGGTTGGAGTAGAAGGTAAAATGTTTACACCGATGGCAAAAACAGTAGGTTTTGCAATTTTAGGAGCCTTGATTTTATCATTGACTTATATTCCGATGATGAGCGCCTTATTTTTATCTAAAAAGCCTTCCACAAAAGAAAATTTTTCAGATAAAATGATGCGCAGGTTGCAGAATATTTACCAGCCTTTATTAGAGAAAGCACTTCGTTTAAAATATATTTTAGTTTCGGCTACCGTTGCATTATTTGCAGTCAGTATTTTTATATTCAGCAGAATGGGAGGCGAGTTTATCCCACAATTGCAGGAAGGAGATTTTGCATTTCACTGTATTTTGCCACAAGGAAGTTCGCTTACCCAAAGTGTAGAAACATCGATGCAGGCATCAAGAATTATAAAACAGTTTGATGAAGTAAAAATGGTTGTAGGAAAAACAGGTTCCGCCGAAGTTCCGACCGACCCGATGCCACCGGAAGCAACGGATATGATTATTGTTTTGAAACCACAAAAAGAATGGAAAACAAAAAAATCTTACAATGAATTGGCAGATGAAATCTCTGAAAAGCTCGAAAATATTCCCGGTGTTTTCTTTGAAAAAAATCAGCCAATACAGATGCGTTTCAATGAATTGATGACCGGAATTCGTCAGGATGTTGCGGTGAAAATTTTTGGTGAAAACCTGGATTCTCTTGCAATTTATGCGAATAAGGTCAATAATGTAATTCAATCGGTGGATGGGGTAACTCAACCTCAAATTGAACGAGTTAGCGGACTTCCACAAATCAATGTAGAATACGACAGAACAAGAATGGCAAATTATGGGTTGAATATTGAAGACGTGAATAACACGTTAAGTACCGCTTTTGCAGGAAAAAGCGCAGGTCTGGTTTTTGAGAATGAGAGACGTTTTGATTTGGTTGTACGTTTAGACAGCCTTCATAGAACCAATATTGACGATGTGAATAATCTGATGATTTCTACCAATTCCGGAAATCAGATTCCGCTTTCGCAGGTCGCAAATATCAGTTACAAGCTCGGTCCGGCACAGATAAGTCGTGAAGAAGGAAAACGCAGAATCGTAATCGGTTTTAATGTGAAAGACCGAGATGTTGAAAGTGTGGTGAAAGATATTCAGGCAAAACTGGATGATAAAGTAAAACTTCCTTCGGGGTATTACTTCACTTATGGCGGGCAATTTGAAAATTTACAGGCAGCAAGTAAAAGACTGATGATTGCTGTTCCGGTTTCTCTTTTATTAATTTTTATGCTGCTTTATTTTACATTTAAATCTTTAAAACAAGCCGCCCTGATTTTTACAGCGATTCCAATGAGTGCAATTGGTGGAGTTTTCGCATTAATTATTCGGGATATGCCCTTTAGTATCAGTGCCGGTATTGGTTTTATAGCATTGTTTGGAGTTGCAGTTTTAAATGGAATTGTTTTGATTGGAACATTTAATCAATTGGAAAAAGATGGCGAAACTGATATTCTGAAACGTGTTTTTGAAGGAACTAAAACAAGGCTTCGTCCGGTTTTGATGACAGCAGCGGTTGCGTCTTTAGGATTTCTTCCGATGGCGATTTCCACGGGAGCAGGCGCAGAAGTTCAGAAACCTTTGGCAACCGTTGTGATTGGCGGATTGATAACGGCAACTTTCCTTACTTTATTTGTTTTACCAATGCTTTACATTATTTTCAGCACAAAACTCAAAATAAAGAATATCAAAACGAAGCCTTTAACGACGGTTATTATTTTAGTTTTTTTATTATTTGGACAAACATTGACGGCTCAAACAATAAAGACTCTTTCGGTAGAAGAGGCAACAGAAATAGCTTTGAATAATAACTATTCAATAAAATCTAAAGACTTGGATGTTAAAGTTTCTGAAAGCCTGAAACCAACGGCAAATGAACTTCCCAAATTGAGTTTTAATGCACAATTGGGACAATACAACAGTCCGAAATTTGACCAGTCGTTTTCCATTTCGCAAAGTATTCCGTTTCCCACATTGTTTAAAGCGAGAAAAGAACTCATTGCACAGGAAATAAAAGGAAAACAAATTAACAAAGAAATTACGGTTAATGAGCTTGCAAAACAGGTAAGAACTTATTTCTATCAAATTGAATATCTGCATTATAATCAAAACAAACTGTTGAAACTGGATAGTCTTTATAAGGATTTTATAAGGATTGCAACCGTAAGATTTAATGCAGGAGACATCAAAAAAATAGAAATAAGCACCGCGGAAACACAGAAAGGGGAAATCAATTTATTATTAAATCAGAATAAAATCTATCTTAATAATGCCTACAAAAACCTGAAAACCCTTCTGAATACGGATGATGATATTGAGATTCTTTTCAATAAAAATTATGAGCCTTTGAAAGCAGAATATGTTTTGGACAGCACAGCTATTGCCAATCATCCAACGGTAAAAGCTTTTTATCAGGAAATGGAAATTGCCGATAAGAATAAAAATGTTGAAAAGTCGCAAGGTTTGCCGGAATTTACTTTAGGCTATACCAATCAGTCGATTATAGGTTTTCATACGTTGAATGGTCAGGAAAAATATTATGATGCAGGAAACCGCTTCAGTGTTGCAAGCATTGGAGTTGCGATTCCGTTGACTTTTGGAGCAACCAAAGCACGAATTCAGTCTTTGGAATATCAAAAACAAATGGCAGAATCGAATGCCAAACAGCAACAAAAACAATTGACCGCTCAGTTGGAAAATGCATTAAACCAATATCAGCAAGACATTCAGCAATATCAATATTACGTTGACCAAGCTTTACCCAATGCTGAAAAAATAGTTAAAGCAGGGCAACTGGGTTATAAAACCGGAGAAATATCTTACGTTGAATATTTATTTGCTTTGCAAACCGCCACCAATATTCAGCTGAAATATCTGGAGTCTATACAACAGGTCAATCAGTCTGTAATCATCATTAATTCTTTAATCAACAAATAAAATGAAACAAAATATCATCTATATCACCCTTACTTTTATTTTCCTCGTAAGTTGCGGGAAAAAAGAAACAACTGCAGAACCTGAAGGTGAAATTAAGACAGAACAAACCGAAGAACACGGCGAAGAAGCTCCTCAAACAATTGCAAGTCTTACTGATGAGCAAATAAAAAGCGTGGGTGTTACTTTAGGGAAAATTGAATTAAAAGAACTGACTTCCACGATTAAAGCGAATGGAACATTACGGGTTCCAAACAATAATAAAGCGACTATCACTTCAATGTATGGCGGAATTATTAAGACTTTGAATGTTCAGATTGGGGACTTTGTAAAAAAAGGACAGGTCATCGCATCGATAAGCAATCCTGAATATATTCAGTTACAAGAGCAATATCTTACGGTGAAAAGCAGAATTGCCTTTGCCGAGCAGGAATACAGAAGACAAAAAGAATTGTTCGATAATGATGCTGGTGCAAAAAAAAACCTTCAAAGTTCTGATGCCGAACTTAAAACTTTAAGAACTCAAAAATCATCTTTACAAAGACAGCTTCAGATTATGGGAATCAACCCTGCAAATGTGAATAATGGTAATTTACGTTCAGGTTTGGTCATCACATCGCCAATTAGCGGAACAGTAAGTAATATTTCTGCGCAGATAGGAAGTTATGTTGATATCTCATCGCCGGTTGCTGATGTGATTGATAACGGTTCTCTGCATCTCGATTTACAGGTTTTTGAAAAAGATTTACCAAAAATGAAAGTCGGGCAAATCGTTCATTTTAAACTGACGAACAACCCGGAAACAGAGTACGATGCAAAAATATTCAGCATCGGTTCGTCTTTTGAAAACGAAAGCAAAACAATTTCTGTACACTGTTCTGTCACAGGAAATAAAGCCGGATTAATCGACGGAATGAATATCACCGGAATTGTAAGTCTTGATAAAAGTACGACACCGGCAGTTCCTAATGAAGCCATTGTAGAAGCAGACAGCAAATATTATATTTTTATTAAAACAAATAAAAAACCTGAAGAACACGCTGAAGAAAAAGGTGAACACGCACACGAAGAGAAAGCAAACCAAAAAGAATCTAAAACAGTCAATTTCGAAAAAATAGAAGTTGTAAAAGGTTCTTCCGATATGGGATATACGGCAATTACTACCGTTAACGAAATTTCTGCAGATGCATCTGTGGTTACAAAAGGTGCCTTTTTTGTGAATGCCAAATTATCAAATTCTGGCGATCATGCCCATTGATTTTAAAACTATAATTCTGTGACTAAAAAAAGCAACATCCAAATTTATGGGTGTTGCTTTTTCTATAAATGATGCTTAAAATTTGCTCAATTTGTCTTAAAATAATTCTGAGCTATGATTTTTATGAAATAAAGTACAGACTTAATTTAAATTTCTAAATTCATTAGGCGTTACACCTGTTCTCTGTTTAAAAAGTCTAATAAAATGCTGCGGATATTTGAATCCCAATTCGTAAGCGATCTGACTTATCGATTGGTCAATATTAAAAACCCTTTCTTTCGCTACATCGATTATTTTATTCTGAATATATTCCTGAGCGGTTTTACCGGTTTCTTTTTTTATTAGATCGCCGAAATAATTGGCAGATAAATGCAATTGGTCGGCGCAATAAGCAACAGAAGGTAATCCTACAGAATAAGGTTTATCAGATGAAAAGTAAGTATTCAATAAATGTTCAAACTTTTCTAAAAGCCCTTTATTTACGTTTTCACGGGTGATAAACTGGCGGTCGTAAAAGCGTTCACAATAATTAAAGAACAATTCGATGTTAGATGTGATAAGTTTTTTACTGTGTTTATCTACAGATTGTTTCAATTCATTATCAATAATAGCAAAAAGATCAAGAATCAATTGACGTTCTTTAGCTGAAAGATGAAGCGCCTCGTTAGTATTATAGCTGAAAAAATGATATTCTGAAATTGCTTTTGCCAAAGAAGTTCCTTTAATTAGATCCGGATGAAAAGCAATTCCGTGTCCTGTCGGTTGGTATAGATCTGTTTTATTCTCTACATCCAGGATCTGTCCCGGAGAAACGAAAACCAAAGTACCTTGTTGATAATCGTAAGTTGCGCGGCCATATTTTAAATCACCACATTTTACATCCTTCAAAAAAATACAGTACAAGTTAAAGTTCATTTTAGAGCCGGTTCTTGGGTGAGCTTTAGAAAAATCAATAATGCTTACCAAAGGATGCAAGGTCTCGTGATTATTAAACTGATTATAATCGTCGACCGTTTCAAAATTAACTACTTTACTCATGATTTTATCTTTTTGATAAAGCGAAATTACATATTAAAATATTCAAATTAAAGCCATTACAATATTATCGGTAATATTGGTTATAAATGCAGTGATCTGTATACCAACAAGCCCGTTATCAATTGGGAACTTTGCATAACAAACGTTCAAATACAATTAAAAACATGTATAATATAACATTAAACAACGGATTGCAGATGCCTGTTTTGGGCTTTGGGGTCTTTCAAATTCCCGATCCTAAAGAATGCGAACAGGCAGTTTTGGATGCCATCGAAACAGGATACAGATTAATTGATACGGCCGCTTCTTATCTTAACGAAAAAGCCGTAGGTAAAGCGATAAAAAATAGTGGTATTCCCAGAGAAGATCTTTTTATCACAACCAAACTTTGGGTTCAGGATGCCGGTTACGAAAATACATTGAAAGCGTTTAATAAGTCTTTGAAAAATCTTCAGCTGGATTATTTAGATTTATATCTTATTCATCAGCCTTATGGAGATGTATTCGGTTCTTGGAGAGCGATGCAGGAGCTCTATTTTCAGGGAAAAATAAGAGCAATTGGGGTTGCCAACTTTCATCCCGACAGAATTGCTGATTTAATCGCTAATAGTGGATTTGTTCCAGCTATCAATCAAATAGAAACACATCCATTTCACCAGCAAATAGAGACTCAAAAGTTTTTAGATGAAAATAAAGTGCAAATTCAATCTTGGGGACCTTTTGCTGAAGGTAAGAACAATATTTTCCAGAATGAATTATTGAGCACAATTGCTCATAAATACAACAAAACTGTAGCTCAGGTAATTCTGCGGTGGTTGGTTCAGAGAAACGTTATTGCTATTCCGAAATCGGTTCGGAAAGAAAGAATGGCTGAAAATTTCAACATTTTTGATTTTGAATTAACAAAAGAAGATGTTCTGACTATTCAAACGTTAGATACCAATGCAAGTTTATTTTTTGACCATCGAGATCCGAATATGGTCAAATGGCTAAGCGAAAGAAAATTAGACGTTTAAAACATTATTTCACCAAATAATATTAAAAATGAATCGCAGAGATATTTTAAAAGCTGTTGGATTAGCTGCTGCAGGTACTGCATTATTACCTTTTGATTCCTTAGCTAAAGCAGCAAGTCAACAGCTAAACAATTTTCAAAACGAAAGCTTCAAGGATGTTCTTAGCAGTCGCAGAAAGTTAGGGAAATTGCTGGAAGTTTCTGCGATTGGATTGGGTGTTCAGAATATGAGCCGAACGTATCAAACTACAATCCCGAACCGCTCAGAAATGCATAATATCATCCGAAAAGCATTTGATAATGACGTAACTTTATTTGATGCAGCAGAAGCTTACGGCCCTTTTGAAGTGGAGAAAATTTTAGGTGAAGCGGTATCTTCTTTTCGTGATAAAATTGTAATTGAAACAAAATTCGGATGGAATATTGATCAAAAGACCGGTCAGCGTTTACCGGGTCTGAACAGCAAACCGGAGCATATAAAAATGGTGGTGGAAGGAATGCTGAAACGTTTGCGTACAGACCGTATCGATTTGCTTTATCAGCATCGGGTTGATCCTGAAGTGCCCATTGAAGATGTTGTAGGAACTATAAAAGATTTAATGAAAGAAGGGAAAGTATTGAATTATGGACTTTCAGAACCAGGTGTTGAAACGGTAAGACGAGCACATGCAATTCATCCTGTTACAGCGATTCAAAATGAATATTCGTTATTATGGAGAGGGCCTGAAGAAACTATTCTCCCGCTTTGTGAAGAACTGGGAATTGGTTTTGTTCCGTGGAGTCCTCTCGGGGTAGGATTTTTAACAGGTGCGATTGATGCCAATACGGGTTTTGCTCCCGGAGATATACGAGGTCGTGAAAGTCGTTTTTCAAAAGAAAACCTTCCTAATAATCTGGCTTTGATAGAAGTACTTCAAAAATGGGCAACAAAGAAAAATGCAACTCCCGGACAAATTTCCCTGGCTTGGCTATTGGCTCAAAAACCTTGGATCGTACCCATTCCGGGAACAACACAAATGGCACATATGCTGGAAAATCTAAAAGCTGAGCAGGTGAAATTTACAGCCAATGAATTAAAACAATTCAATACAGAAGTTGATGCCGTTAAAATATTAGGCGAAAGATTACCGGCAAATGTTTTACAGTTTTCAAATGTGGAAGCGCCTTTAAAAAAGAATAATTAAAAAAGTAAGAAAATGGAAAAAAGAATATTAGGAAAAAATAAATTGGAAGTATCTGCATTAGGTTTAGGATGTATGGGATTGAGTTTTGGATATGGAAAACCTACCGAAAAACAGGATGCCATACAACTAATTAGAGCTGCTTATGAACAAGGAGTCACTTTTTTTGACACTGCAGAAGTTTATGGACCTTATACCAATGAAGATTTGCTAGGTGAAGCACTTGAACCATTTAGAAAAGACGTAGTAATTGCTACTAAATTTGGTTTTAAAAACGCTAAAACAGATCTAGGAATGGATAGCCGACCGGAAACTATAAGAGCAGTTGCTGAAGCATCGTTAAAAAGATTGAAAACCGACGTCATCGATTTATTTTATCAGCACAGAGTTGACCCAAATGTTCCGATTGAAAATGTTGCAGGAACAGTGAAAGAGCTAATAGAAGAAGGGAAAGTAAAACATTTTGGGTTGTCTGAAGCAGGGGCACAAACGATCCGTAAGGCAAATGCCGTTCAACCTGTAACTGCTTTACAAAGTGAATATTCATTATTTTATCGTGATGCTGAAAATGAAATTATACCAACTCTGGAAGAACTGGGAATTGGTTTTGTGCCTTTCAGTCCACTCGGTAAAGGTTTTTTAACGGGAGCGATCAATGAAACCACTCAGTTTGAAAAAGATGATTTCAGAAATATTGTACCACGATTTTCAGAAGAAAACCGTAAAGCCAATCAGGCATTAGTAGATCTATTGAGATCAATTGCCGCAGAAAAAGAGGCTACTCCTGCACAGATCGCTTTATCTTGGTTATTAGCACAAAAACCTTGGGTCGCTCCAATTCCTGGAACGACAAAACTGCACCGTTTAACAGAAAATCTTGGCGGAGCATCAGTAGAATTAACTTCAGATGATTTAAATAATATTGAAGCAGCTGCCGAAAAAATCAAAATTGTAGGGGAACGTTATCCTCAACATTTACAGAAAAACGTTGGGAAATAATAAACATGAAAAGTTTAAAATTAATTCTAACCGTATTACTGATAGGAACATCAATGTTTCTCAATACTTTAAAAGCCCAGCAAATGGCAACATCTAATTCACAATTAAGTTCAAAAGACAGAAATATAATTACGATTTCATCTTTTACAGCACAAGGGAAACTAACTGAACTGAAAGATGCCTTAAATTCAGGTCTTGATGCTGGATTGACTATGAATGAAATTAAAGAAATGCTCGTTCATTCTTATGCATATTGTGGATTTCCCAGAAGTATTCGAGGTTTGCAGACCTTTATGGAAGTCGTTGAAGAGCGAAAAACAAAAGGGATCAAAGATAATTTGGGAGCTGAGGTTTCGCCAATTGTAAATAAGAAAAGTAAATATGAGAGAGGCAAAGACATATTGGGAAAACTTTCCGGAACACCACAAGCCGATAAACTTTCCGGATATTCTGCTTTTGCGCCTGCCGTCGACACATTTTTAAAAGAACATTTGTTTGCAGACATATTTGAAAGAGATGTGTTGACTTACGCCCAAAGAGAATTGGTCACCATTTCAGTGATCACTGCCATTGGCGATGCAGACCCGATGCTTCGATCACATTTAGGAATTTCATTAAATGTGGGTTGGTCACCTGAACAGTTGAATGAATTCATCACAATGATCACTCCCACGATCACTAAAGAAAAATCAACAGCTGCTTCGATGGTTTTAAAAGAGGTCTTGAAAGATCGAATATCCAAATAAATTGTAAAAATTAAAAAATGAAAAAAATAATAATTTCAATAACGATATTGACGACAGCTATAATAAACTTCGGTATCAATGCACAAACGAAAAATATTGACCAGACAAAAAAAGTGAAAATAAAAAAAATCGAAATAGTCACTCGTAATAACCCATTCGGTTTGGTTTATGACGGGGCAATTACAGAAAACGTATCAGGAAAAGTAAACATCCATCATGTAAATTATAAATTAAAAGGAATTGACATTGCTGCCAATGTTTATACTCCCGCAAATTATGATGAGTCAAAAAAATATCCGGCAATAGTAATCGCGCATCCCAATGGCGGTGTGAAAGAGCAGACTGCAGGTTTGTATGCACAGCGTTTAGCAGAGATAGGCTACATAACAATTACAGCTGATGCAGCTTATCAAGGAGCAAGTGGAGGAGAGCCCAGACATACCGATAATCCTACATACCGAACTGAAGATATTCATGGGATGGTAGATTTTATCAGCCAATATAAAGGTGTTGATGAAAACCGGATCGGTGCGCTTGGAATTTGTGGCGGTGGTGGTTATACTTTAAAAGCTTCGCAATCTGATAAGAGAGTAAAAGCCGTTGCTACTTTAAGTATGTTTAATTCTGGCGAAGTAAGACGCAATGGTTTTCAGAATTCGGGATTAAATACAATACAGGAACGTTTAAAACAAGTCTCTGATGCAAGAGCGCAAGAAGCTGCAGGCGGTAAGATCATCTATTCAGGAGTAGCAAAAATTACAGATGAAGAGATTGAAAAAACTTTAACAGACCTTTATCGTGAAGGTTATATTTATTACTATCGTACCAATGCACACCCCAATTCAACTTTTCTTTATCCTACAAGCAATTTATTAGACTTAATGACTTGGGATGCAGCTGCAAATATGGATTTGATCGATCAACCCCTTTTGATGATCGTAGGAAGCAAAGCCGATACGAAATATATGACCGATGAAGCTTTCCCAAAAGCTACCAATGCAAAAAGCAAAGAACTATTGATTATCGATGGTGCTACTCATATTCAAACTTACTGGAAACCGGAATATGTAAATGAGGCAGTTGAAAAATTACTTGAATTTTATTCAAAAAATTTATAAATGAGATATTTACAGTTTATTACGTTTGTAAGCAGTTGTATATTGATGCTTTCAACTTATAATTTTAAATCCCAAACTCAAAATACAAGTGAATCTGAATTTAAAACTCTTTTTGAGAAAGGTGAAAAGTTAAACAGCGAAAATTTCACAGGAACGGTTTATCTCAATATATTGATTGCAAATGAGGCGGAAATTCCTATAACTGTAGGAAATATCACTTTCGAAGCGGGAGCAAGAACCAATTGGCATTTACATCCTGCAGGTCAGATTCTTCTGGTTACTGATGGAACCGGATATTATCAGGAAAAAGGGCAATCAAAGAAAATTGTGCGAAAAGGCGATGTTATAAAATGTCTACCCAATGTAGAACATTGGCATGGAGCAAGTGCTGACAGCGATTTTTCTCATTTGGCAATTAGTAATAATGATAAGGGTTCGGTAGTTTGGTTACTTCCGGTGAGCGATGAGGAATATAAAAAATGATTAAATTTAAACAGACAAGACTTCAATTGTACCATCCAATGCAATTGCAATTTGTTTGCTGTGTCTATTGAAAGCGATTTTCGTTAAATTTTCTTTACGGATAATTGAAGAAGATTGCAGCCCCGAATTAATCTCAGGAAATTCTCCGATGATATTTCCATTATTTAAATCAATAATTTTTGGATATTGATATAAATCCCAACAAAGGTTTTCGTTAATAGCAAAAACATTTCTTGTTTCAATACTTGGTTTTATTACTTTTTCTATTTGATTTGTCTTAAAATTCCAAATAGCAAGATGATTGGGAGGAACCATATTTTCATCATCAAATGGTTCTTCCGCAGATGCGCAAAGTAAAATTTTATCATTATCTATAAATGCTGCTGAGCAAATCTCAACAGATAGATTTGAAATACTCTTTTCAATGTCTAAATAAGTAGGATCAATGAAGCATTGTTCTATGTCGTAGACTTCAATGACATCCACCGGATGCCAAATCCATCCTTTACTCAAAAGAAATTGATGATTAGGACTTACTTCTAATCTAGAATGGAAAATATCCCGTGGGTTTCTTTCAACTTTATCTGTCATAATTTCTCCCGTCTCAACATCTTCAAAATCTAATTGACAATAAGAATTAGGGCAATGTATCAAGTATGTTTTTCCTTTGTAATTAATAAATGCGGCAGGATATTCATAGACTTCAGATTGATAATAGCTACGATTGATTTCTCTTAATACCTCTCCATTTTTTAAAAGAAGTCCTTTTGTTCCTAATCTTTTGTAAATAAAAGCATAAGTACCACAATCAGAAGTAATAGATGAATCGCAATTGAATCCGTAATAATATTTTTGATCTTGCTTTTTAGTTCCATCCAAAGAATAGCACATTCCGCCAGAATTCCAGTCTACAATATCGTTACCCAACCAATTAATAGTTCTGAAATAAGCTTTTAAGGTTTGTTTTTTCATGGATAAGTTTTTCTTAAATAAACTAACCTTGGCAAGTTTATCCTGTAAATATAATAATTGTCTGAATTAAGTCTAAAAAACACCGTCTTAAAATTTCGCAGACGGTGTTTTTTGTTATAATTATTGAAATTATATTTCATTCATTAATTCCTGAAATTTTTCAGCAAATGATCCAATATGAAAACCATCCATCAATCCGTGATGGGCATGAATAGAGACAGACATCAATTTTTTACCATTATTTTCAGTTACTTTACCAAATGAAATTTTGGGACAACTGTCAGGGAATGTAAAACTTCTTGCATGGGAAAGTGACGTGAAATCAAACCACGGAACAGCAGAAAAATGGATGACATTTTCTCCCGAACCTGCAGGAATTAGGCCTTTAGATTGCTGTACTCTTACAATTTCTTCTTTTGCATTTTGGTAAAATAATTCTTCATTTTTATCATAATCCATATAAGAGAAACCAAAGGTTTCATCGGGTCTGTTGATGGTTGCAGAAGCATTGATCTGATCAAACAGATACACTTCTTTATCAATAATTCTATAACGGAAGTTTTCTATGGCATTGGCTGCTTTTAAAGACCTGTACAGATAATAAAGGAAAAAAGAGTTTCCTTTTGCTTTCGCTTGTTGATAGGCTAAAGTACAGTCGATCGTAATGGTTACTCCGAAAAAAGGTTCTTCAAATTTTGAAAAAAATAGAAAATGTTCCTTTCTTTTCCAGTCCTCTTGCTTAATAAGCTGTTTCATATTTTATTAAATTTTATATTAAAAATCGAGTAGAATCACTAATTTTATTTCTCAGCAGTATTGTGTATTTTTCTGCCGCAAATTTCAACCTATATAAAAAATCCCGAAAGGACATTTGTCCCGAATAAGAATATGTTACGCACAAACCAGACATTTTTAGATTTTATCACAAAACTTTACGAGAAACAAGAGCGAAAAGAAGACGTGATCTTGAAACAGTTTGCAAAAGGAGAAAGACTTTTGATGCAGAACGACAAATCGACCAAAGTGATGCTGATGAAAGAGGGGATCGTAAAGTGTTATTTTAGTGAAGAGAATGATAAAGAATTTATTCTTGAGTTTTTAGGGAAAGGCGAAATTCTTGGTGAGATAGAATGCATTAGAAATATTCCCTGTTTATGCAATATCGAGGCGATGACCGATGTTTCGGCATATGCATTGTCGGTTCCATATTTTCGCGAACTTTTAAAAAATAATTTAGAACTCAATGCCTTGCTTGTGGATGCTTTTGCAGAGCGAATTGTGAATACTTCAAAGCGAGCCTCTTTCCAGCAATTATATACGGTTGAACATAGTTTGCGGAAACTTTTTGAGCTTCAGTCAAAACAGGATATTCAGCTTTCTAAAGAAGATTTAGCAGCGTATTTGGGGATTTCTGTGAGAAGTTTAAATAGAAGTTTGAAAAATTTGGCAGAATAATTTTAAGAATTATTAATTTACAAACCTTTGTATTTCATTAAAATATCACTTGAGTTTTCAACTTGCTGAATTTGCTCAAAACCGGCTTTTAAATAAAAATTTTTAGCTTGTAAATTGTAAACAGATACTTCAAGACAAATTTCCAGATTACCATATCGTTTTATAGCTTCTTTTATAGCTGAATGAACTAAATTCAACCCGATGTTTTTTCCCTGAGATCCTTTTTGAACATACATTTGATAAATGTTTCCGGTGTTTTCATCGCTTTTTACAAAAGTGCATATTCCAATCAGTTCATGATGTGCAAAAACACCATGTACAAACTTATTGGCTGCCTGATTTTCAATATCGTTTTCTAAAGTAAGTTTTTCTACATTCAAAGTTTCCTGATAGGTTGCAGAAAAAGCTTCCGGAAATTCTTTTAAACTTTCCAAACGGATTCTTCGGTACGCTTTACTTTCGTCTGGTAAAAGGTTTCGGTATTCAATAATCATAAAATAATTAAACTTCAAATTGATAAATTCTGGATTCTTCATCCCACGGATGATATCCTTGTCCGATATATTTGAAACCATATTTTTCGTAAAATCCAATGTGATCAGTACATAAATTCAGATATTTAAATCCAAAATCTTTGGCATCTTCTTTAGCTTTATTAATTAAAAGTTCACTGTAATGATTTCCTCTGTGATCTTCGTTAATAAATAGAGCACAAACCCACGGATACAGATCCATTCTGCTGATAAAATCATTGGTAATTAATCCGGCGCAACCGATAATTTCTTCATCTTTTTCCAATAAATACCACTGAGGTAGAGATTGCTCTGCATCAATACTATTCGATATACAATCTTGATAAATGATTGGCGAAATTTCAGACCAGCTTTTCTGGAAATATTCAATTGCTTTTTCTTTATATTCAGGATTTTGTCTTACTGAAATTATTTTCATGATTATTTATTTTCAACTTCATTTAATAAAAGAAGTAAACTTACTGAAAACTCATCTAATTTGAAAGCTTGTTAAAGTCAAAAGCATCTTTAAACTTCCAACATGAAAGAGCAGGATGCTGTAAAGTCTCGGAATGTATATTTTTATGAAAATGAAATGAAAGAATAATTTTCTTTCTAATTGTTTGTAATATATCATTATTCAAATGCCTTTGGACTCTTTGCTGAGTGAAACGCCTTTGCGAACTTTAAAAGCAGTTAGTAGTAAAAAAATCTTTGCGAACTTTGCGTTAAATAAAGTATTGTGATAATTTACAGATAATCAATTTGAAAATTATTTTACTGATTTTTGTGTTTTTTAAACAACTATTCACAAGGATCAAATCATACAGCAATATAAATACATTATGAAATTTCCAAATACATCCAAATTGATTGGGTCTCTCTTGATTCTCGCTTTATGTTCAACAGGATTAAAAAGTCAGGACAAATTCCCCGACGGAACAGCAATTCCGAAATGGTTTAAAGAAAACAAACCTACCGACATCAACAAATTAGGAAAGAAATACATTATCACAGATTTTGGCGTAAAGAATGACAGTACGATTCTTCAGACAAAACAAATTCAAAATATCATTGATGAAGCTTCAAAAAATGGAGGTGTAGTTATTGTACCAAAAGGAACGTTTCTTATCAGTTCAGTCTTTTTTAAACAAGGAACCCATTTACATTTGGAAAACGGAGCAAAATTAAAGGGAAGCGATGATATCAACGATTTTCCGGTGGTGACAACAAGAATGGAAGGACAAACCGTAAAATATTTTCCAGCTTTAATCAACGCAGACGGATTGGATGGTTTTACCATTTCAGGAAAAGGAACATTGGATGGAAACGGACTTCGATTCTGGAAATCTTTCTGGAAAAGACGCGAATGGAATCCTAAATGCACTAATATGGATGAAATGAGACCAAGAATTATCTATGTTTCAAATTCTAAAAACGTTCAGGTTGAAGGAATTACAATTAAAAACTCACCGTTTTGGAGCACCCATTATTATAAATCACATTTCGTTAAATTATTAAATCTAACGATTCTTGCTCCGAAAGAACCTGTAAAAGCACCAAGCACAGATGCGGTTGATATTGATGCGTGCACGAATTTCCTGATTAAAAATTGCTATATGTCGGTTAACGATGATGCAATTGCTTTAAAAGGTGGAAAAGGTCCAAAAGCCGATAAAGACCCTAATAATGGAGAAAACAGAAATATTTTAATTGAAGACAATACTTTTGGATTCTGCCATTCTGTTTTGACTTGCGGTAGCGAATCAATTCACAATTACAACGTGGTTCTTCGCAATTCTACAGTGAAAGATGCTTCAAGGTTACTACACCTAAAAATGCGTCCCGACACGCCTCAACATTACGAATATCTGACGGTTGACAACATCAAAGGAAATGTAAAAACTTTTATTTATGTAAAAGGCTGGAACCAGTTTTTTGATTTAAAAGGCGAAGAAAGACCGAGAAAAGGATTGGCTAATAATATTACCATCAAAAATATCGATTTAAGTTGCGAAACAGCGTTCTCCATTGAAAAATCAGATTTGTTTGATTTGAAAGATTTCACTTTTGAAAATTTCAAAATCAGAGCATTAAAGCCTGAAATGGAAAACCTGAAAAATATTCAAAACTTAAAGCAAAAAAATATTAAGGTGGAGCAAGTTGCTTCTCTCACTCAATCTTATGACAAAAAAGACGATTCCGATATTGCTGCAAAATGAGTTGTTTTTCCAAAATATTCGTTCTTTTATGTTTATGCTCTCAATTATTGCATTCTCAATCTAAGGAAATTCAATTCCTGAGCGGGAAAGATTCTGAACATACCAAAGAATGGGATTTTTGGATAAACGGTGGACGAAAATCTGGAAATTGGGATAAAATTCAGGTTCCTTCTCAATGGGAACAGCAGGGTTTTGGTTCATATAATTACGGACGCGATTATGTGACCTACGGCAAAAATTTTAAATTCAATGATGAAGTAGGTTTGTACAAACACCAATTTTTAGTTCCAAATTCCTGGAAAGGAAAAACCATCAACATTGTTTTCGAAGGTTCGATGACCGATACCGAAGTGAAGATCAACGGAAGATCAGCCGGAGCTATTCATCAAGGCGCATTTTATGAATTTAAATATGATATTTCAGACAAATTAATTTTTGGAAAAGAAAATATTCTTGAAGTAAAAGTTTCCAAAATATCCGCTGATAAATCGGTCAACAATGCAGAACGTCTCGCTGATTATTGGATTTTGGGAGGGATTTTCAGACCTGTTTATTTAGAAGCAACTTCAAAAGAACATATTTCCTGGACAGCGATTGATGCAAAAGCAGACGGAACTTTTCGTTCAAATATTCATTTAAAAGGAATTAATTCTGCGAACAATTTACAAGTTGAAATATTTGATATTAAAAATAATTTGGTTGGCGAATCTCAGATTCAGATTAAAAAAGATGATACTTTAAAGCAAATTCAATTTTCCGTTAAAAATCTAAAATTGTGGACGGCGGAAACACCGAATTTGTACAAAGCAAAATTCACTTTAAATAAAAACAGAAAAACAATCTTTCAGTCCGAAGAAAAATTCGGTTTTCGTACGATAGAAATCAAGAAAGGCGACGGCATTTATATCAACGGTACAAAGATAAAAATGAAAGGGATCAATCGTCACGTTTGGTGGCCTGAAACAGGTAGAGCAGTCAATGAAAATATCGATTTGATGGATGTTCAGCTCATCAAAGAAATGAATATGAACGCTGTTCGCTGTTCACATTATCCACCGAATAAATCGTTTTTAAAAATTTGCGATTCTCTCGGTTTATATGTCTTGGATGAATTGGCAGGTTGGCAAAAAAAATACAGCACAGAAGTTGGTGAAAAGTTGGTGAAAGAAATGGTTGTGAGAGATGCAAATCATCCATCCATTATTTTCTGGAGTAACGGAAACGAGGGCGGGCATAATTTTGACTTGGATGCAGAATTTGCAAAATATGATTTATCAAACCGTCCCGTAATTCACGCGCATCACAAGCCAGGAAATGCTTTCAATGGAATCGACTGCAACCATTACGAAGATTATTACAGCACACAAAAAATTCTTGAAGGCGAAAATATTTATATGCCCACCGAGTTTTTGCACGCTCAAGATGACGGTGGTGGCGGAACTTCTTTAGCCGATTATTGGGAACTGCATTGGAATTCTAAAAAAGGAGCAGGTGGTTTTCTCTGGGCGTTTGCAGATGAAGGTTTGGTGAGAACAGATTTTAACAATCAGATTGACGTGAACGCTATCAACGCTCCAGACGGAGTTATGGGACCCCATCGTGAAAAAGAGGGAAGTTTTTATGCAATTAGGGAGATTTACAGTCCGGTAAAGATTGATTTGAAAACGCTTCCAAATGATTTTAATGGAATTATTCCTATCGAAAACCGTTATCATTTTACGAATTTAAATGAATGTAAGTTTGAGTGGAAAATAGTTAAGTTTAAAACACCCTTTTCCTCAGAATCTGGTTCTGACGTAATTAAAACAGGAAAAGCGGAATCTCCGAATATTAAACCAACAGAAAAAGGAAATATCAATTTAAATCTTCCTTCAAACTGGAAAGAAAGTGAAGGTTTATTATTAACTGCAATAGACAAATTTGGAAAAGAAATTTATACCTGGACTTGGAAAATTGCCTCTAATGATGGAATTTCAAAACAATTTTCAAAATCTTTACTTAAAGAATTTCCGATTTCGGTCATTGAAAATGATTCATTATTTATTTTAAAATCAGACGAAAAGGAATTTGCCATCGGAAAAAAAGATGGACTTTTGAAATCAGTCATTGTCGATAAAAAAGGCAAAAAAATGACCTTCAAAAACGGACCTGTTTTCGTGAACGGAACTATGGAATTATCATCCATTAAATCTTTTGCAGAAGGACAAAATCAACTGATTGAAGTCAATTATAAAAACAGAAATAAAATCATTTGGAAACTCAATCCAAACGGAATTTTAGAATTGAATTACGAATATTCTTTGTCTGGAGATTATCAATTTTCAGGGGTAAGTTTCGATTATCCTGAAAATTATGTCATCAATGCAAAATGGCTCGGAAAAGGACCTTATCATGTTTGGAAAAACAGAACTCAGGGACAAACTTTTAATGTTTGGCAGAGTTTAAAAAACTCAACAAGAACCGGACAATCTCCGTGGATTTACCCTGAGTTTAAGGGCTATTTTGATGAGGTTTCTTGGTTGCAATTAGATACTGCAGAAGGGAAAATAACAGTTGGAACAAAGGAAGAAAAAATGTTCGTCAGACTTTTTGATTTTTACGGAATCTACGGAGCGGAAGGTTATCCGAAATTACCGACAGGAAATATCTCATTTTTAGATGCAATCCCTCCTTTGGGAACTGTTTTGGCGTTTAATATTAACGATAAAACCGAAACTTTAGGACCCGAAAGTGAACCAAATCATTTGAAAGGAACATTCAAAAGAACTCTATATTTCTATTTTGGATTGCCGGATTTGGGCGATGAAAATAAACAGTTTACAATGCCAAAAGAAAATATTTTAACAGATTAATAATGAAAAACGGATTCTCTTTTTTAATAGTTTTAGTCTGTTCATTATATTTTGGGCAACAAACCACTTTCAAGTTTGATTTTGGTGGAAACAGAGTGGAGAACGGATTTATTCCAATCACTCCGGCTTCAAAATTTGACAAGAAAATTGGTTACGGATTTATGGATATTTCCGGTTTAAAATCTGTTGACAATGGCGGCAATGCTTTGACCGGAGATTTTATTACAAGTGAAAAACCTTTCTATTTTTCTGTGGTTCTTCCTGAAGGAAATTATGATATTCAATTAAATTTGGGTGATTCAAAAGGTACTTCCGAAACAACGGTTCGTGTAGAAAACCGCCGATTGATGTTGAATGATGTGAAAACAAAACAAGGCGAAGTTGTAGAAAAACAAATTACCGTCCATGTAAAAGACAGCATCATCCGAAATCAAAATGGAGAAAAAATCGGAATTGTAAAATTAAAACCAAGAGAAAGAAAATACCTTCATTGGGACAATCTGTTGACTATTGAATTTAATAATAAAGCTCCGAAAGTGTGTTCGATAATTATTCAACCTAATAAAAAAGCGAAAACTATTTTTTTGACGGGAGATTCAACAGTTGTGGATGCTCAATATGAACCTTGGGCTTCGTGGGGGCAAATGTTGCCTTATTTTTTCAAACCAAACGAAGTCGTGATTGCCAATTATGCAGAAAGCGGAGAAACCTTAAAAGCCTTCGAAGACCGTCACCGAATCGATAAAATCTGGAATAAAATAAAACCGGGAGATTATCTTTTTATTCAGTTTGGGCACAATGACCAAAAAGCTGGTAATAGTACGAAATCTGGTTACAGAAAACGTTTAAAAGAATGGATTTTAAAAGCGAAACAATTAGGTGCAATTCCTGTTTTGGTAACTTCGATGAATCGCAGAGTTTTTGATGACAATAATAAAATAGTCAATACTTTAGACGATTTTCCCGATGCAATGCGGGAAATTGCGAAAGAAGAAAAGGTTGATTTAATTGATTTGAATGCATTAAGCAAAACATTGTTCGAAGCAATGGGACCGGAAGCGGCGAAGAAAGCATTTGTCTATTATCCGGCAAACGCTTATCCTAATCAACCGAACGCTTTGGCAGATGATACGCATTTTAATCCTTATGGAGCTTATGAATTGGCAAAATGTGTCGTAAAATCTATCATTGACCAAAACCTGCCTTTGAAGAAATACATTTCGAAAATTGAGAAAAATTTTAACCCCAATAAACCTGACAATGTTGAAAAATTCCACTGGCCAGAATCAGTCTATATGGAATCTTTAAAGCCTGATGGAAATTGAAATTTTAAACACTTAAGTTTTTAAAGTTTAAAATGATTGATAAAAAAGATGTATATAAAAAGAAAATCAAAGATTTTCAAAAACTTAAGTGTTCTTCTCAATAGTCGAATCACTAACTTGAAGATAACTAATGTGTTGAAAAAATATTTTGTGACTAAAAATAAAAAGTTGAATAATGAGAATTAAAAATATCATAAAGCTCAGTGTCATCTGTTTTGCCTTCGGAAATCTCTCCGCACAAAATCCCTGGCCAACAGTTACCGAAACTGCCAAACCCTGGACGCGTTGGTGGTGGATGGGAAGTGCAGTTGACGAAAAAGGATTAGACAAACAATTAACTACACTTTCAAAATCAGGTTTTGGAGGGGTAGAAATCGTCCCGATTTACGGAGCAAAAGATTTTGAAAATAAATACATCAATTATCTTTCTCCAGAATGGATGAAAATGTTGCAGTTCACTACAGATAAAGCTAAAAGCTTGAAAATGGGCGTCGATATGTCGGTTGGAACTGGTTGGCCAATTGGCGGTTCGCAAGTCAGTGAAAATGATGCGGCGACAAAAATGATAGTTCAGACTTACGATATTCAATCAAATGAAAAGCTTTCTGAAAAGATTGTTTTAAAAGATGAAAAACAGAAGAATTTAAAAACTACAAAACTTGATATCGTTACAGCTTACAATGAGAAAAATGAAGCTGTTGTTTTAACAGATAAAGTGACTCAAGACGGAACTTTAAATTGGAAACCTACCTCAGGGAAATGGACAGTTTACGCAGTTTTTATTGGTAAAACGTTACAGAAAGTAAAACGTGCCGCTCCGGGCGGTGAAGGCTACACTTTAGACCATTTTTCACCCAATGCTACAAAAGATTATCTGAAAACTTTCGATGAGGCTTTTGGCAATTCAAATTATGGAATTCGTTCTTTTTTCAATGATAGTTACGAAGTTTACAATGCAGACTGGACGCCAGATTTTAAAGAAGAATTTCAAAAAAGACGTGGTTACGACTTAAGCCCTTACATCAAATATTTGGTGAACAATGAAGAAAATGAAATTGCGACAAGAATAAAATCTGATTACAGAGAAACTTTAAGCGACCTTATTTTAAACCGCTTTACCAAAGATTTTACCAATTGGGCACATTCCAAAAACTCAAAAAATACCAATCAAGCACACGGTTCGCCGGGTAATTTACTGGATTTGTATGCTGCAGTCGATATTCCGGAATCTGAAACTTTTGGAAGTACGCCGTTTGATATTATAGGTTTAAAAAGAGATAGTGCCGATATTCAAAAATCAGATGTTCCTGATATCAATATGTTGAAGTTTTCTTCTTCGGTAGCTAATGTGATGGGGAAAAAACTGATTTCGAATGAAACTTTTACGTGGCTAACTGAGCATTTTAAAACCTCTTGGTCACAGGCAAAACCTGAAGTTGAGCAGGTTTTTTTATCGGGAATTAATCATGTTTTTTATCACGGAACGACTTACACGCCTGCTGATGTAAAGTTTCCAGGGTGGTTGTTTTATGCATCGACTAATTTTGTGCCCGAGAACAGTTTGTGGCCACAGTTAAGTGGATTAAATTCTTACGTGGCAAGAACTCAAAGTGTTTTACAAAGCGGAAAATCAGATAATGAACTGTTGATTTACTGGCCAATTTACGACCAATGGGCGAGTCCGAAAGGAAAAGATGTTGCCTTTAAAATTCATAATATTGAAAAATGGTTACAACCGACCGCGTTTTATAAAAACCTTGATAAATTGGGCAAATCAGGCTATTCTTTAGATATGGTCTCCGATAAAATGATTAGCGAAGCGAATTTGTATAATCAAAATATTCAGGTTTCAAAAGAAGGCGGTTCGTATAAAGTGCTCATCATTCCACAACTTGATTATTTACCTGAATCTACATTGAAAAATATTTTAAATTTAGCTCAAAACGGCGCATCTATTATATTTCAGAACGAACCGAAAAATATTCCGGGATATTTTGAAGCAGAAAAAAGAAAAACTGAATTAAATTCTTTATGGAAATCCATTCCTTTTCAGCAAAATGTAAATTTTAAATTTGCAACATTTGGAAAAGGAAAAATTATCTTGACTTCCAATGTTGAAAAAGGGTTAGAATTTTTAAAAATCGAAAGAGAAAAACTAACGGATACCGGATTGAAATTCGTGAGAAGAAAATTCGACGGTGGAAAATATTATTACATTGTCAATCACACTTCAAAGGAAATCAATCAAAATATTCCACTGAATTTTGTTGGGAAACAAGTCGCTTTGATGAACCCTGAAAATGGTGATTTTGGAATCGCTGAAACTGATGATAATTCAGTGAAAATCCAGTTGAAATCTGGAGAATCAATTATTATAAAAGCTTCTGAAACTGCAGATAATTCCATTGTTAATTGGAAATATATTGAAAAAACTGACGCTCCTATTATTTTAAATCAACCTTGGCAATTATCTTTCAAAGAAGGAGGTCCCGAACTTCCGAAATCAAGAACTTTGAAGAAACTTCAACCTTGGACGAATTTTACTGAAGACGCTTCAACGCAAAGTTTTTCGGGAACAGGAGTTTATACAACAACATTCGATTTAAAGAAAAAAGCAGACGATTTTGTACTGAAATTTGACAAATTGTTTGAAAGTACAAAAGTAATCGTCAATGGAAAAGAAGCAGGAATTGTCTGGAGCAACCCGTTTGAGATCAACGTCGGAAAATATCTTAAAAAAGGCAAAAACACAATTCAGATCGAGGTTTCAAACCTGATGGCCAACCGGATCCGTTATATGGATAAAAATAAAATTGAATGGCGAAATTATCACGAAATCAACTTTGTGAATATTAACTACAAGCCTTTCGATGCATCTAATTGGAAAGTTCAGCCTTCTGGTTTGGATGGCGAAATTCAATTAATTCCAATTTATTATTCAAAATAAAAATTAATTATGACTAAAATTATCATAAAATCATTCGTTGTAGGGACTTTGCTGACCGTTGGGTTTACCAGTGCTCAACAGAAACCGAAAGTTGTTTTAGATAACTTTTTCAACAATGAGAAAAGAGAAAATAAAGAAACAAAAGCCTTAGAGTCTTGGCATTACACATGGAATGATACCACCAATGGAGGTTTTTCTCTGTTAGGAGAGATCTTCCAAAAGCAAGGTGCAGAGATCGGTACGCTGACTACAGCTCCATCAAAAAATGACTTAAAAAATGCCAATGTCTACATCATCGTCGATGCGGATATCGACAAAGAAGCATCCGGCGGAAAAGCGAATTTTGTCGATGTCAAATCCATTAAAAACCTCGTGAAATGGGTAGAAAAAGGAGGTGTTTTGGTTTTACTGAGCAACGATAAAGGAAATTCTGAGTTTGAGAATTTCAATAAGCTGGCAAATAAATTTGGAATTCATTTCAATGAAGACAGTTACAACCGCGTTCAGAAAAGAGAATTTGAACAAGGAAAAGTAATGGTTCCGAAAGAAAACGAAATTTTCTCCGAACAAAAATTATATATGAAGGAAGTGGCGACAATTTCTGTGAAAAGTCCGGCGAAAGAATTGCTGTATGCAGAAGACAAAAACATCGCAGCCATCGCAAAAATAGGTAAAGGAACCGTTTTCGCATTGGGTGACCCGTGGTGCTACAACGAATATATCGACGGCAAAAAACTACCCGCAGATTTCACGAATTATCAGGGAACTGAAGAATGGGTAAAGTGGTTGTTGAAGCAGGTTTCTACGAAATAATTGAATTTATGCAATCGATTGAAGTTGTGTAGTTAAAATTATTTGGGCAGCTTTTTCCGCCCTACGTTCCCGCTTTTTTGCTCGTCGTACCTCCTCTCAAAAAGAGCTCCACTCAGGTCGGGCTGCGAGAGATTCAATGTAAAAAATCCTTGTCAAGGTTTTAAACCTTGACAAGGATAACAAAGGGAAGCAAGTTGATTTCGGAAGGCAAAGATTAAAATTTGGCTTTTGGTAAAACGTAAAGTAATTATTCTTGTCAGATAAAAAATTGAAATATAATTTACAGGTCGCTCTTCTAGAGCTTTAATTCATTTAATAATTATTTTCTATTAACAGTTCGTTCCTAAAGGAACTTTTTAAAATCCCAGCGGGATTTACTGTTAATAGATAAAATGAAGAACATACAAACAAGCTCCGTAGGAGCGACCTGTTGCTTCATCTTTTTTTATAGAAAAAAATGAAAAATAATGTGCATTATGAAAATTAAATACATATTAATTACATCTGCCATTTTTCTTTCGCAAACAATTTTTGCCCAAAGACAAATGGAATACCTGAAAAGAGGAATCGTTGCGATTCCTTCAGAATCAGGCGTTTTTGTGAGTTGGCGTTTGTTGGGAACAGAGGAACAAAATGCGAAATTTGATGTTTATCGTACAGAATATCGCACAAAAGGTGCCTATACAAAAAAACTAAATAAAGAACCACTTCTTGAAGGAACCAACTTGTTAGATAAAGCGGCAAAAAAAGGGAAAGATTACACCTATTTTATTCAATCTTATGGTGAGGATTTGACTGTCAATTATGATTATGCAAAATATACAGCGAATCAAAAACCTTATTTTTCAATTCCATTAAAAACTCCGGAAGGGTACACTCCGAATGATGCTTCAGTGGCTGATTTGGACGGTGACGGAGAGTACGAAATCATTCTTCATCAAACCGGAAGGTCGCACGACAACAGCCAGAAAGGAGAGACAGACCCGCCGATTATTCAGGCTTATAAACTAGATGGACAGTTTTTGTGGGAAATTAATTTAGGCAAAAACATAAGAGAAGGAGCGCATTATACACAGTTTTTGGTTTATGATCTAGACCAGGACGGAAAAGCTGAAATCGTAATGAAAACAGCCGACGGAAGCAAAGACGGAAAAGGAAAATTCATTGGTGACTCCACCAAAAATTACGTCAACGAAAACGGAATGATTCTTTCCGGGCCGGAATTTCTGACAGTTTTTAATGGAGAAACCGGAGCAGAAATTAATACCGTAAATTATGAAGTTCCAAGATTTGCAGGCAGCTTGAATCCGACCAACGAAGAAATGACTGAAACTTGGGGTGACGCTAAAGGAAATCGTCTCGACCGATTTTTGGGAGCTGTTGCTTATTTGGACGGAAAAACTCCGAGTGTGATTATGTCGAGAGGGTATTATACCAGAACAGCAATTGCAGCTTGGGATTATAAAGATAAAAAACTCAGTCTTCGTTGGCTTTTCGATACCGAAAGTTCAGAAGACAATAAAAAATATCGTGGACAGGGAAATCATAATTTAAGCATTGCCGATGTTGATAATGACGGAAAAGATGAAATTATTTTTGGTGCAATGACGGTTGATGACGATGGAAAAGTGTTGAACAGTACAGGTTACGGTCACGGCGATGCGTTGCACGTTGGAGATTTAGACCCATCAAATCCCGGATTGGAAATTTTCGACATTCAGGAGAGATTTGATGATGCGGGAGCTCATTTCAGAGACGGAAGAACCGGAAAAGTTTTATGGAAATTACCTTCGACAGTTTATAGTAAAGCAGGTAAATTTCAGGGACCGGGAAGAGGTTTGTCTTTAAATATTGATCCTCGTCATGACGGTTCAGAATCTTGGGCAGCAGGTGCCGGTTTGAAAGGCGTTTACAGTGCAAAAGGAAAAAAAATCAGTGAGAAAAATCCTCCTGCTAATATGGGAATTTATTGGGATGGTGATTTTTTAAGCGAAATTTTAGACGGAACTGTTATTTCAAAATGGGATTGGAAGAAAGAAAAAACGAATGTGATAGTAGATGCAAAAGATTTTCAGTGTGAATCGAATAATGGAACAAAGAAAAATCCATCTCTGGTTGCCGATCTTTTTGGAGATTGGCGTGAAGAAGTGATGTATAGAACAACTGATAACAAGGAATTGAGAATTTTCAGCACCACAATTCCAACGAAGCACAGGTTGTATACTTTGATGCATAACCCGCAATATCGCCTCAGTATCGTTTGGCAAAATGTAGGATATAATCAACCTCCGCATACCGATTATTATTTGGATGAGTCGGTAAAAGAAATTCCGAAACCGAATATTTTTACTAAAAAGAAATAAATCTTAACTGCAAAAGTCACAAAAGATTTTAAACACATTAGTTATTTTAAGTTTGTGATTCGGCTTATAATAAGAACACATAAGTTTTGAAAATCAAAGATTTTCACGATGGTCTTTAATATGAAATTACCGCTCAGTAAAACAAAATATTAAGATTAAAATAGAAAAACTAAGTGAACTTCGTGTTCAAAAATAAAATAATATGAAAATAAAATTCTTACTTCCAGCTATTGCTTTAATTGTAATTATTGCAGCTTCATTTCAAAAGATCCAAGACAAACCTGTGTTATATATTATTGGTGATTCAACGGTACAAAACGGTTCCGGAAAAGGCGCAGATTCACTTTGGGGATGGGGAAGTTTTATGAATTTATATTTTAATACAGATAAAATCGAAATTCAAAATCATGCGAAAGGCGGACGAAGCAGCCGAACTTTTATCACAGAAGGACGATGGGATTCAATCATGAAAACCATTAAAAAAGGCGATTATGTTTTGATGCAGTTCGGTCATAACGACGGTGGAGAATTGGCCGATACTTTGAGAGCAAGAGGTACGATCAAAGGCATTGGAAATGAATCGAAAGATATTTATAATCCCATTAGAAAAGTGAATGAAACGGTTTATACCTACGGTCATTATATGAGAAAATATGCGAACGAAGCAAAATCTAAAGGGGCAATTCCTATCATTTTTTCACCAGTTCCGAGATTTAAATTTGATGATAAAAATAAAATTAACAAAGACCAATACGGAGTTTGGGCACAAGAAGTTTCGAAACAAACAGGCGCTTATTTTCTTGATTTGAATACAATGGTCATCGAAAAATATGAGAAAATAGGCTCTGAAAAAGTAAAAACATTCTTCCCGAAAGACCATACACATACTAATGAAGCAGGAGCAATTTTCAATGCAGAATTGGTGGCAAAAGGAATCAAAGATTTAAAGAAAAGTGAACTAAGAAAGTATTTGAAATAATAATTAATATTTTAAACGCCAAGGTCGCAATGATTTTTGAGCATTTAAAAATATAAAAACAAAAGAAAAATAAATATATACTTATGAAAAAACTATTAACAACAGGTTTTTTTGCACTGATTCTGGCGGGAATGACTTCCTGCTCTGTTCAGAAAAACAATGCATCAGCAAAGGTTGAGCTTCCCAACAAAAAAGAGGTTTTGGAAGTTTCAAGAAGAGCCAATCAGTATTTTATGAATAAATGGCCCGATACGGGAAAAGATATCGTTGGTAAAAAAGTATGGCCAAGTAACCTTTGGACTCGTGCTGTTTATTATGAAGGGCTTATTGCCTTATATAAAGTTGATCCGAAAAAAGAATACTACGATTACGCAATGTCGTGGGCCAATGATCACAAATGGGATCTGATGCGCGGAACGTATACCCGAAATGCAGACCACCAGGCTTGTGGACAAACTTATATTGACCTTTACGAAATCGATGGTAAAAAACATCCTGAGAGAATTAAAAATATAAAAGCTTCGATGGACAGTATGATCGCAACTAAAAAGGTTGATGATTGGTGGTGGATCGATGCGCTTCAAATGTCAATGCCGATCTTTACTAAATTGGGGAGAATTACTGGTGAGCAAAAATATTTCGACAGAAATTACGAAATGTATGCTTATACAAAATATAAACATGGAGGAAATGGTTTGTACAATCAGGCTGACAAAATCTGGTGGAGAGATAAAGATTTTGTACTCCCTTACAAAGAACCCAATGGTGAAGACTGTTATTGGAGCCGTGGAAACGGTTGGGTAGTAGCTGCTTTGGCGAAAACTCTTGAAGATACACCCAAATCAGACCCGCATTATAACGAATATCTTCAGGATTATAAAGATTTGTTGGCGGCTTTGCTCCCAATCCAGAGAGAAGATGGTTTTTGGAATGTGAGTTTGCATGACCCAACTAATTTTGGAGGAAAAGAAATGACAGGAACCGCTTTGTTTGTTTACGGAATGGCGTATGGAATTAATAATAATCTGATTGACAGAGATACTTATCTGCCTGTTTTAGTAAAAGCCTGGAATGCAATTGTAAAAGATTCAGTTCAGCCAAACGGATTTTTAGGTTGGGTACAGGGAACTGGAAAAGAACCAAAAGACGGACAACCTTTATCAATCGACAAAGTTCCTGATTTTGAAGATTACGGATTGGGATGTTTGTTATTAGCAGGAAGTGAAGTTTACAAGTTGAAATAAATGATCAACTTTTAATTATAGATGTAAAGGCTTAATAATTTTTGTTATTAAGCCTTTTTTGTTGAATAAAGCTAGTATCTGTGAAATAACACATAAAAATTGAATTCTTATAGTAGGTGGAAAATCTAAAATATCTGTGAGCTCACCATTCATTTCTGAAAGATCAACCGTATTGATATTAGTTTGAATTATCTGTAACTCATAGAAAAAAAAGGAACTTACAGGTTTTATGTGAAATCTTTAAAATATTCTTATTTTTTCAGAAATTTAAGCATGACACTACAAGATGCGCAATCGATTACATCTTGTTAATTTTCAAACTCAACCAATACGATAAATTATGAATGCATTATTAGGAGTTCTTTTTCATTTCTTAGGAGGATTTTCTTCGGGAAGTTTTTATTTACCCTACAAAAAAGTAAAAGGTTGGCAATGGGAAACATTCTGGTTAATCGGAGGTGTTTTTTCATGGATCATTGTTCCGCCATTGGCCGCATTTTTAACGATTCCTGATTTTTGGGAAATTATAAAAAATGAGTCTTCATCAATTTTAGGACTTACATTTTTATTTGGAGCTCTTTGGGGAATAGGCGGTTTTATGTACGGTTTAGGAGTTCGGTATTTAGGGGTCGCATTGGGAAGCAGCATCATGTTGGGACTTACCATGGTGATTGGTTCGCTTGTTCCATCTATTTATTATGAATTTTCTCCTGAAGCAGGAAAAGATAATATAGGTCTAATGTTTTCCAGCAGCTGGGGGCAGTTTGTTTTATTGGGACTCCTAGTCTGCGTTGTCGGAATTATCATCAGTGGAAAGGCCGGTGTGATGAAAGATAAAGAACTTAAAACAGATTCTATAGACCCGCATGGTGTAGAAGTAAAAACAGAATATAAATTTGGATTAGGTTTAACCGTTGCTATTATTTCAGGAGTTTTAAGTGCTTGTTTTAATTTCGGACTTGAAGCTGGGAAGCCAATGGCATCTGTGGCTAATGAAGCTTGGAAACTAGCTAATCCGAATCAGGGAGAATTTCTGTTTCAGAATAATGTAACGTATGTCGTTGTACTTTGGGGCGGGATGGCTTCTAATCTTATTGGTTGCTTATATCTTTCATTTAAAAATAGATCATATACAGATTATACCAAAAAAAATGTACCTGTTGTAAAAAATATCATCTTTTGTGCATTGGCAGGAACGATGTGGTTTTTACAGTTTTTCTTCTACGGAATGGGAGAAAGTAAAATGGGTAATGGCCCAAGCTCATGGATCTTGCATATGGCATTTATCATCTTAATCGCTAATCTTTGGGGCGTGATCATCAAAGAATGGAAAGGGGTTTCCAAAAAAACGATTTCTACGATCGTTGTGGGGATGATCATAATGTTTGTTTCTATTTTGATTGTAGGATACGGAAATTCATTAAGATAATTAATGATGAAAAGAATTGCATTTAAAATGTTTCTTAATGAAGGCTGCAAAGAAGAATATATAAAACGTCACGACAAGATCTGGCCGGAACTCAAAGTTTTACTTAAGGAATCAGGTGTTGCAGAGTATTCTATTTTTTTAGATGAAGAAACAAATGGTTTGTTTGGAGTTTTAAAGTGTAATAATGAGTTAGCATATGAAGATCTTCCACTTCATCCAATTATGCAAAAATGGTGGAAGTACATGAAAGATATTATGCAGACCAATGCTGATGATTCTCCAATAAGTATACAGCTAGAGGAGGTTTTTTACCTGCAATAATCAAGGCTGTATTGCCAGGCTATATTAAAATTTGTCTTTTTTATCATATTCATATAGTTAAGAGTTAAAAGCTCAATAAGGCACTGATAGTTTCATTGTCTTTTTTATGCTAATAATGAATGATCATTTTGATTTTCTATCGGGGTATCTCATGATATTATTTTATAATGTAGTTTATAATTTTCAATTTTTCCTGAATTCATATAATCGAATTATCAATTATTTTAAAATTTACAATTGTTATTTGTAAATAATTAAGATAAATTATGAGATTTATGATGCAGGATATTGCAGGATGCCAGAAGTTGTGTAACTGTGTACTTTGGTGTTCTGATAATTAATGTAAATAAAAGTTAATATATATGTCTTTAATAATTAAACAGAAGAATTTTAAGCCACTCATCGCACCGCTGTTTTTGCTTGCGTCGGGCTTTATGTTTGGACAAAAGGCAGTAAGTGATTCTGCAAAGACTAACACGAAAGAAATTGAAGAGGTAGTAGTGATTGGATACGGTAAAGTAAAGAAATCTGACCTTACCGGATCTGTCTCTTCAGTGTCTGCAAAAGATTTAGCAGCTACACCGGCAATGAATGCTTTACAGGCGTTACAGGGGAGAGCTGCAGGTCTAAATATAGTAACTGCGGGGGGCGCTCCCGGAGCAGGGGCAAACGTTACCATTCGTGGGGGGGCCTCTATTACTCAGGGTACAGAACCGTTGTATATTGTAGATGGTTTTCAATTAGATAATGCTTTAAATATCATCAATCCGAATGATATTGAAAGTATTGATGTATTAAAAGGAGCTTCTGCCATTGCAATCTATGGAGCTCGTGGATCCAACGGTATTATTGTTATCAAAACAAAAAGCGGAAAAAAAGGAAGAACCACGATTCAGTATAACTCTTTTATGGCATTTGATATGCTTTCAAAGAAACTGGATATGGTTTCAAATCCTGAGCAATATGTGAAATATCAGTACGAAATGGCACAACTTCAGGGTAAAACAACCCAATGGAGTAATGTCTTTGATAATAGCTTAGGGATAGATTCACCAGGATTTTACACAGGTGCTTTTAGCAGGATTAACAATCGATACGGATCAGAAAACGGATTAGACTGGCAGGAAAAAATGCTTGGTGGGACAGGGTTGACTCAAAATCATAACGTAAACGTTTCTGCTGGTACAGATAAAACACAGGCATTCATCAGCTATAATTACAATAAGCAGGAAGGCTTATTACAAAATTATAGCGAAACAAGAAATTCATTGCGTGCCAATATCAATTCAGAATTGTATAAAGGGATACGTTTAGATTTCAGTTCAATGTTTACTTCCAATTCTACAAACGGAGGCGGAATGTATTCAGGAATGAAAAAAATACTTCTTCAGCCGATTACGGGAGGTACATTGTTTAATCAGGATCAGTTATTTAATACACAAACTTTTGGTGATTATTCAAGTTTAGATTCTTCTTTTGATACAGAAAATCCATACATAGAAACAGCAGCATCCACTTCAAATAGACGAGCTAGAACATTTTTAGCGAATGTAGGTCTTGAATTTGATTTGTTTAAAGGGCTTACATTCAGAACGGCAGGTTCTTATAATTGGACGAACAGTAAATCTACTTCATTTTCAGATAAAAACTCTCGAGCATTTCTTACAGATCCTATCAATACAGGAATCAACGGAAGTATTGCAAATTCTGAAGCGTACCGTTACCAAATTACGAATACATTAACTTATAATACGACTTTAGGTGAAAAACATAAACTGACTGGTTTAATTGGTAATGAAATCATCTATCAAGAGAATGAAAGCAATAGTATTAGATTGGTGAAGTTTCCTTCTATTATGAATTTTGGGCTAGATGATATAAAACTTGGGACAATTGCTAGTCAAGATTCGGACAGAGATCCTAATGCTCTGCTTTCTTATTTTGCACGTGTAAACTATAATTATGACAATCGTTATTTATTAACAGGAACTATTCGTAGAGATGGTTCATCCAAATTTGGACCAGATAAAAAATGGGGAACATTTCCATCAGCAGCTGTGGCTTGGAGAGTTTCACAAGAAGGTTTCTGGAAAAACTCTAAAATTGAAAATTATATCAATGATTTAAAGTTTAGATATGAGTACGGAATAGTTGGAAATAATAGTATACCAAATAACGTATTCCGAACTAATGTAGTAGGAACTGATTATCCTTCAAATAATACTATTGGTAACTTAGCTTTAATGACAAGCAGTGTTTTGGGTAATCGTATAGTACAATGGGAGGAAATGAGGTCTACAAATATCGGGGTTGATCTTGCATTATTTAATAACAGAATTAAATTAACTTCTGAATGGTACAATAACAACGTAAGCGGAATGTTATTAGAAACTGTACTTCCAGCGTCTACAGGATATAAAAGTAAGTTTGTGAATGTCGGTTCTATGAAAAATACCGGTATGGAATTTACTTTAAACTCTATCAATTTAAAAACTGAAAACTTCAGATGGTCTACCGATGCCAATATAGGTTTTAATAAGTCTAAAGTTTTGTCTCTGGACGAGGGAAGAAATTTCAGAAACTTTAGTGTAGGAGGTAACAGATCAGGTATGGTAACCTATTATGCTACCGTTGGAGAAGAATTAGGAGATATGTATGGATATGTATATCAGGGAATTTATACCACTGATGACTTTACACAAGCTGGAAACGGAACATTAACCCTAAAACCAGGAGTAGTAAAACCAGCTTCAGGAACTCCAAAACCGGGTGATATTAAATTTGCTGCTGATAATGAGGCAGGTGATCAGTTTACAAGAAAACTGGTGAAAATTGGAAATGGGACTCCTGATTTTATTGGGGGAATCAGTAATAATTTTTCTTATAAAGGGTTCGATCTTGCGGTATTTTTAAAATTCAGCGTGGGTGGTGATGTTTACAATGCTACCAAGCACAGTATGAGTCCGTATGCAATGTTCCAGAATGTACCTTCAGAATTCGGTGACAACTATTATCATGTGATTGATCCAAATACAGGACAAGCTGCAACAAGTTTAGTAAGATTAAAAGAGCTTAATCCTAATGAAGATTCTAGTCTTTGGAGTTTGGGGACTACCAATTCTAGCTATATCACTTATCCTTCGTCATATTATGTAGAAGACGGTTCATATTTAAGAATATCTATGGTAACATTAGGTTATTCTTTTTCTAAAGAATTTTTAAGCCATATTAAATTATCAAATGCACGTATCTATGCAACTGTTAATAATTTAGCAACCATTACGGGGTATTCAGGATTTGACCCGGAAGTCTCTGCGGCAAGCGGTGTTGCTGTTACGCCTGGTTATGACAATTCTTCATTCCCAAGATCTAGAAGTTATGTTTTAGGGATCAATCTTACTTTTTAATATTTAAATGTTTCAGTCATGAAAAATATATTTACTAATCGCGGTGTTTTAAAGAAATTAATCATCGTTCCAACTATTTTGATCGCTGGTTTAAGCATCAATTCGTGTAGTGACGATTTTTTAAATCAACCTGCTTATAATTCATCAGATACAGAATCTGTATTTACCAATATAGAAACTGCAGATGCTTTTGTTCAAGGGTTATATAGAGGTCTTGTTCCTACCGAAATGTTTTATCAATTGGGAGCTGGTGACACGGTTACTCATTCTGCGGAAGACGGATCAACCAATAATTCTAAATACAATATCTGTAATTTTCAGTACGATTCAAAAACACCGAATACCGTTACAGGAATCTATTCTGCCATGTATGCGGTAATAGAAAGAACCAATATCGCCATCGATAGATTACCAGATATGCCCGCAAGCCAAAAGCGTGATGCATTATTGGCAGAAGCAAAGGCTATTCGTGCATTTTGTTATTATAATTTGATTAGAGTTTATGGTGACGTACCGGCAATTTGGATACCTTTAGAAGAGGCAGATCCTAATGACCCTAATACGCTTTATCCTAAACGTGCTTCTCGTGACGTGATTTATGATAAAGTAATTGCAGATATACAAGAATCTATAAATAATATGCCTGCTTCTAACGGAACGCCGGAAAGATTAAACAAGCAGTCAACCAATGCACTTTTAGCAAAAATCGCTTTGTATGCAGCAGGATATTCTCTTCGTTGGGATCTCAATACAGGCGCTGCGGGTACGATGTCTCGTAGACCTGATAACACAAGAATACAACAATTATATCAAATTGCAGATACTGCTGCTGCTGCCGTAATTAATGGAGGTACCAACAGTTTAGTTCAGGCTCAAGGCGGAAAAAGTGGTTTTGAAGCTTTGTGGTTTAATTTCGACAGAAGAAATTTTTCAGCGGTAAATCAGGAAATGCTTTGGCATATTGCTTCCTATGGTCCAAATACCAATTCAGCATTTGGAGTGTATGCACATCCGGGTTCACGAGGAGGTACTTATGGTTCTCGTAAAGCTTTACAGTTTATACTTCCAAGTTATTATCTTTCTTTTAATGCAACAGATAAACGCAGAGATGTTGCGACTACTTCTTACAGTATTTATTTCTTAAATGGAGGTGCTGCATCAGATACTTGGGTAGATGTAGGAACTACTTATTCTTGTATTATGCCGGGCAAATTCAGAATCTCTTGGTGTGTAGAGCCACAAGCTGCAGATTCACGTAACTTGAATATTCCTATTATCAGATATGCTGATGTTTTATTGATGTACGCAGAAACACAGAATTATTTAAATTCAGGACCTACAGCCGCAGGAATTGCAGCATTACAACAAGTAAGAAACCGTGCTGGAATCGGGTCATTACCAATTCCAGGTGGTCAGCAAGCTTTTGAATCAGCGCTTGTTCAGGAGCGTAAATGGGAATTTTCAGATGAATTTATGCTTCGTACAGATCTAATTAGAATGAATCGTATCGCTAGTGAAATTGATGCAACAAAAACGGCAATGAAAAATCTATCAAACCGTACTGGCCAGTTTGCGTCAACACCGGTTTACCGTCTTTACAAATATCATAAGAATGCACAGGTTTACGGAGATCCGTTCTTGGCGATTACTTATATTGATTTAACAAATCCTGCACAGATTGCACAAGTTCAGGCAGTTCCTACCAGTTCGGCTGGTTATGCGGCGTATCAAACGACTCTAAAGGCTATAGCATTAGCCAACGGACAAACGTCAACAGCTGACGACAAATGGTATCCTGCCAATATGTTCCAGGCTTATACAAGTACATTTAATGGTAACGCTAGAAAAGCAGTAGGATTTACAGCAGGTTTCAATCAACTTCAGGTTGGTAATATTATTTATACAAAACCAACGGGTTCAGCAGAAAATGGAGGAACCTATCCAAACTGGATCGAAGGTGGTGGAGACGGTCTTTTCTACGGATTTGTACCTAATAAAACAGAATTGCTTCCGTTTGCGGCAGCTTCTGCTGGTCATCCGCTGGTCGATAATCCGAATCTTACTCAACTTCCTGGGTATTAATTTAAAAACTATTCACCGATCAAATATTAATTTATTCTTAACCTTAATGAAATGACTGTACAGCTGAATCGAAACGTGATAAATATCAGTGTTAATTTATCTTTAAATAATCGATTCAGCAGTATAGTACGGGATGCTGTAAAAAATACTACAGTCTAAATTTGGGTTAAAATTCAGAAAACAAAAAGAAAACAAATGGAAAACGTAAAAACATTCAAATACGTAGATTATTTATGGGATGAAAGCAAAGCAGCTTCTTTGGGAGACGATCAGGTTGCTTTATTTTTATACCGTTCAAACATATTAGGAGCAGACCTTAGAATTACCAACTATGGTGGTGGTAATACAAGTTGCAAAACCATCGAAAAAGATCCGCTTACTAACGAACAGGTTGAGGTAATGTGGGTAAAAGGTTCAGGTGGTGACATCGGAACGTTGACAAGAAAAGGGATTGCCGGATTATATACCGAAAGACTGAGAAATCTTAAAAATGTTTACGAAGGTTTAGCAGACGAAGACAGAATGGTTGGCTTATTCGATCACTGTATTTTCGATTTGGACAGCAAAGCACCCTCTATTGATACCCCGCTTCACGGTTTACTTCCATTTAAACACATCGATCACCTTCACCCGGATGCACTAATTGCAGTTGCAGCAGCAAAAGATAGCGAAAAAATTACCAAAGAAATTTGGGGCGACACAATGGGATGGGTTCCTTGGCAAAGACCTGGTTTCGATCTAGGTTTGCAGCTTGAAAAATGTCTTGCTGACAATCCTGGGATTAGAGGAATCGTTTTAGGAAGCCACGGATTATTCACTTGGGGCGATACTTCTTACGAATGTTATATGAATAGCTTGGAAGTAATTGAAACCGCTTCTGAATATATCGCTAAAAAAAATGAAGAGAACGGGCAGGTTTTCGGAGGCCAAAAAGTAGAATCTTTACCAGCTGACGAACGTAAAAACAAAGCTGCTCAATTGATGCCTTTATTAAGAGGTTTAGCTTCTTCTGAAAACAGAATGGTGGGTCATTTTACCGACAGCGATGTGGTATTAGAATTCATCAACAGTAATGATTTGGAAAGATTAGCTCCGCTTGGAACTTCTTGCCCGGATCACTTTTTAAGAACAAAAATTCAACCTTTGGTGTTGACTTTAGATAAAAATGAAGATTTAAGCGATTCTAAAGCTATTTTAGATAAATTAAATCCACTTTTCGAACAATACAGACAAGAATACAAAGAATATTACGAAACGTGTAAGCACCCAAACAGCCCTGCAATGCGTGACCCGAATCCGGTGATCATCATTTATCCGGGAGTAGGGATGTTCAGTTTCTCAAAAGATAAGCAGACGACTCGTGTTGCCAACGAATTTTATGTAAACGCGATCAATGTAATGCGTGGTGCAGAAGCTATTTCAGAATATACTTCTTTACCAAGACAAGAAGCTTTCGACATCGAATATTGGTTGTTGGAAGAAGCTAAATTGCAAAGAATGCCTAAAGAAAAACCTCTTTCAAGAAAAGTGGCAATCGTAACCGGAGCAGGAGGTGGAATCGGACAGGCAATTGCTGATAAAATGGTTGCTGAAGGTGCAGTGGTTGTTTTCACAGACCTTAATCAGGAGGCGGTAGAAGAGGTAACTTCAAAATACAGCAAAGACCAAGCGGTTGCCGTTCCTTGTGATGTGACAAGCGAAGAAGCAATTGCAAATGCTTTCAAAGAAGCCGTTTTAGCATTCGGCGGAGTAGATATTATTGTACATTCTGCAGGTTTGGCGATTTCTAAATCTTTGGAAGACACGACTACAAAAGATTGGGAATTACTGGAAAATGTTTTGGTAAAAGGTCAGTTTATGATAGCTAAAAGCGGTGCTGAAATATTGAAAAAACAAAATTTAGGTGGTGATATCGTCAATATTGCAAGTAAAAATGGTTTAGTTGCGGGACCAAACAATGTAGCTTACGGAACTGCAAAAGCAGCGCAACAACACATGACGAGATTATTGGCAGCAGAATTGGCGGCTGATAAAATCAGAGTAAATGTTGTAAATCCAGACGGGGTTATTGTTGGAAGCAAGATTTGGGAAGGTTCTTGGGCAGAAGGTCGTGCAAAAGCAAACGGAATTACCGTTGAAGAGTTGCCTGCTTTCTACGCAAAGAGAAACTTATTAAATGAAATTATTCTTCCGGAAGATATTGCCAACGGAGTTTTCGCTTGTGTAGCCATTTTAGATAAGACCACAGGAAATATCATCAATGTAGATGGCGGAATGGCAAATGCTTTCCCGAGATAATATTTTTGGTTGTCGGTTTTTAGTTGTCAGTTTTTAACTTCAATTTATTTGGGCAGCTTGATCCGCCTTCCACTCCCGCTTTTTTGCTCGTCGTACCTCCTCACAAAAAGAGCTCCGTTCAAGTCGGGCTGCAATGAGGGGTATCAAGTAGAAAAAGTTTGAATTAAGATAAAACCCTGAAAGGGTGACATAAAATAGCATAGGGTGAAGCCCTATGATGAGTGAAATTCGAAAACGTAGCGGAGCCCTGCAGGGGCAGGATTAATATTTAATAGTAATTTTAAGCATTCAATTCAACCTTGTCAAGGTTTTAAACCTTGACAAGGCTAATTAAAAAATAAACTATGATCATAGGAAAAGATATCATTGAACAATATAATAAAAACGAAGTCGAAAATTTCAATTCAGACTACGCTTATTTATCAGATAAATTAGCAAGATCAGGAGCAAATGTTTCAGATATTGTCAACAAAATTGCCGAATTCCAGGTGGCAATTCCGAGTTGGGCTTTAGGTGCAGGCGGAACCCGTTTCGGAAGATTTTCTTACGGTGGCGAACCATCTTCTTTAGAACAGAAATTAGATGATGTAGGGTTAATTCACGCTTTAACGCATTCTGCAGGCGCTATTTCTCTTCATATTCCTTGGGATATTCCGACTGATGTGAAAGCAATCAAAGAAAAAGCAATATCTCACGGATTAATCTTCGATGCAATGAATTCAAACACATTTCAAGATCAGCCGGGAGCAAAGCAATCTTACAAATTTGGTTCTTTAAATGCCGTAAATGAAGATTCAAGAGCGTATGCCGTAGAACACAATAAAGAAGTAATCAGAATTGGAAAAGAATTAGATTCAAAAAGTTTAACCGTTTGGTTGGCAGACGGAGCAAGTTTTCCGGGACAATTGAATTTCCAGACGGCTTTGGCTAAGACTGAACAAAGTTTAAAAGAAATCTATTCAGATCTACCGGAAGACTGGAAATTGTTCATCGAATACAAACCATATGAACCGAATTTTTATTCAACGACCATTCAGGATTGGGGAACGTCGTTTATGCTTGCAAATGCTTGTGGAGACGGAGCCTATACTTTGGTAGATCTTGGTCATCATTTACCGAATTCAAATATTGAGCAAATCGTTGCAACCTTGATGTATAAAGGGAAATTAGGAGGTTTCCACTTTAATGACAGCAAATATGGAGATGATGATTTAACGGTTGGTTCTATTAAACCTTATGCTTTGTTCTTGATTTTCAATGAATTGGTGTACGGAATGGAAAACAATCCCAACAATCCTTATCCGGCTTGGATGATCGATGCAAGCCATAACATCAAAGATCCTTTGGAAGACTTATTGCAGTCTTTAGAAGCTATCTTAATTGCTTATGCACAGGCACTTTTAGTTGATCAAAAAGCACTGAAAGAAGCACAACAAAATAATGATGTTGTTTTGGCGCAAGATATTTTGCAGAATGCCTACAGAACAGATGTTCGTCCGTTATTAAGAGCGGCGAGATTACAGACAGGTGCCGCATTAGACCCAATAGCAACCTACAGAAACCTAAAAGTAAGAGAGCAATTGATTTCCGAAAGAGGTTTAAATGTAAAAGCAACAGGATTATAAAACCTGTTTTAAAATTGATAATTTCAACTTTCAAGTGCAATTGAGAGTTTAATTATATGTATCCTTATATAGTTTCGTTAAGGTAAAAGTGTTTAGATTGTTAAGTATTTTCTTGCTGTCTAAACACTCCTTAATGATTTAATTAAAAAACTCTTACAAGATTTAAAATCTTCGAGATCTTTGCTGAGTGAAACGCCTTTGCGAACGAAAATAGGTAAAGTATTTTAAAAGAAATCTTTGCGGACTTTGCGTTGAAAAGATTGCTTCGTTCCTCGCAATGACAATAATAAAAAAATAATTCATCATAAGAATGTCCAAGAAAAAGGTAACCATCGTATTTGATATTGGAAAGACCAATAAAAAATTCTTTTTATTTGATAAAAATTACAAAGAGGTCGTTCGGGAATATACAGAATTACCGCTCACGACAGACGAAGACGGTTATCCCACAGAAGACCTTCCGGCATTGCAAAATTGGATCAAAGAAAACTTTAATGCTATTTTGGATGATGAAAATTTTGAAGTAAAAGCCATTAATTTTTCCACTTACGGAGCGAGTTTTGTGCATTTGGATCAGAAAGGAAATGTTCTTACGCCTTTGTACAACTATACCAAACCGATGGATCAGGATATTCTTGATTTATTCTACGAAAAACACGGCGGAAAATTAAAAATTGCCCGTGAAACAGCTTCACCTCAAGCGGGAATGCTGAATTCAGGATTGCAATTGTTTTGGTTGAAATATAAACACCCGGAAATATTCAAAAAAATCCGTTACAGTTTACATTTACCACAATATTTATCGTATTTATTTACTGGAATTTGTGTTTCAGAATTCACGTCAATCGGTTGTCACACGAATCTTTGGGATTACGACAAAGCAGATTATCACGATTGGGTTTACGAAGAAGAAATTGATGCTTTATTGCCTCCAATCGTTCCAACTTCTGCAAGTATCAACACTTCTTACAGAAATAAAAAAATTAAAATCGGTGTCGGAATTCACGACAGTTCATCAGCACTTTTACCTTATATTTTAAGTAAAAAAGAACCGTTTTTATTGCTTTCTACGGGAACCTGGAGTATTTCTTTAAATCCATTTAACGATGAAAGCTTGACCGATGAAGACATCGAAAACAACTGCCTGAATTATATGCGGATTGACGGAAAACGTGTGAAAGCATCACGTTTCTTTATGGGAAATGAATACAAGATCCAGGTCGAAAAACTGTGTGCTTATTACGGAAAAGAATATGGTTTCCACAGAGAAGTGAAATTTGATCAGGATCTATACCTTCGTTTGATGAAACACAAAGCCATCTATTTTCGTTTTGAAGGGATCATTTTAAAACGAAAAATGATTACAGCAACAGATTTAAATTCATTTGCTACCTTTGAAGAAGCGTATCACCAACTGATGATTGAATTGATGGATCTGCAGATTCATACGATTACAAATGCCATCGGAAATTCAGAGATCAAAAATATTTATATTGACGGCGGTTTTACAGACAATGATGTTTTTATGAAACTGATGTCTCATCATTTTCAGCATTACAATGTGATGTCTACACACTCTCCGTTGGGATCGGCTTTGGGAGCATCAATGGTGATTTCAAACAAAAAAATAGACGAAACTTTTTTACAGCAGCATTATCAGATGAAAGTGCTTCAACCGTTAATTTTAAATTATTAAATTTTGTTGTTGGTTGATCGTTGTCAGTTGATGACAAACCTAAAGCCAACAACCAAATATCAACAACTAACAACTGATTATGGCGTTTCCATTTGATACAAGATATGCATCACTCGAATTGTTAATCGAAAAAGCAAAAAAAAGAATGCCCCGTTTCGCTTTCGAATATCTCGATGGCGGATGTAACGAAAACATCAACCGAGACAGAAATACAAGCGAATTGAGAGAAGTTTTGCTTCGCCCGCAATATCTGAACAATAATTATGCGGAAGCCAATATGGAAACTGAATTGTTTGGCGTAAAATATTCTGCACCTTTCGGAATTTCTCCTGTTGGTTTGCAAGGATTGATGTGGCCCAATGCACCGGAAATTTTAGCGAAAGCAGCCTTTAAACATAATATTCCTTTCATATTAAGTACGGTAACGACAAGCAGTCTTGAAAGAATTTCTGAATTAACAGAAGGAAAAGCCTGGTATCAATTATACCATCCGAGAGAAGAGTGGTTGCGTGACGATATTCTAGACCGTTGCGAAGCTTCAGGTTACGATGTTTTGGTTGTTTTGGCAGACGTTCCGACTTTTGGATACAGAGCGAAAGAAATCAGGAATGGTTTGGCAATGCCTCCTCAATTGAATTTCAGAAACGTTTCCCAGGCTTTGGCAAAACCAGAATGGTGTTTGGAAATACTTAAACACGGAGTTCCAAGTTTTAAAACCATGGAAAAATACATGGATAAAAATATGGGCGTGAAACAACTTGGTCAGTTCATGAATTCTACATTTTCCGGTAGATTAAATTCAGACAGAATAAAAGCTATTCGCGATAAATGGAAAGGAAAATTAGTCATTAAAGGGGTGGCTTCTGACGAAGATGCTGCAGAAGCAGTTCGTTTAGGATTCGACGGAATGATTATTTCAAATCACGGAGGAAGGCAGCTTGATGCAGGAGAATCTACGATTGCTGTAGTGAAAGATATCAGTGAAAAATACAAAGGTCAAATCAAAATAATGATGGACAGCGGCGTAAGAACCGGTCCTGATGTTGCCCGAGCTTTGAGTTGTGGCGCAGAATTTACCTTTATGGGAAGAACTTTTATGTACGCCGTTGGAGCTTTAGGTGATAAAGGTGGTGACCATATTATTGAAATGCTTAAAATGCAGTTCAGGCAAGTGATGGAGCAGGTTTGCTGTGATAAGCCTGAAGATCTGCAGAAATTTAGAGTAAAGTAGTTTTTAAGCTGGAAGCAGGAGGTGGGATGTTTGAAGTTTTACAATTCAGTAAAAAACGAAATAGAATAGAACGGGCTTTAGTCCGTTTTTTTTGTAACCAATTCAGAGACTTTAGCCAAAACCAATATTCAGAACAAATTTTAAATCAAGCTAAGTACATAGAAATATATTTTAGCTTATTTTAATCACAACAAATGCATTCAATAGTTTTGCTTCGTTAAAAAATGCTTTTAATTCTTCAAACTCGTCTTTTAAATCGGTTAGGTTTTCTGGCTTTATCAATTTATAAACTAAATTTTTCATTTTATCATAGTCGTAAAACTCTACAATGTCTGAAAAATCTATAGGTTGTAATAAATCAGAGATTTCTAAGGTTTTAAAATTATCGAAATATTGGAAACGTAGATATTGAGAATTGTTTATAATATCAGTTCCTCCAAAAAATACTTTAGTATTATCAAAATTAATATTTTTCGATTTTAAAAATTTAATTAAAAGATAGTTTAAGGTTTCATATCCACGAGTTTGGCTATAAAACCGAAACTTATCGATTTTGTTGTCTGGATAATGTGATACAACAACCTTTGAGTCCTCAATTAATTCTTTTAAAACATTTTCTGGAGTTCCGTCTGGATTTGACTGAATCATTCTAAGATGTAATTTCAGTTTGTCTATGTCTTGAATTTTATCAAAATCATTTGCATAATCTTCATTTACTTTAGCTTTTTCAAGAATAAATTTAGCTTTGTTTGAAATTGCAAAAAGTGTTAAGTCGAGACCCATTTTAATAATATTTTTTTTAATTTGTTATGACTGGAAGTTTTACAATTCAGAAAAAAATGAAATAGAATAATTTTATCAATAGGAACAGGCTTTAGTCCGTTTTTTTTGTTACATATTGAATTTGACTAAAATTTACTGAAATGTTCCGAAATAAGCATTTATCTGCTTTGTAATATTTACATTTCTTGTTTTAGTCTGTTTATTAAGTTTGATGGGCTTACTTGGTTGAGTTGAATAGATTCACAACCGTTAAAAGTTGCGAAGTGTTTTATAGATTCTATAAAACCTTTTGCCCACGATTCAATATCGAAATTTTGATTTTCTATATAAAGATGAATGATTTCCAATTGTTTTTCTTTTCTATGAGCTTTGCAATCTACTCTGCCTATCAACTGGTTACCAAATAAGATGGGTAAACAGAAATAACCATATTGTCTTTTCTCTTTTGGAGTATAGCATTCTATCCGATAATCGAAGTTGAAAAAATGCTTAATGCGTTCACGATGAATGATAGAATTGTCAAACGGTGATAAAATTCTACTATTTAAGTCACTTTTTTTAATCTCCTTTTCGATTAAGTCAGTTTGGATAAAAATAGTGGGATAACCTTGAATTTCTATTTTTTGTATTGTTCCTTGGTCAAGCATTGAATGCAAAACTTCATTTACATTTTTTCTTATTGCTTCTCCTGTTTTAAGATGTGTGATTTGTTTGACGGTTGTAAATCCGTAAGCTCGCAGATATGTTTTTACTAAATAATCAGCAAATTCAAAAGGACTTGGCACAGTCAAATCAATATCTTTAGGCAAAACTCTTTCCGAAATGTCGTACGTTTTTTGCATTCCTTTACGCTCCGAAATCATTAAATCTCCTTGTAAAAAAAGTCGTTCCAAAGCAATTTTTGTAGGTTTCCAATTCCACCAACTGCCCGGTTTCTTAGATTCATTTTCAAAATCTCTTGCTTTTTTCGGCCCTTCTGCACGAATGGTATCTAGCACATATTGCATCACTTTAGGCTCCGCATTGTAATAATGTTTTTCATTTTGTTTTACGTCCAACATTTGTGGCAAAGAGAAACGAAAATCGCGCATCGGAAGGTATGAAGCAGCATGAAACCAATATTCAAAAACTTTACGTTCTTTTACAAGTTCATCTAAATGTTCCGTTTTATAATCTGGAATTCTTGTCCAAAGCGTGTGATGATGCGCACGTTCAACGATAGATAAAGTGTCTATTTGCAAGTAGCCAAGATGTTCCAACGCATTGAGCACCGCCTTTTTTCCTTTTCCGAATGGCGATGGGTGTAGTAAGCCTTGACTTTCTAATGTTACTTTTTGTAGATTTTCTAATGTCACTTTCTTCTAGTATTTTTATTCAAAAACTGAAATATAAATTTCTACTTCTGCTTTATCTGCATCATAATATTTTTGTCCGCGGATACTGTAATTTTAAATTATTTACTTTTTTTCTCCGATTTCACAGCCTGTCTCGCCAGCAATTTCCAGTCTTTTTTAATTTTCGTCCAAACCAGTAAAATATCCAAAGTCACATCTCCCGGAGCTTTTCCGAGATCAGCCGTCGTAGCATAAAAATGGTGTCGAACAATTGCTGTATTTCCAACGATACTGACGTTTTGATTAGTAATATTAATGGTTAAAAAATCAGATTTTTTGCTGACTAATTTTTCTACAAATTCTTTGGCATCATCAATATGCCCTCCCGAATGTCCGTAAGTCAATTCCGGTACAATCAATGATTCTAGCGCTGATTTTTCACCATTGATCATGGCTGATCTGAGTTTTTCTGCCGCATCTGTTACGGATTGAGTATCATCTTTTTTCTGCCCGAAAACAGCAATTGCCATCAGAAAACTCATGGCAAAAATTAATTTCTTAATCATTATTATAGAATATTATTTTTAAAATTGTGTAAAAAATTTAAAATTATTGTAGTAACTATTTGCATTATAGTTAATTAAAATGTAATTTCTATCAACTATCAACTATCAACTATCAACTATCAACTATCAACTATCAACTATCAACTATCAACTATCAACTATCAACTATCAACTAT
>NZ_LELA01000023.1 GCF_001677955.1 Chryseobacterium sp. BGARF1
AAATGCAAAAAGCCTCAAAAGAAAATATGAAGTAAACCGTTTGATTCTTATAGTTGACTAATGGAAAAATATCGTTTTTTGAGATTATTTAAGCATTAAATGAGCAAGTTGAAACATCGTTTTAGCTTTATATTCTTTTTTTAATTTATAGACATATTTCTCAACTGAACTTAGACTGCTGGTTTCGAAGTTATTTTCTTTTAGATATTCTGATATTTCAGTGATTGTGAAACCGTCCTTTAGTAATTCAATGATTTTATTTTTGTATTCCATTTTCCTATCACGTATATTATTTATTCTTGATAATCTAACAGCAAACTGATACTGTATTCTTTTGAATCTTCTTTTTCTTTATGCCAGATGACATCCCTAACAATCAAATAATCTTCCATTTGGCTAAGTTCTTCTCCGGGAAAGAAATCTCCGGTAAATAGCTTTTCTCCTATTCTTGGAAGAACAGGAGATTCCCAATTTATGGGTTTTCGATGAAAATCAATACATAAGATTACAGTCATAACTTTTTTTTATCGTTTTCTCTATTGAAACAAGTTTCACAGAATACTCCAAACATTCAGCAATATAATTAAATAATGTCTATATCATATTGAGTTGTTTTGAGTTTTTGATTGACCTTTTAAGAATAATAAATATATTTTCAAGATTGATGGTAACGCATAAACTCACGCGGAATAGTTGTAAACTTATTTACTCAGTTACTTATATTTACATTCTTATCAGAATTTCTAAAATTTCCTTTTAGCACATCATTAGCCGGATGCAGTGAGAGTTTTGAAATATCAATATCCCATTGAGGATTGCTTTTATTGACAACCATCAAGTTCCTGTCTAATAAATCAAATTTTTCTACAAAACAACAATAGAGCAGTTTACTCATTACTACCCGAATATATTTCCCTTCATTATTTAATTTGCACGACAAAGAGTAAGTTTTATCATTATTGATGATCAAGGTCTGGGACAGTATTTTTTCCTGTAAAAAAATAAACTTGTTTCTTGAAATCCAACCGCTTAATCGTTTTATCCGTCCTTTGTTAGACAACTGATAACGGGATTCGAAGCCTGGAATAGGAACAGGCACCCAGTATTCTCCGGAAAGATCTTTTACGGATAAATTAAAACACGATGGTGGGTTATATGCGTCAATGTTCGGCTTACCAAGTTTCTCCCAGAGATATTTATTGAGTAAACTATTCACATTATATGATATTTTGACCATTTGAAATTCCTCTTTTTTTGGAGGATTTCCCTGCAAAAACCATCGAAATTTTCCGGACGTCAGAATGACCTTATTGATTACATCCATAATGCTTTCACAAGCGATACCCAGTTTTTCTTCTACAGAATAGATACTTTCATAATGAGCAATAAAATCCCCTTCTACTGTATACTGGCTGACTGGTTTCATGTAATCAACATGTACGTTTCTTGTTCTATCCTTGCGAAAAATAGTCATACGCTTTTCTTTTGCTGAAATTTTCTCCAGATTGCTGCTGTGTTTATTAAAAACGTTATCATCTTTACATGAAATCACAAATGAACGATCCTCCAGGTCAAATCTTTCGACAAAATGATAGTATACCAAACGTGCAACAGATCTGGTGTACTTAGATCCATCTGAAGAAAGTCCACAGTTAACATTGTAAATGTAGTTTTTAAGGTAGTTATTATACTGTCTGGTAAAATGCGGCTTGCGGATTTTTTCGGTTATCCAATGTTCTATTCCCATTGTTGTATGAGAAAGACGGCTAAGACTCTTCACCCTTCCATAATTGGATATTTCATAATTCTCAAATCCTTCAATAGACTTCCATTGTTCATCAGGAAGATTTTCTAAAGAATAGTTGTAGAGAACTTCTTTTACATATTCATCCTCAAGTTCTGGTGGCAGTTTCATAAAATAATATTATAAATTCATCATATTTTATCGTTTTTTGAGATTTTCAGTTTTTAATTAAAGTTAGAGATATCTTTATTCAAACATATTGTTAAGCCTATCTAAAAAACTACTATTTTTGCTTTCTGAATTTGCTTTAATAATTTTTTCACTTTTTGCCAAACCATCTTGCGCAGCATTTTCATCTAAAAAATTTTTATCATCCCAATGCTCCATTATGTGCTTAGTTTGCCAAGGATAAAGCGACTCGGCAAGTTTTTTAGCATCAAATTCAACTTCGTCAATATTGTCAGGACTATATGTAATTGTTGCCAATGGCGGATAGATTCCTAACTTTTTATAAGCTAATAACTTATGATGTCCATCCAAAATAAAATTCGACGAATAGTAATCATTCAAGTCAAAATAAGCATTAAATATTATTGCAAATGGTCTTGCTCCATTTTTAATTATATTTTCAAAATATTTAACTCTATTTCCGTCAATATCTTGTTGTGGTTGCGTAGCATACAAAGATTCAAAATCTTTGTAGATGCCACTCGTTGAATAGTCTAATAAGCTAGAAGGATAAAACTCCTTAGATATTTTAACCTCTTTAAAAAATTGTTTGTGATTTTTAATTACATTGTCTGCATTTCTAATGTCTGTTATTTCATCTGGAAATACAACCTCCAGATCTTCGTATCTTGACTTTTCAAAATTGTCAATTGAAGATTTGTACTCAAAAAATTCTTTTTGTTTGCTATTATAAAATTGTAGGATGTAACTTCCATTCTTAAATATTGGAAACAAGGGGTGCAAAGCTCTATACAATCCCTGAATGTTATTTGTAAAATCCTGATTTAAATCTTCATTGATTTTATCCCTCACTGTCTTCCGATACTCTTCATTATAGGGTAAAACACTAACATACTTTCCAACAGAACCCTGGCAATCACGCCAGACTACAGTCAGCGGATAATTAAATCTTATGTAGCTACCAATATCACTCATTCCGATAGAGCATATATCATTTCCATTTTCAATAGTAAATTTCATAAAAATTTTTTGAATACTTGCTAATTTTCAAATTTACGCTATTACGTCAAAATGATTAGTGAAATCACATACAGTGATTCCTGTCACAAATTAATTTTTTTTTAATCGTTTTGTGAGATTTAGGATTGTTTATTATAGACATTTCCGTATTTTGATAGTACGTTGTATTGCAGTACTATTTTGGCAAACTATTCAAAATACCTAATTTCATTAATCTAGATTGATATTCATCAGTGCGAATCAAATTATGACGTTTCATATATTCAAGACGTTGTAGTTCATCAAATCTAATATCAGGCGTTTTTTCCAAAATTTTGGGATATTCTGTTTCAATTAATTCTGCTTCTACTTTTGAAATTGTTTTTAATTCTTTTTCAGTAGGTAAATCCTTTATAAGTTCTGGCGAATTCTTGCTCAGATATATTATAGCATCACTTAAAGTTTGAAAATTGAAAACTTTAAGTTTGTGTGCATTTACTTTTAAATCATTAAGAGCCTGTTTAAAAAATGAATAATAAAAAAGAGTATGGGCTAAAAACTGGCTAAAAATTGTCATTTTAGAGTTGCAAAACAA
>NZ_LELA01000024.1 GCF_001677955.1 Chryseobacterium sp. BGARF1
AACAAACTTTGAATTTGTGGACTCTGCCTGCAATGGGTTTTTAAGTTTCTGGAAAAAGGTATCCTAGCTGAATGTTTTAAAATAGTTAAAATTTACATTTAGGCTTTGAAAAAGATCAGGGTTTATTTACAAAAGACAAATTAAAGTTGGATATGGTTTCGTATAATAAACTTTACAGGTATTTTAAAGGAATGATTATTTTAGGATTTAATACTGGTCTTTTTTTATATTTTAGAAACGAAAATAAGCTAAATGAAGATCTCTTCCATTGCGGTTTTTGCTCAAGAAATTATTTTTTCAGTTGAAGTACATGGTCTGAATATTATGTATATTTTTTTTGATCGTCTTACTACATTTTGTAGTAAGACCTTTTTTATAAATTGATTATTTATTTAGCTTTGAATAAAAACAATCTTATGATTTTAAATTATTAATTCCTTTCTGATATTCTTTACCATATTTGTTATGTGTGTAAAATTCAACATAAAGTATCTAAATTAATTGTAACAAGATGTCAAAAATATTACCTTTCTGATTAACTAATTAGAAGGATTGTCGCTAATAATAATTTAAATATTAGAGCCTTATTAAGTAATTTGTAAGACTTTCGCCTTCTGCTAAACCAATTTTTTTTCTAAGTCTATAGCGTGCTGCAACAATGCTATTATTGCTTTGTTGAGTAATAGCTGATATTTCCTTTATTGATAATGTCATTTTAAGGAACGCACAAAGGCGGATTTCATTTCTTGTCAGAGATGGGTGTTTATTGAGTAAGTTTTTGTAGAAATCCTCATGGGTTTCTTTAAAAAGTTTTTCAAACTCTTCTTTATTAAACCCCTTAGTTCCTGATTTTAGGTCTGTTATAATTCGGGAAATTACTTTTTTTGTCGAAATATTTGCTGAAGCCTTTAATTCCAGAAGATCTTTTTGTGTAGAATCTATTATTTCATTGGTTTGTAACATTTGAATAGCATTTTCAGTTAAGAGTCTATTCTTTTCTTCTAAACTTTCAGCCAATAACCTGTTTTCAGCAATTCTTCTCTTTAATTTATTTTTTTGCAGACTGCGAGATAACAAAGCAATAACTGATATTAAAATTAAAACAATAATACTGACAATATTGAGAATGTCTTTTTTTCTTTGCTTTACCAATAAGTCCTTTTCCCGCATTTTTTGTTGATGCTCCTGCTCAAGCTGACTCACTTTTTTAGCACTTTCATCATTACCCATTTTTTCACTGAGTTCTTTTGCTTGGTGCAGATATCGATTGGCAGTTTTAAAATCATTTTCCTGTTCATATAATTCAATCAATGATTCTAAACTTTTCTTCTTATTAAATGAAAATTGGTATCGATTGCTAAGATCAAAAGCTGCCAAATTGTAAAATTTAGCTGAATCCCTATTAGGGTTGATCTGAATATAGAATGAGCCTAAGTTATAATAGATTCCAGCGAGATCATTTTTTAACCCAGCTCTGTAAGCAAGCTTTTTTGCTCTTTGAAAATAATCAAAAGCTGTGTCATATTCTTTCAGATCAATATGATTGATTGCTATGTTTTGATAAGCCTTTACCAATCCTGCGGTATCTTTCAATTTTACAGAATAGTTGGCGTATTCATTCAACATTTTTAATGCCTTCACATAATTTTTTTCAGACCTTTCTAATACAGCGAGGTTATTAAATACAATATAACTTTCTGGACTTCTTTTTCTTTCAGTTGACTGTTGCAGCTCATGTAATGATTTTTCCCAGTATTCCTTTGCTTTTTTCTTGTCTTCTAAACGCCAATAAACTTTTCCGATATTATTGTAAATTATATGTTTTTGAAGTGAGCTTTCAGTGTCTTGCAATGTCAATTGCTTATTGTAATATTTAAGTGCTAAATGGTAAGACTCTTGAGAAAAATAAATATTTCCAGCAGCTTCATATAAATTAAATTTAACCTGTTCATCAGCTGTTTTTTCATACTCGAATGCTTCATTGAGGTAATTAAGCGCTTTAACTGCGTTAGTTTCATTGTTGGCATTCGCTAATTTGATTAATTCAGATACTTGCTTATTCATTTCTGATGAACCTTTAGATTGTCCAAATGAAATAAATTGGATGAACAGAAGTACAAAAATTAATATCTTTTTCATTAAAAATCAGTTATTCGTTTAATGAGATCAAATCTACATAAAAAATCATAGTTAATAAATGATCTACGTCTTTCAATAAATATGGGTGGAATAACTTTATAAATACTGTTTTCTTTAATTCTTAATAAGAACGTTTTATCTTAGTCTAGAGGCTATCGCTATTCAATTCATAAAAAATGGTCGGAAATAAGCCCGACCATCTTTGCAAAATCACATGTTTTATTTTTTGTGTGAGTATCACTCACCCTTTTTTATAATGTTTCATGGAAATCCTAGTTACTTTTTAGTGGTAATGACCAAGATTTTTCTTCCTTCCAGAGTTTCTGTCGTTATTTCGTCAATTATATCGGAGAAAATATGTGTAGCAGGATTTTCAAATTTATACCCTTCAATTAATACAGGAGTATTTTGTGAAATACCATTTTGAATATTAAACTCTTGTAATGACATAGAATCTGATAAACCATATTGCTTTTTTAATTTAACTTCCGCTAATCCATTGTCTGCTAAATATTCATACTTTTTTAGGTGTTGAGGAAGATTTGTACTTTGCTTATAAACTTGTATACTTTGCACAAATTTTTTTCCTGTATCAAACATGTGGACTGTGCCCACAACATCATTGCAGATGGCAAACTTCACATCAGACTTCTTCTGGCAAAATACAATGCACGATAAAAGCACCATTAATAAAAAGATAATTTTTTTCATAATCTAAGAATACGTATTTAATTTGTTGATAATTAATTTTTCTAAAAGGTATGGTTACTCTCTATTCTTAACTAAGATCCAGCCTGATAATTTTACTTGGCTTTTATTTTCATTCCAGGTAATGGTGTACCAATATGTTCCTGTAGAAATTAATTTATTTCCTTTTGTTCCATCCCATTTATATCCATTATCCTTTGAACCAGAAAAAATTTTTATTCCATATCGGTCAGAAATTTCAAAAAGTAATTCAGGTTTGTTTCCTAAGGCCGAATAATCCAAAACATCATTCTTCCCATCACCATTTGGTGTAATTACATTAATGATATTCGGAACTGTTATATTAACTTCTATGGGTTGACAATCAAAACTGTCTTTTACGAATACCTTCATATCACCTCTTGTAAGATTTGTAAAAGTATTCGAATCCTGCCAATTAATATTATCAATAGAATACTTATAAGGAGCCGTTCCACCGGTAGCAAATATGGTAATCTTATTATTTGCAATTTCAATATTGGAGATGACCGGCTGTTGAGTAGCATATACTTTGACGGATTGTTTTGTGATACATTCCCCTGTTTTGAGTTTAACCCAATATGTTCCAACATCTACATTGGAAATGACCTGTGTTGTTGCTCCAGTGCTCCATTCATAACCATCAAATCCGGAACCAGCATCTAAAGTAGTTCTGTTTTCTATACAAATCTCTTTGTCAATCAAAACAGCAGAGTGTACGGGTGGCAGTACAACTAATGTGATTTGGGCAATCTTGTAACATCCGTCCGCATTGCTGACTCTTACATACACGACTGCATTAGGCGAAATATAGTTTGTAATGTTGTTAATCTGATTGATCTCATTTTGTGCATCGAGCAACGAAGAATAGTACTTCTTCGTAAGTCCGGAACCTGAAACATTTGCGTTATTTAAATTAAATGATGCTGTTGATGTATTGGATTCAAGAAAACATGATCTTAATATAGCATTATTAGCACTAGGACCTTCAGAAACTATTAATGTTAAAGTAATCTGCTCACAGTCTATAAATTCAGGATCATTACCGCAGAATTTGTAAACAATTTTATCTGTGCCGATAAATCCCATGACGGGAAGATAGCTAATTATCCCTGTGGTGGGGTTAACTGTAACGATTCCGTTTGTTGGCTGAGTGATAATCTGAACAGTTCCAGGAACAAATGTTTGCGTGGAGGATGAAAATGCAGGAACAATATTTAAGTTGCCTTCGCAAATTGTTTTTGTTGAAATAGTTTCCTGCAGGCAACTAAACACTTTGTATATCGGCGTTGTAGTTGGAGGACACGATCCCACTGAGATTTTCACGGTGTAATTTCCAGATAATGCAGGTGTATGTATATTGCTGGTAGCTCCTGCTATTGGAACACCATTTCGATACCATTGATAGGTCTCATAGCTATCATCAACCTCCAGAATAAGTACTGGAATACAATCTCCACTTTTTTTGGAAATCAGTGGTATCGATGAAAACCCAGAAAAATATCCGCCGTAGCCTGCAGTACTATATCCTCCGTTAATTCCTGCTGTTACCGCTTTCGTTGAGCTAATGGTGAGGTTTCCTGTTACTCCCTGAATTGCATAAGTAACCCAGTTGGTATTTCCGGTCAGAGGATAGGGACCCTGAGCTGCAGTAGGTGTTACACCATTTACTGTTACTGCAGCACCTGCTTCTGTTAGAATGTTTAGTTTTAAAGTAATGGTTCCCGATGAACCGGGCATTGCATTAACAAGGCCGATTTCATCAATTTTTCTTGGCAAAAAACAATTGAGAGGAGGAATATAATTAAAGCCACCCGTTGCAGGACCTCCACTTGAGCCTACTAATTGGTATAAATATACATTCTTATTGGTTTTCACATAAATATTATAATGATTTGGCCCTTGTAATACATAAGAATTATTTAAAATTCTATAATGTTCTCCTTCTTGTAAAGTGACAGTAGGGGTAGTTCCATTGTTGAGATAAACTTGAGTATTATTTTCCGTCGCAACTATCACCCCTCCCTCCATATTATAAATGTCGGTAAGTGGAGATAAACTTCTGACCATGGCAAATTCATTTCCCAGACGCTCGACGGGTACAGATTGATCCATAATGAGATCTGATCCATTATTGGTCGCAATTGCCGATGCATACATACAGTTGGCATTTCCGTTGATAACAGAAATTGGTTTGGTAGAAACTATCTTGGCTCCTATAAATCCTTCTCTGTTGGCTGCAATGTCAGCTTGTCCGGCAAAAACGTAAGATTGTCCTTTATCTAAGGTAAAAGTAATGGAAGGTGGAGTTGTCGTAAGATTCACCAAATGAATATTTGGATCATATCCAGATACCGTGACACTTGTATTATCTTCCGTAGCAAGAATCCCTGTAGTGAAATTATGTGCCGCTGAGGTGGTTGTGATGGGAGCAGCTGCAACATAAAAATGAGTTCCAATTCCAGCTTTTCCTTTTGACGTGATAATTTCACCGTGTGCACTCATCGCTGCTCTCAAAGTCACAAAGTATGGTTTTGTTCCCTGAGTATAAATACCCATGTTTAAAACCGTTGCAGCTTTATTAGTCACGTTTGTCCAGATATACTGAGGGGGTAGGGGAAATGCAATAGGATTATTTTTACTTATCGTTACGGTTCCTATTTCTATATTATTACTGTATATCTTAACAGCAAAAGGGCTTACAGAGTCTGTTGAAAAATAAAGATTATGAGTGTAGGGTGTTGTGTTTGTGCTGTCAAAATACGGAGCAAACCAATGTTCGGTATCTCTTTGCGCTGACATATTGATACTCAGAATCATTAAAATGAGTGTAAATATAAATTTTTTCATGTTAAGGATAGTTGTTAGTATTAATTTTCTGGATTGTATAATTATTCCCTGTTTTTAACTAAAATCCATCCGGATATTTTTACCGGTGTTTTAGTTTTATTTTCATTCCAGCTAATGCCAAACCAGTAATTTCCGGTAGAAACTTTTTTACCACCATTAGTGGTCCCGTTCCATTTGTAGCCATTCTCTTTAGTACCTTCATGAATTTTCAGACCGTATCGGTCAAAGATTTCTACTATTAAATTAGACTTATTTGCTAATGCCGAATAATCTAAAACATCATTCATTCCGTCACCATTCGGAGTAATTACATTAATAATATTAGGAATGGTAATTGTTACTTCCATAGGGCTACATTCAAAGCTATCTCTTACATATACGGTTACATCTCCTCTGGTAAGATTTGCAAACGTGTTGGAATCCTGCCATATGATATTATCAATTGAATACTGATAGGGAACCGTTCCGCCTATGGGAAATACAGTAATTTTATTATTTGTAATTTCAATATTTGAGATAACCGGCTGTTGAGTTGCATAAACTTTTACGAATTGTTTTGTGATACATTCTCCCGTTCTGAGTTTAACCCAATATGTCCCGACACCGACGCTCGAAATCAACTGAGTTGTTGCTCCTGTGCTCCATTCATAACCATCAAATCCAGCACCTGCATCTAAGGTGGTTTTATTTTCGATACAGATCTCTTTGTCAATCAATAATGCAGAATGTACAGGAGGCAAGACAACTAAAGTTATTTCAGCAATCTTATAACATCCGTTTGTATTGCTGACCCTTACATATACAATTCCATTGGGCGCAACGTAATTGGAGGGAGGGTTGATTTCATTAGTTTGATTTTGGGCATCCGTTAAGGATGGATAGTATTTTTTTATAGTGCCGATCTGAGATGTTACTGCTGCGTTTGTCAAATTAAACAGGGCTGTAGCAACATTAGATTCAAGGAAACATGATCTTAACGTTGCATTATAAACGACAGGATTTGAAGAAACAGTTAATATCAAAGTAATTTGCTCACAGTCTGTAAATTCGGGATCATTTCCGCAGAATTTATATATAATTGTATCTGTACCTATAAATCCAGGGTTGGGAGTATATTCAATCACCCCTGTAGCCGCATTTAAGGTGGCGATTCCATTCGAAGGAGGACTGATGATGTGTACAGTGCTTGGAACCGGATTCTGAGCAGAAAATGAAAATTCAGGTATAATATTCAAGCTGTTATCACATAGATTCTTTGTGATGGTAGTTTCTTTAAGGCAGGTAAACACTTTGTATATTGGCGTTGTGGCGGGTGGACACGAACCTACGGAGATTTTTACAGTGTAATTTCCGGATAGTGTGGGTGCGTGTATATTGCTGGTAGCTCCAGGTATTAGTGCGCCGTTTCTGTACCATTGATAGGTCTCGTAGCTGTCATCCACTTCCAGAACAAGTCCCGGCACACATTCTCCTGATTGCTTGACAATGAGGGGGATGGATGAGAATCCAGCGAAATAACCTCCATACCCTGCAGTGGCGTATCCCCCGTTAATACCTGCCGTCACCGCTTTTGTTGAAGTAATTGTTAAGTTGCCTGTTATTCCGTGAATAGCATAAGTGACCCAGTTTGCATTGCCATTCAGAGGGAAAGGTCCCTGACTCGGGTTTGGACTCACACCATTTACGGTCACCGAAGCGCCTACCTCAGTAATGATATTTAATTTTAAGGTAATGGTCCCTATGGAGCCGGGCATTGCGTTAACAAGTCCGATTTCGTCGATTTTTCTTGGCAAAAAGCAGTTTAAAGGGGGAATGTAATTATATCCGCCGCTTGCAGAACCACCACCTGATCCTACCAGTTGATAGAGATATACATTCTTAGTGGTTTTTATATAGATGTTGTAGTGACCAGAAGTTCCTTGCTGTACATAAGAATTATTTAAAATTCTATAGTACTCTCCTTCCTGTAATGTCACAGTGGGAGTCGTTGCATTGTTAAGAAAAACCTGCGTATTGTTTTCTGTCGCAATTATAATTCCACCTTCCATATCATAAATGTCAGTTATTGGGGATAAACTCCGTACCATGGCAAATTCATTTCCGAGACGTTCAACAGGTACAGATTGATCCATAATAAGGTCTGAACCATAGGACGGTAATGATGCATACATCGAATTCGCATTTCCGTTAATTACAGAAACAGGCTTAGTAGCAATTATTTTTGCTCCTATAAAGCCATCCTTGTTGGCGAGAACGTCGCCCCTCCCTGCAAACATATAGGATTGTCCTTTATTTAAGGAAAATGTGATGGATGATGGAATAGGAGTAAGATAATTGATGAGTTTGATGTTTGGATCATAGCCTGAGACCGTTACAACGGTATTATCTTCTGTTGCAAGAATACCAGTAGTAAAATTATAAGTTTCTGATGCAGTTGTTATAGGCGCAGCAGCGGCATAAAAATGGGTTCCGATTCCTGCTCTACCTTTTGATGTAATTATTTCTGCGTGTGAATTCATGGCTGCCCGCAATGATACAAAATACGGCTTTGTACCTTGAGTGTAAATACCCATGTTTAAAACTGTCGCAGCTTTATTGGTAAGGTTTGTCCAGATATACTGTGAAGGAAGAGGAAATGCAACGGGATTGTTCTTACTTATGGTTACTGTTCCTATTTCTATATTGTTACTAAATATCTTAACAACAAACGGAGTTACAGAGTCAGTTGAAAAATACAGATTATGAGTATATGATGTACTATTGGTACTGTCAAAATAAGGCGCAAACCAATGCTCTTTGTCTCTTTGGGCAGATACATTGATACTCAGAATCATCAAAATGAGTGTAATTAGAAATTTTTTCATGTGTAGAATTAATTGTAAGGAAGAAATAGTTTACCACTTAAAGTGAATTGATGGCACTGGTTGAGATGATTTTCCTTGAAATTATTTAGATATATTTATTTCAATGAAAAGAAGTAACAGTATATAAATAACGTTATTGAAAGGCATTGGTTGAAAGAACCAGATCAAAACTGTAGCAATAATTCATTGCTACAATTTCATCTGATTAACAAATATGAAGAAAAACTACTCTTTAATTATTTTATGGTTCGATACCTGACCATTTTTATACTTGATGCTTACGATATATACACCTTTTGGCAAATGGCTGACATCCAATTTTTCATTTTTAATAACAGCATGCTTTATAACTTGCTGACCGACTGTATTCAATATTGTTACATTGTCAATCAGTAGGTTAGTTTTTAGGAACAAACTATCTGTAACAGGGTTCGGATAAATAGCTGATTGAATTAATTGGCTGGATGATACCCCTAGATTAGCAGTACCTAATTTGACTAGAAATACGTCACTGCTACCCAAAGACGTTAAGGTAGTATTTCCAAACATTGCTCCTGCGTTAAAATATCCTGTGACATAAATGTTGTCTGAATTAATTGCAATTCCATTACCTTGGACTGGTTGTACGTCCATTGCTGTACCTCCAAAGCTTACTGCTGAAACTGGATTTCCAGAACTATTCATTTTTAAAAGGTACACATCGTTACTACCTGCACTGGTTAAATTTGTGGCGCCAAAGGCAATTGTTCCGGTGTAAAAGCCCGAATTATAGATATAACCATTAGAATCCAGTGCTATCTTGTATCCACCTTCAGCACCTGTTCCACCATAACTTTTTGCCCATACTGGATTACCTGTAACATCGTATTTTACGACATAAATATCAGCTCCTCCTAAGGATGTCAATGTAGTGGAGCCAACGGTTAAATTATCACTAAACCCTCCAGTGGCATAGACATTTCCGGAAGCATCAGCTGTAATTCCGTATCCGTTGTCGCTTCCTGTCCCGCCAATTGCTTTTGCCCAAACAACATTTCCTGCAGTATCAATTTTTGTTATGAAAACATCATTATTGCTGCTTATCCCTGTTAATGTAGTTGTTCCAAACGTTACGTCTGGTCCATTAAAAATCCCGGTAATATATGTGTTACCCGAAGCGTCTGAAGAAATTGCATTAGCATTCTCATTTGCTGCAGATCCATAACCTTTCGCCCACATTATATTTCCTGAGGAATTAATCTTTGTTACAAAAATATCGTTGCTAGTGCTTGCATTGTTAAGCGTAATTGACCCAAAAGCTACTGTTGGACTTCCAAAAATTCCAGTGATATATACATTGTCATTATTGTCAATAGCAATACCGTTCACCGTTTCATTGGCGTTTGTTGTACCTCCAAAACCTTGAACCCAAATTACATCACCATTGACAGGATTAAGTCTACTCACAAAAATATCTGTTGTTGATGTTCCTGCTGCAGTCAGAGTGGTAGTTCCAAAAGATACTGTTCCCCTGTAGGTACCTGTCAAATATAATTTACCTGTTGGGTCTATTGCTACAGCCCTTCCATCGTCACCGGTTGCAGTTCCTCCAAAACTTTTTGCCCAAAGTACTTCTCCTGTAGATTTTACTTTTGCAATAAATATGTCATTTCCACCATTGGACGTTAGGGTAGTTGTACCAAGAGTTATACTTGCAGAATAAGCTCCTGTGATATAGACATTTCCTTCAATATCGGTAGCGATTGAAGTGCCTGTTTCTGAACCTGTACCTCCAAGAGCCTGTGCCCATTCAACTCCCGGAAGTGCTTGAGCAGATAACTTGGTAGTGCTTAAAATGGCAATAACTGAGATTGCTAAAGTGTAAATTTTGAATTTCATAATATTTCTTTGTTTTTATTGGGATAAACGTACGGGTTCTGTTCGAAAGAGAGTAATTTCACAACATTATAAAAGTACTATAGCCATAAAATAAAGATGATATTATATATACAATGTAAGTTAAGATATTAAAAATCAGTCATTTGATTGAATGTAATTTATTGTTCTTTTTATTGGTTTTATAGTAGATCATCGTTGATAACGATGAAATAATAAAGAAATAAAATGCGTTTGAAATGGATAGATAAACTTTAAAACTTTCGCATTTAAATAAAATTTCCCACAAATAGTTTTTAAAGGAACAATTATTAAACTTAACAATGGAAAAAAATTTAACTAAAGATTTAGAAAAGAATTTATCGAGTTATCCTAAAGACGAAATAGCTTTTTTCTATAATTATATATGAAATCGTTCAGGATAAAGAAAATTAGAAATTTGTCTTCAAATCTTTCAATTTTAAAATGGTTTACAATACGAAGATTACGGCTTTATCTAATTATAAATGTATAAATGAGGTGAGTTTGAATTCAACTAAGAGATGGGGCAGATCTGAAGAAGATTTTGTGGGAATAGTATAATCATAGCATAGATAAAAAAGAACTTTCCAGTTATTGGTTTTAGCATTTTTTACCCACTTTTGACGTAATCTTACAGCCTTTTCCATAAAAATCATTTTTAAAAGCTAAATGTTATTCCAAGTACAAAGACTATGGTAAATTATCTGCACCATAGAAAATGGTCTCATTATTTTTGTTGATCCCAAATTCGTGATGAAAAGGTATATGTCTTCCGGAAACTTCAAAATGTATTTCATTATTGATATTTCCTTCCTAATCATTCGTAGGAATGAGGTTGAGTAAAGATAAAGGATGATGAATTTTCTCGAAGTTATCAGAATGGCTGTTAGGCTAAAATATTGCAAAGTCGAATTCTCTCTGCTGGAAATAGATCCGAGGATTTGGAAAATTTCCGACGAATAGATTATTTTCAAAATGTCCATTATCACTAATACCTCAACCGTGATTTGAAAACATATCGCCAAGATTTGGAACCACCAATATAATTTCTTTGAAAGACCTTTGTAAAGTAAAATTTAAACAGAGAATAATGATAAAGACAATTTTTATAACTGGAGCTTCCAGCGGCTTAGGAAAAGTCACAGGTCAACTTTTTCAATCTAATGAGTGGAACGTCATCGCTACAATGAGAAATCCTAAAAAGGAAGCAGACCTCAATCATTTAATAAATTATTTAAAAATAAAATTGAAATGTCACCTTTGTAATTCAAGCAATTGTTTAATTAAGAAAGGTTGCGAGGAGTGTTTTAATTTATCAAATATTCTATATTTTATCTTCAACGGTTTGATCGTGAATCTTTTATAAAAAAAATCACAAAACTGAAGAAAAGTTAAAGATCTACGATCATCTTATCTGTCAGCCTCAGATATCACTAGGCTTGGCAACGTGTTTACTGTAAGTCTCCTGAAACCGGTCGTACGGTCAATTCCTCGACTAAGGCATGTTCGCTTAATAAGAGTGTTGAATTGATAAGTTTTCCAATATCTGAAGGCAATATAAATGCGTTCTGTGGCAAGTCTATACCATTCCATTGATCAGTTTTGGTAACGCCTGGATGAATTAGGGTAACACCAATATTATCCTTCATAAGTTCCTGTCTCAATGTCAATGCATAACCTCTCAATGTCCATTTGGATAGTCCATACAACGGTGCTAAGGTGTAAGCTTCAGTACTGGCTGTTGAACCTATAATATAGATCCTGGCCTTTCCTGATAGTTTAAGGGCAGGATAATATCTTTTTACAGTATGATAGACGTGATAGACATTAAGGTCCATAATGTCGCTAAGATCTTGAAAATTGGATTCGATCAATGATTCCATTCGACCATAACCTGCATCAAAGATCAATATGTCCGGTACAAAGTCTATATCTTTTGAATACTGTAACAATCGATCTATCTCACTTTCCTTACTTAGGTCACAGTCGAATAGTTCGATCTTTAAGTCTTGATTTTCCATTTCTGATTGTGCGACCAAAAGGTTTGCTTCTGTTTTCGCAACCAAAAGCAGATCATGTCCTGCCTTATTCAACTCCAAAGCAATTCCTTTTCCTATTCCACGGCTTCCTCCTGTTATCAGTATATTCATTTTTTAATGTCTTAGGATTCAAAATTAATTGAAATTAACTTAATTTTGAGTGTCGAGCTTGGCAAATTGAGGTAACAAAAATGTAACAAGAAAATCATGAAAAACTATAATAATGTCACCGAGGACTGCAAGAAATTTTTGATGGGCATTAATGATACAATGGACATTATCGGGGGAAAATGGCAATTGTATATTATTGCATCTCTGTATAACGAGAGTCGAAGATATTCAGAGATACTGAAAGAACTATCTGGCATTTCCGGCAGGATACTCAGCATGGAATTAAAAAACATGGAGATGAACCATATTATAAGGAGGAGAAATATCGAAGCACAACCCCAGACCTTCAGTTATGAACTTACGGATTACGGACAGACTTTAAAACCAGTGATCCACCTGATATCAGACTGGGGCATAGAGCATCGAAGAGAGATCGTCGGTCGCCTTTAAGTTCAATAGGTTCAGAATTTTGTAGAATACGTAAAGCTTTCCTTGTCAGAAAAGTTCTTTTTTCAATGATCTCAAAGAATAGTTATTCGAACAGAAAAAATCCCCTCAGAGCAATCTCTGACGGGATTAAAAAATATAATGAAGGTTTGTGTTTTTATATTATGTTTATCTGCATTATTCTACTGCAAGCAGCTATTTCAATAGTTACAAATGTATTGTACTATTGCTAACCTCTCTTATATCTTTTGCTGATAAGTAATTATTGGATCGCTAATTCCAGCTCATCCATGAGTATTTTTAAATGTGACATATCGGTCTTAAAACTAGAAATGCATACCCTGAGAACACTTGTACCATTATTATCCACTTTTGAAAACCAAACTTTTTTTCTGTTCAATGCATTTAGCAGTACATTTTCAATATTTTGACGGTGGTATGGGTGGGTAAAGCAAATGACCGGAAGAGGGGAGTTGCCAACGATCTCCCATCCATTTTCAATTAGTAATTTTCTGAACTCGTTTCCCATTTTGATCTGATGGGTCAGTAATTCACCAATATTCCTACTTCCGGATTCTGCAAGCAGCATGAATATTTTCAGGCCGATAAATCTTCTGGACCATGCAAAGCTGACCTTGTAGGAATCTACATTGCCGTCTATCTCATCAGGAACGTAGCTGGCATCTACAGAAAATGTTTTTTTCATCGCTTCCTTGTGAACCGTCAGGAAAAATCCGGCTCCTGTCGGAATTGGCAAAGTCTTGTGCGGGTCCCACGTGATCGAATCAACCTTGTCGATCCCTTTAAGATATGGGCCTGCTTCTCGTGAGATCACAAAACCTCCACCCCAAGCAGCATCAAGATGCATCCATAGTTTTTGGTCCTTGTTGATTTCAAGAATCTTCTCAATGGGATCAATGACACCATAGGATGTTGTTCCCAATGTGGTGACGATCATAAATGGCTCTTTATTCTGTTTCTTATCTGACTCGATCTGTAATACCAACTGTCCGACATCCATTTTTCTGTTATCATCTACGGGAATACGGACAACTGCATTTCTTCCGATGCCACTTTGATGAGCAGCTCTTACAATAGAGTCATGCGCATCTTGCGAGACGTAGATGATCGGCTGTTTTTTCAGGGAAAAAGCCCCTTCATTTCGATATTCAGGAAATCGGGTTGTTAAAGCAGTGATCACTGCTGTGTAATTAGATTCTGAACCGCCAGAAGTAAACGAGGCAAATGTTTTCTCGGGATCGTATCCAAACTTTGAGATCAGAAACGATAAAGTATGTTTTTCTATCTCATTGGCCGCAGGAGAGAACCACCAGGTTGCCATTTGTGGATTATATATGGCCGCAAGGGCATCTGCAACAACTCCGGAACTTGTAACACTGGGCTGGAAAAGTCCAAAATGCAATGGGTGGTTGGTCTGTAAATTCCAATTTTCAAGAGCAAACTCGACATCATCAATGATCTCTGATAGGTCTTTTGGCTCGTTAAAATCATATTTTGATAATTTCCCTCTAATATCCTCAACAGAGATATCCAATATTGCATCTTTTTTAGAAAATGCATCAAAAAGTTGCTCAGAGCGATTTGCTATGGCTATCAATTCATTTTTCATTATAATTTTTTTACTTTATTTTTAGGTAGATCACTTTTTAACGTGCCTTTATATTGGACTTTACTTTTTTTCTGCAGCTATCATCGTTGCAGTCATCTTGCATATCAGTTTTTCTTCCTTGCTATCGTATACAAAACCTTCGCATACTGTGAGGGTCTTTCCGGATTGTAGAACTTTACCCACGGCAATGAGTTTGTCAGTTTTTGCAGGTTTCATAAAATTCATCTTAAACTCGACTGTCAATACCTCTACATTTTCCGGCATCATGGTCAAGGCTGCATAACCACAAGCCGAATCGACAATGCTTGTGGCAACTCCGGCGTGAAAAAAACCATGTTGCTGGGTCAATGTCTCTGAAAATCCGCATGTGATCTCCACCATTCCTTTCTCGACTTTTGTGAGTTTTGCATTTAAAGTTCTCATCAAGCCTTGTCTATCGAAACTTTCTTGTATTTTCTTATGCATAGAATTAATTTATTGTCAGTAATTTCCAGAATGACCGTGCTTTTATTGCTGATAAATTTTGACGCTCAGATTTCTCAGTTGAACTATCAGCTTTTCGTGAACAAAGAGGTTTGATCGATAGGTCACTCTTTTGATACATCGACCCATTTCATATATCCAGACATTATCTCCAACTCAGGTATCGACAATTCAATAGTAGAATTGTTGCTTCCACAGGCAGGATACAGCTTTGTAAAATTCTTCAATGAGACATCCAGATGAACCTTGACATTATCTTTGACCCCAAACGGGCCAACACCTCCGACAGGATGCCCCACCAACTGTTCAACTTCATCAAATGCGACCATTTTAGCCTTAAAACCGTATTCATCTTTAAATTTCCTGTTATCGATCTTGCTTGTTCCGGCTGTAACAATGAGGATGATTTTGTCATCAGAAATATCATAAAAAGACATTGATTTGGCTATCTCTCCAGGACTTACACGTAATGCTTCAGCGGCCATCTCGACTGTATCCCCGGCCTTATCAAAAAGGTATACATCACCATCTCTTTTCCATTGTCGCAGATGGGTTTTTGCTGTTTCTATACTCATCTCTTTTATTTTGTTTTGTTTAGGTCAAGCTGCATCTGGATATTGCAGCGTTTGTATGGAGTAGGATGGCCGGCAATTTTTTGAAAGCCCATCTTAGAGTAGAGATTGATCGCTGGTTTCAGAATGGTATTGCTTTCAATATATATCTTTGAGGCTCCCAGCTCCCTGACCGCACTCACAACTGCCTGACCAAGAAGCCAGCCGATGTTCTTACCCTTTGCCTTAGGTGAGACAGCCATTTTGGCCATTTCAAAATCGTGTGCTGATCCCTCAAGTTTAATTAAAGCGCACACGCCCAGAGGTTCACCACGATACAGTGCTACAAATATTTTTCCACCTTTCGACAGGATATGCTTTTCAGGATCGTTCAGCACTTGACGGTCTGCATCCTCCAATTCAAAATGGGCAGTGATCCATTCTTCATTCAAAGATTTAAAGACTGGCTGAAATTTGGATTCATATTCAACAATTTCAACATCTTTGCTTTCACGAAGTTTCTTCTGATCCTCAACTCTTTTGAATAAAGATTTTTGCTCAAGTAAAAATTCCCATTCTGCAATGGCTTCCCAAAGATTATGATTGGCTTCGGCAATAAGGCCGTCTATGGCGATCTCGATATCGGCACATTGAATTTTAATCATCTTTTCCGCAAGGACTATCCCTTTTTTAGACAGGCCTACCACATTCCTCCGTTTGTCATCAGATCTTAAGTTATCTTCTACCAGTCCCGCTTTCGCCATTTCCTTGATAATCTTTGTGACGGAGGGCTGGGAATGACCGATCTCATTTGCTATCTCAGTTATCGTACTTGCTTCACATTCCGAAAGGGTAAAGAAGACAGGGAACCACTTTGGCGAAAAATCAACGTCATACAGTTCGTAGATCTTTGAAGCATCCTCTGTTACTTTTGTCGTCAGTAGACGCAGTCTGCTCCCTAGTGCCATTTTGCCTGTTTTATTGAAGAAATCCATATTTATATAAGTGTTTTTATTTATAGCTTTCATTTTCGTTAGGAAAACTATTTTCCTTGACGTCCTTTATGTAATGCGTGGTCGCTTCGGTTATGATCGTATGCAAGTCTGCGTAGCGTCGGAGAAATTTCGGAGAAAAATCCTTGTTCATCCCAAGTAAGTCCTGAATGACCAAAACTTGCCCGTCGGTTCCCGGCCCTGCACCGATTCCTATAGTCGGAATCTTGATCTTTTGAGAGATTTCAGTGGCCAGGGCAGAAGGTATTTTTTCCAATAGTATCCCAAATGCTCCCAATTCTTCCATTAAAAGACAGTCCGCCATAAGTTTTTGAGCTTCCTCCTCGCTTTTACCTCTGATCGCATATGTCCCGTACTTATTAATAGATTGGGGCATGAGTCCCAAATGTGCCATGACAGGAATACCTGCATCGATAATCTTTTTGACGTCCTCTTTGATCTCCGCACCTCCTTCTACCTTGATCGCATCGGCTCCTGTCTCCCGCATGACGCGGATGGTAGCGTGAAGTGATCTTAATGGATCACCTGATACTGTCCCAAACGGCATATCTACAATGACCATAGCTTTATGGACACCATTGACGACCGATTTCGCATAATAGATCATTTGATCGAGGGTGATCGATAACGTTGTTGCATTTCCAACCATCGTATTCGAGGCGCTGTCTCCGACAAGCAATACATCAATGCCGGCATCATCAAGTATCCTTGCTGTTGTATAATCGTAGGCGGTCAATACACTTATCTTCTCACCATTCGACTTCATGCTTTTTAGCTGAGTGGTCGTTATCTTTTTTCGGTCTTCTTTATGGATTGACATTTATTTTTATTTATTGGGTTTAAAAACTGATTTTGAATCTACGTGCTAATGATGAAAAAGTCAAGATGTAGCAAAATTTAATGTTACTATTAGTTTGGACCTGATCGCAATAGGTTCTTTAAGTGAATTTATCTCCATCGCTTTTATTTGCCAATTTTCATCAGGGTAACAAGAGATGTTGCTACCAGTCTTTTTTCATCATTTTCAAAGACAAAACAGTCCGACCTACAGATGGTCAGAGTTCTACCTGTTTTTACCACTTCTCCAATTGTAAGAAGTTCTTTACCTGAAGCAGGACTTAGATAATTGATCTTTAGATCGACAGTGACAAAATAAGCATCATCATCTTGAGTGGTGGCTGCAGCAAAATAAGCGGCAGTATCAGCTGCTGCGGCCAAAACGCCCCCATAGAAAAAGCCGGCTCCTCTGATCAATGCCTCTTGCGATGGAATAATAACTTCTGCATAGCCAACTCCAATAGCTCCACTACTTGCGTTGTACAATTTCATAAGATTCTGAGCGCAGATTCCCTTTCTGATCTTATTCTCTTTTTCCTTATCCAGTTTAATTATCTGTGGTTGATGCATAATTATAAAATTATTTTTATAAGTGATTACATAATTGGTTATGCAAATGTATAAAAAATAATATATAAATATTATTCTTTGACAACTTTTAATAATTCAAGCAATTACATTTAAAGAGAATTGTATAAAATACAGATTATGGTTGTGATGAAGTGGATTTGAAAAGCTAACTTCAGTTGTGTAATCAGCAAAGAATGCTGCTTTATAACTCAAATTCGTTTTATCAGATAAGTTGGGTTAATATTTGTGACATGCTTATGGGTTGTGCGATGGTCAGATCTCTTCAATGATAGTCCAATGTAAGACACCGCTTTAGAGCAATAGTTATCAGTGGCGGTAGGGAATCGCCAAGTCGATTGAGAATTTTGCATCAATTATTATCTTTGATATTTAACGAAATTAAATGACCGGAATACACCAGTAGTGATAATCACTATTTTAATGCGGGTACAGCCGCGGAAATTATTCCATCTGGTCTTTTAATGGAAATTCTTTTGATTTCTTTTCTTGTCTTTAGATCAACCACCGCAATATAATTTTGAGGGGTACATGATATGAACATCCTGTTGTCCTCATCAATAAAGATCCCTGCACCTTGTCCGAAATTCTTTTTATCTTCCAGTTTGCGGGTGGTCCTTTCATAGAAAAGAAGATCTCCTGTTTTGACGCTCACAATACATACCGTCTTTCCATCAGGTGTGATCTTTAAGCGATGAAGACCCTGAACGCCAGTCTTTATTTCTTCTTTAATTAACCTTTTCTCCAGATCCAGGATTACAATCGTACCATCTGGCCTTGCGGTCCATAATTCCTTCTCATCTGGTGAAACATCGAAACCTTCGGCACCGATCCCCACATCGATCAGCGACTGGCGCCATTCTACCCTTGTTTTTGCATTGGGAGGTAATACGCCTGTTGGTGGCATGTATGGCGGGATTTCTCTGTTTTCGTAAATACTGACGGTGCCACTCTCAACATTGGTGGTATAAAATGTCTTTCCGCTTTTGCTGAGATAGATCAAGTGCGTAAAATCCTGTCCTGTACCCAAAGCTTGGACAGCTTTATCCTTTTTCAAATCATAGATAACCACATTCTTGGATCCCTGAGCAGTGAACCACAAGTTATCGTCCCTGAATACAAGACCATGAGGAATGGTAAAGGGTCTTGTATCTATTGTTTTTTCAGGATCAAGCGTTTGCAAGTTGATAATATTGATCTCATGTCCGGCCGCATTCATTGAGGGAATGGATATATAAGCTTTTGTAATGTCATGATTCGTGACGATCTCATGGGGGTCATCGCCCACAGATACCATCTTAACGACCTCCAATGTCTTGTAATCCAACACAACAAGCTTCTTTTCTCCTTTTGAGAGTGCCAAGATATAATGTTTCTGACCGTATGCATGATTTTGTAAAATGCAAATTGCAAAAAAGAGTGCATTTTTTAGATAATTCATAATTTTAATATTTCTGGTTTTTCACCAATGATGTCTCGTACATCTTTTGATACTTTTATGTTTAGCTCCAATCTTTGTTTTTCAAGTTCTCTTTTACGAATTCTATTAAAAAAATGGGTGTAATGCCCAAATAGGAAGCGATATGCTTTTGAGAAATTCGTCTTTCCAAAGCAGGATACAACTTTTTAAATGCACTATATCACCCTTGCGCTGTATTTGTGGCATTTGAGGTAAGTCGATTTTGGTGTAGACCAAATCCGTTTTGAAACATGATCCTAAAAAAGCGTTCAAACTTTGACACTAAAACATAGGTTTTTTCCAAATCTTCACAAGAATAAAATAGCAACTTACTATTTTCCAAAGAATTGATCGAGTATGAAGCGAAAGTATGTGCAAAAAAGCTTGCAATATCTGCAGTCCACCAATTTTTAGGACAAAGCAAAACATTTCTTTCAAAATCTTCGAGTCCTGAACTGAAAAGACACAGGCAACCTTTGTTTACAAAATAGATATTTCTACAAGCATTTCCTGCGGCTAGAAGCAAACGGTTTCTCTTAATATCCTGAGATTGCAAAAATGAAATCGCAATATCTTTTTCTTCGTCTGAAAGAGCGATGTGTATTGCAAAATTATCAAGGATATGCTCGTTCATTTGTTTTTTACAAATATAAGAAACCTATCTAACTCTTCTGAACATTCATATTAATAGAAAGTAATTATTCGTGTAAGAAGTTGGTTTCATTAAACTAAAAGCAGTCAAGATAATCTCGGTATCTTCCGTCTGAAAAGATCACGCGCAAGTGTAGCGTCCGACATTGTGATGAGATTCAGGTTCAGTCAGAACTTCAGATTTTCTTCAAGCGAATTTTTCCAAAGACCCGACCGTAACATTGACCAGAGCATCTACGCCAACTGCTTCAAATGGAGTTTCGATCCATTTTGCGTTTTCTAACCAGATAGGATTGGACTTTCTACGATTTTCTATTTGATTTTAAAAGTTTATTAATATTTCAGATTATTGTTTTAGTTCTATTACAATGAGAAAGTACTATGCAAATTAATATTATTAAGTTTAAATATCTTTCATAATAAACCGGTAAAAGGGCAGCTAAGGTATAGCGGCCAGCCCATTCTTTTGCCAGCCAAAAGACTACGGCATAAACGGTTTCCTCCCTAAAGGTACCCTCCAATTATTCCGTTTCCTTTTGTCTTTCCCCCTTTGTCCGCTAAGATTATCTGCTTTCTTTTTTCCGGTTTTTCTTTTGAAAAATATTCAGCGAAGCCTGGAAGGCTTTCAAAGAAAGGACGGAGAAGATATTGAGAACAATTCAAAATGTACAATCTTAAAAACAACGATTATGAACATTATCGGAAGACTGACAAGGGATGCGGAAGTACGCAACTTGCCAAAAGATAAAAAAGTAGTTAATTTCTCAATTGCTACCAATGACAATTATCGCAACAAACAAGGCGAACGAATTGAACAGACCACCTATTTTGAGTGTTCTTATTGGATTTCTGAAAAGGTTGCCGACTTTTTAACAAAAGGTACTTTGGTGGAACTCAATGGCAGAGCCTACGCAACAGCATGGATAGGAAATGGCGGAGAAGCACACGCAGGAATGAATTTTCATACATCCCAAATCAAGGTTCACAGCGGTGGCAAAAAAGCTGAAAGTAAATCTGCAGAATCCAACAAAACAACCAAGGAAGAAATTGGTAATTCCAAATCAAATGAAAACGATAAGGATGATGACCTACCATTTTAAAACTATCAAATACAATTTTCTAACATTTTAATATTAAGATCATGGCACATAATTTAAATTTCAACAGCAGAACAGGAAAATATTCATTTTTTAGTGTAAAGGAAAAACCTTGGCACAACTTGGGACAAATTGTAGAAGAATATCCTACAAGTGAAGAAGCTATCAGATTCGCAGGACTTGACTATGAAGTCGAAAAGTCTCCGTTATTTACAAAAGGTGCAGGTATTAAAGAAAATAGCAACGGAATAGAAATAACCGATTCAGAATTGGAAGTTCCTAACTACTTTGCGAATATCCGCACTGATAATAACATCGTTTTAGGCGTAGTCGGAAAAGATTACCAGATCGTACAAAACCGTGAAGCCTTTTCATTTTTTGATTCTATTGTAGGCGGTGGAGATGGAATCTTGTATGAGACTGCAGGAGCTTTGGGAAATGGTGAACGCATTTTTATCACGGCAAAATTACCCGATTATATCCGTGTGGGAAACGGCGACGATATTACAGAGAAATATATTTTTCTTACCACCTCACACGATGGAAGCGGAAGCATCACGGCTGCATTTACCCCTGTTCGCATTGTCTGTCAAAATACTTTAAACGCTTCACTAAAAAGCATGAGCAATGTGGTGCGGATCAGACATACCGCAGGAGCAAAACAGCGTTTGGACGATGCCCAAAAGGTCATGGGATTAGCGAATAAATTGAGTAATGAATTGGAAAGCACGTTTAATCATTGGGCAAAAATCACAGTCGGTGATGATGAAATGAAAAAGCTAATTCAATTGGCACTTTGTCCCAATAAAGAAACTTTAAACCATCTGCAAAAAGGAAATTTTGATGAAGTATCAACTGTTTTCAAAAATACCGTTGAAGAAGCTTTTGCCTATGCGATGATGAGTGATACCCAACAAATGGAAACAACAAAAGGGACGTTGTTTGGAGCATATAACGCAGTGACAGGGTACTATCAGAATGTCAAAACATATAAAAACGATGAAGCCAAATTACAGTCTATTGTCATGGGTGGAACTGCTCAAATGAAATCTCAAAAAGCTTTTGAGCTGTGCGAGAAGTTTGCAGGTTTCGGAGCTGATTCAATTTTGATGAACTAACTTTTTATAATTACGGGAAAAACAAATCTCTGCCGTATTCAGAGTACAAAATATGAAATTCAATATTGTAAACGAAATAAAACTAAGCTATTCAAGAAAGGGAAACTGTGAAAAGCTCATTACAACTTCACGGGATGCTGTCAAAATTTTTAAAGAGCATTTTGATAGTGAGGAAATTGATTACCGAGAATCTTTTTTTGCCCTTTATTTAAATCAGGCAAACAGAGTTTTAGGAATAAAGAAAATTTCTGAATCTGGAATTTCGTCAACCATTGTTGATGTTAGAATTATTATGCAAGCTGCACTTTTGTGTAATGCATCAGGAATTATTTTAGCTCATAATCATCCATCGGGTAATCTCAAACCATCGGAGGAAGACTTAAATATTACGCAAAAAATTAAGGAAGCATCGCAGTTTTTAAATATTCAACTGCTCGACCATTGTATATTAACTTCCACTGCTTATATATCATTTGCTGATGACGGTCATTTGTAAATATTAAGAAAACAAAACGGCAATCTTTAGGTTGCCGTTTTTTCCGATTCGGGCGAAAAGACAATTCCTTCCGGTGGTCGGAAACGTCTTTTCGCATTTTTTAAGGAGCAATAACTTTGATGAATTTGTAATCAGTAATTCAATGTTTCATCAAAGATATTGCAGGATATGATGTGGTCTATTTAAGATAGTCCGATAATTTTTTAAGTGCGGAAAAAAGAAAATTTCTCTTTCCTGTCGAAAACTTCTTTTTTGTATGCAAAAGTAACCCAATACGCCATAAGCACAGACCTGCAGCTTTATTAAGTTACGTCATTAATCTTTACTTTAATTTGCAAATTGTACTCTTTTTAATCAATAAAAAATCCCACAATTTTAGTGGGATGTGTTATTGCTAATCTTTAGTATTTAATTGAAAACTAACTTGTTTTTCATTTCCAAAACTATCGTAAATCCAGACATCAAAACTTTGTGAAACACTTGATGTTGAGGTGTAATACAGTCTAAATTCTTTTTCGCTAAGCTCGTATGAATCATTGGGCTTGTAAGGCGGTTCATTGTTATAGCATAGTGTTCCGGTACCATCAAACTGAAAATACCTGATAAAATATTTAGTTTCTGTATAATTACCTTTCGGAATAATTTTCAATCTGATTTCAACAATTTCTCCGTTAGCAATATTTTTTCGAATTGGCATAATATGGAGTTCAAATGGGAAATTTTGCTGTATATCCAGATCGTCTGTTGAGCAGGATGAAAGACTCAATTCAAAAAGTATCATGACCGGAACAATCAGGATTAAAGCGAGCCCTTTTTTTATGATGATTTTAATATTTTTCATTGGTATATTTTATAAATTAATTCTTATTCCCAGACCTGCGGAAGGTCTGATCAGTTCACGAGATGAATTCCACAAGGCTTTTGCTTTTATGTGGGGGATTAAAACAATTCGGTCTGAAAGATAAATTTCTACAGAAACTTTCCCGCCGGCACCATAAACAAAATTGGATTCACTCAAAATCTCAGCTCCGTCAAAAAGCAGATCATTTCCTTTATTAATACGCTCAAAACCAGCTGTTGCAGATAATGAGAAATTAATTATAACATTTTTTTTGCGATCTGATATCAGATTAAAGCTGTAACCTGCTTCGGCAAGAAAAGTTTCAATGGGTATTGTGACCTTTTTGTAGTTCTGTTTCTCATTCAGGTATTCAAAACCGAAAAAACTGTAATTTCCTTTTCCTGACTGAATCGTTATTGCTGTGTTGAGAAAATAGTTCTCGCTTTTAGAATCATTTAAAAGAAATCCGGCATTCAATTCAATCGCTTTCTGTTTAGGAATTAACCGCTGAGCTTTTATTGTTAAGCTCATCAGAAATAAGCCTATGATATAAAGGTGTAGCCTTTTCATGTTATTTCAGTGTTAGGTTAATATCTTTAAAAACAGATGCGCCAATCAGGTCCTTATTGGTAACCTGCATTTTTAAATGCCGACCACCGTTTTTTTCTAAAATTTCTATTTCTAAGATTTGCCCCTCCATAAGCGTAAACTGATCTAACAGAAAAATATCAAATGCTTCATCATGTTCTTCCACTTTAAAGATTGTAGAATAATTCCGAAGCGGAGACAATATCCTGTCCTGTACAACCGTTCTTTTTATTTTCTTCTCATCCACAATCTTAAAATTGATGAAATCGACGGGATATGGAATGTTCCCGGAGTTTTTTAGATGTATGATAAAATAGTATTTACCTTGATGAACATACAAGCCCCGAAGCAGAAACTGAATTCCAAAGCTTTTGTTTCCGATGTGCTTGATGGTTCTTTTCGGATTTTTGTACAAGGTTTGCATCATCATTTCTGTCAGCGAAGATGAGCTTCCATCCATCTCATCAAAAGTTACATCTGCAGCATATTCCTTTTCATTATTACGCTGGAGTTTAAGCAGATCGTAGTTTAAAGTGTCTGGATAAGAGCTGTAAAAAACATCGAAGCTGTAAAACTTTCCATCTTCAGTGACCACTGAAAAATTGGTTTCTTCTTCAAAATCTCTTGTTGATGCTTTTACCCTTAAAACATTCGCAACATCATCAGCCTTGTTGGCAATCAGGTTTTCACTTCCTAAATCAACATATCTAATAGGTGAAGGAAATAATAAGTGTGTTGTTTTATTATACGTAACTTCCATTTTGTAGGATTCAAGTTTTGCCTGATTCAGTGACATCAAACCATCTTTATCCTGTGCATTGACTGAATGGTTGATGATGATGAATAACAGCAGAGTCATCCATTTATTTAAAATATTTTTCATTGAATTTTAATGTATTATAGGTTAATTTTTAGCCACCAAAAGAATTTGATGACCGGCTTTTACAGTAACTTTAGGTATTCTTACCTTTCTCTGGAAATATCCTGAAACTCCCTGAACAACTCCTCGTGTCAGATCAGAAGCGATTTGCTGACCTGCAGATTGAGTCATCATGATGTTTGTTCCGGATGACTGGCTCATATTGGCAACTATATCATTCACAGTATTTTGTTCCGGAGTATAGGGAATGTATAAACCCAATTGACCGTCATTATTGTGAATAGAAATTTCGACTGATTGTATTGAGCCTTGGTACTCTATATTTGATATTTTCATCTGTAATCTCCCGCTCTGAAATTTGCAGGAAGCCCTCAGCAAAGTTCCCTCTGGTACTAATATTCTACCTAACATCATGGGTTCAGAAAGTCGTAATGAAATAAAACTTTCAGCAGTGACAAGCTGGGTTTGATGAATAACTGCCCGTATGCTGTTCCGGGTTATTTGATTGTTGACCTGAATACCTTGTATTCCTATGAAATTGTTTCTGTTCAGGCTCGCCAGAAAAGCACTGTCACCAGTCTCACGGTACAAAGCAGATACTACATTTTTGTTGAGATGCTTTACTGAATTAATCTTAACCTTTGGTTCTTTTGGCTCAGGTTTCACAGAGGTATCGGATGGTTTTGTCTCTATAAAATTTCCATTTTGATGAGAGGATGAAGGAAGATATTTTGCTGCCAACTGGTAAGATTTTTCCATCAGTTCCAACTGCTCATCAATTCCGCTACCTTTCGGTGTAGAATTATTCTGAAGAGATTCATTTTTCAATCTTGAAATTTCTTTTTTCAAATTGCTGACTTCCTCATCATCTCTACTGTAAAAGTTTCCCAAAGTCTGTTGCGCATTACGGTAACTGTTCATCGCATTTTGGTCGCCTTGCGTCAGCATTCCCGACTTATCCGTTGAGTTTAATGGGGCTGATTGACCTGGTGAAAGATTTGTTGCCTCACCATCATTCCAGTAATCAGATAATGTAGTCAAAGTGTTTCTCTTTTCTTCATTTTTCTGTTCCAGCAGTTGCTGTTCATATGCTTTCTGCTTATCAGACTGCAGTTTGTCATCAGCTGCCTGTGGAACTGCTGAATTAAAACCAACATTTTCAATGAGAAGATTCTTCTCTTTGGGTTTAAAAATGAGATAGAGACAACCCGCACACACAACAGCCATCAAAAAATAGATCAGTGGTTTCTTGAATTTTTCAAATCTTTGCAGATTGCTCAATGACTGTTCCTCGTTAGCCATTCTATCGGAATTGCCTTCTGTAAGTCGAATCTGGGTTCTGTTCTCGTTATTCATTATGAGGGGCTTTGTTAGTTATACTTTGAGGAATTCCCTGAATATGACTAATGGAAAGGATATTGTTTCCGTTAGAGGTTTCGAACCAAATGTAGGTGATGGTTAAAACCGTCAAAATCACATATATTCCTAAAAAGAACTTTGTTAATGTTCTCTGTCTGCTGCTACTTAAAGATTTCCAATGGTTTTCGATTGAATCGATATATTGGTCAACTGCTATTCTGAATTTTTTCATAATAAACCTGTTTAAACTTTTATTTTTCTGAGAAACAAGATAGAGAAAGCGAGATAATGTAGATTTGTCCAAGTAATATTCAAAGTCTCAAATCTTACTAATAAAGCTTTGAAGCTATCAAGCCATGCATTTGCTTTTTCTATTTTGAATCTTCTTTTATACAACTCATTATCAAAATATTTTTCATTCTTTGTATCCCTGTTACGAGGATTCCCTTTGATATTTCCAATAATTTCTTTTTTATACAGCATATCTCTAAGTTTTTTACTGTCAAAACCAGAGTCGGCATTAAGAAATAATCCCTTACACTCTATATCAGCAGCATCCAGAAGACCGAAAATCTCTTCCAAAGTATCTTCAATATTATAAAGATCATGATGTTCACCGCTTATTGGCTTTCCCATTGAAAGCATTTGTCCCTGATTATCACAGAGAAAAATACAATTACTGGTCTTAGATGATTTTCTTCCCTGATAACCTACCGATTCTCCTCCTGTTTTACTTCGGGTATGGCTTCCATCCAATTGGACACTGGAAAGATCTAATTTCCTTTTATTATTTTGAA
>NZ_LELA01000025.1 GCF_001677955.1 Chryseobacterium sp. BGARF1
TTTTTTATCAAAATACTTTTGTAATCGATTGTGCACGATATATCAGTAAATCATAATCACGGGAGAAATAAATATTTAAAAAGTTTCAAATCATAAATTTTTCATAAAAATTCAATAAAAAGAGGGGTTGTATTTTGAATTTTAAAAAAAAATCGTACTTTTACAGTGCCTTGAATGAGGGAACAAGTCAAGGTAATAAATTTTTTTTCATCATTTGTGTTTTTAGAATCGTATCGCCTGATACGGTTCTTTTTTTATCCGTTCATACTTTTGTAGCGTACTAAAAGTTCAATAAAATAAGAATAGGTAATCGAACCTTCCTGTTGGTTGCTTTTAAGAAAAAGATTATTGGTAAACCCAAAGAACTCATTAAGAAAACCTTGATGTTCTGTTACAAATCTCTTTTCATTCAAGCGGTCGCGTTTCATTTCTTCGGAATAGTTTTCTAAAGTTGTTTTCACAAAATTTTCATCTTCATTAATGATAGAATTTAATAAACTCTTTAATGTAAAATACTCTGTACTATATCTGAGTTCCGGGTTTTTTGAATGTATACCAATCAGATATCCAATAAAATTAGCTTCTTGCTCTCTTGCAAATCCTAATTGGTGAGCGCTTTCATGAGAAAGTGTAAATGGAAGGTAAGAAGAGGGTAATTCGGCGTTGAATTGAGCTTCTGCAGTAAAAGGATTATAATATCCTAAAATCCCTGTAAAACTCATTGTTTTTCCAAATAAACTGGACTTAAAAGAGTTGATATCGCTGCTCTTTTTTTGACTTAAAAAAGTAGGAAGTATTTTTTGTTGATTTAAAATTTCTTGCTGAATTGCATTTAAATCTTTTATGACAAAAACTCCGTTCTTATCTTCTTTCACAAGCTTTCTTGTTGCTTTCGATTTTCCAAGATATTCTAAAGCTAATGCTTTTCTTGCTTCCAGTGTAACTTCAGTTTTTGGAAGTTTTGCAATGATGGGTGTCTGAAAATAAAGCATTCCCCAAAATATCTGATAGATGAAATAAACAATATTCAGAACAATCAATATTTTAAATAGAGCATTGCTTCTCGTCTTCTTTTTAAAGAGTTTGACGATTAAATAAATCAATAAAATCCCTAATAAAATATACAGTAGATCTCCAAAAGAAAAAGGGATCCCGGTGAATAATAACTGATGGATTTTTTTCTGAAATTCAAATAACTTTTCAAAAAATAAAACTGCAAATTTTAGTTTTGAAAAAGTATAGAACAAAAGAAATTGGGCAAGTAAAATACCCGCCCAAAATCTCTTTTTTTTATATGTTTTTGTAGTATTAATGTGCACCTTCAGATTCTAAAACGTCAACATCAATTCCCTGTTTGCTTAAGGTCTTCTTTGCAAGATAAGCAAATAGGGTAATATAAGCAAAGCAAAGTACCGGGATAATATAAGAACTGTGGATTCCGATAATATCAGAAAGCTTTCCTTGTAATGGAGGGATAATTCCACCTCCCAAAATCATCATTACCAAGAATGCAGAACCTTGAGCGGTATATTTTCCTAATCCTGTAATAGCCAAAGTAAAAATTGATGGCCACATTATGCTGCATGCAAGACCTCCTGATAAAAATGCGTAAATAGCAAAATTTCCGGTGGTCATTAAACCTACAATCATTGCAATAACACCAAAAAGCCCAAAAATAATAAGCGTTAAAGCCGGTTTATTTTTACTCACAAGGAATAAAATCACCTGAATAACAATGCAGATCGCGTAATAATACAGATTAGACATGTCTTTCTGTGCAATAACATTAATTCCAATAATTACTAAGAAAGCAATAAATGGAACTACAATAGTGGCTATCATCTGCTGCTGTTTATTAAGGTTAAAAACGGTAATTGCACCGGTCCATCTTCCAATCATTAAACTTCCCCAATACATCGAAATATAAGGCGCTAAATCTGAAGACTGATGTCCTCCGAATTCAGGCAGGCTTAAAAGTTCACCTAAATTACTTCCGATGGCAACTTCTACTCCCACATAAGCAAGAATGGCAAGCATTCCCAAAACAAGCTGCGGATATTTCATAGCTCCCCATCCTTCAGGATTTTTCTTAGAGCTAGAATTTGCATAAACAAGACATAGAACTACGGCTAACAAAGCACCTCCTAAATAGTACATTCTTGTTTTTTCTAAAGGGTGTTTTACTTCCTGTAATTCCGCTTTTTTAGCGTCAATATTTTGTTGAATATTGGCTATCGTAGCAGCATTGGTTTCAGATTTTTTGTTAGTATCTAACGTGGTTATTTCTTTATTTAAATCCTCAATTTTTATGGCTGCATCAGAATTATAACTTGCAAATACAGGGATGAAACAAAGGATGACCAAAACAGTCATTGCAATCAGATTTTTTCTTGCTTTTCCTGCTTTTTCCATTGGTTCTGTAGAAATTCCGGCGGGTAATTTTTTAGAAAAATGAAAAATTCCTGCGGCAATTAAAAACAATGCTCCAACAGCGGTATATAGTAAAATTACTTTGTCTAAAGCTAAATGTTTAATCTGATCATCATCCACAGTTGCGGTAGTTCCGAAAAGAGCTAAACCCACGATGATAGGACCGATTGATGTTCCAAAAGAGTTGACTCCGCCTGCAAGATTCTGACGACTGGTTCCGGTTTTAGGATCTCCCAACAAAACGGCAAAAGGATTTGCGGCAGTCTGCTGGATAGAAAAACCCAGTGCTACAACGAATAATCCGATCAGCATTCCGTAATAAACATTTGCTTTCACGGCAAGTATCATAATGGCTGCCCCGATTGCGGAAAGGAGAAGACCATAAACAATACTTTTTTTGTAGCCCCATTTTCCAATGATGTCTATGCCTTTGATTGTACTAAATATGAAAAGCAATAATGCTCCCAAAAAGTATGCAGTGTAGAATGCAAAATCAATAAGCTGCGACTGGAACTGATCGAGTGAAAAATAATTTTTACAGAACGGAATAAAAATGCTGTTTCCCGCTGCAATAAAACCCCAAAAGAAAAACACTAAGATAAGTGTATACAATGCAGGGTAATTTGTTGGTTGAGTAGTTGTTTTTGACATATTTGTTAAAAATAAATTCTTAATAACAAATATATATTATTTCTTTGATTAACTATGTTCTGCCAAAGTTTTTTTTATTGTCTCAAAAGCTGACAATTTTAGGTCTTTTGGTGAAGAGGTTGGTTCCAAAATGTCATTGAAAAATACTTTTACTTTTCCGGGATATCCTTTAGAATTATCGAATGGAAACATCTCCTTCAAACCGATAAAAGTGAAAACAGCAATAGGAGAGTGGTGTTTAGACGAAAGCGTAAATGCACCATCTTTAAATTCATCTAACACAATTGAAGTATCATCTGGAACGCCACCTTCAGGAAAAAGAACAATGCTGCTGCCTTCTTCCATTTTTTCGGCACATCTTCGGTAAACATCGGCACGGCTTCTTGCGCTGCTTCGGTCAACCATTACACATATTCTTTTATAAATGGTCCCGAAAATCGGAATCTTCATCAATTCTTTTTTTCCAACATAACAAAGCTGATGATTTGGAAATAAAATGCAGGGAAGCATAATATCCATAATCGAAGTGTGATTTGAAATGATAACGTATTGTGTGTTTTTATCAATCTTCTTATTGGTAAGATTGATGAGTTCATATCTTAAACCCATTCCGAAGAACATTCCGTAACACCAAATTCTAATGAAAACATGGGCATATTTGAATGTGCTTTTCTTTAAAGACAGGATGTATACCGGTAATCCCAGAATAATAGTCAGAACAAAAGCCAATATAATCAGCCAGAATCTCCAGAGGTAATTTAAAATTGTAGTCACAAATCAACCGTTAAATATTACTTTTTTCTTTACAGAATAATTAAGAATAGAAACCAATAAAATAGCAGCAATTTTACTCGTCATTTCCGGACTCAAGGTATAAAAAATTAAATCAATATTATCTTTAAATATAAAACTGTAAAAGATTTGGAAAAAACTTAAACTTAAAATGGTTGAAATAAAAGAAACCACCATAAAGTAGACAAACTCTTTTCGTTTAGAATGTTTTCCACGTTCAAAAACAAACCAGATGCTCAGAAAATAATTAAATAAAATTCCGCAGCTCGTTGAGAAAATATTACTTAGCGGATAATGAATTCCGTGAAAATTTTGTTCTTGAGAAATAGCTTGCGGAAGATAGGTGCTGAATATTTTGAAACTCCCGATTTCCACAATCGCACTGAGTCCGCCCGCAATGATAAATAATAATACCTGTTTATGGCGTAGTAATAATGCTTTCATCTATTTTAATAATATGCAAATTTATAACTATATGTTAAACAGTGAAAAAAGTTGTTAATTTTTTTTTTCGTGTTAAAATAATTTCTAAATTTAATTTTCAGAACGAAAGAAATAGTACCTGATAAAAAATTCATTTTCAACTTTTTCTGTTGATGGTCTTTCTATCTTGTAAAGCACGATGAAAAGAATTTGCACAAATTTTACAAACTACATTAACCCTAATATTTGTATGAAATCTCAAAACAAATACAGAAAATTTCAGCTTCAACAGAAAAATATTGAAGTTTTAGAAAAAGAAAATACCCGTTTCAAAAGGGTATACTCAGAGTACGAAAATATGTCAGACGACCTTTGGAATCTTGAAAATTCAAACGGCGATCCTGTACCCGACGATTTTATCAACGCCATGGTGATGCAAGCCACTTATCTTGAAGAAGAGATAGAAGACTGGTTGATACAGTTTAATCAAAATAAAAACGAAATCAAAAGCTGAACTTAATCATAAATGAAAGTATCTGTACCCGTTTTTGAGGGCTAATTAAAGATAAATTCATAATTTAGCCCTTTAAAATTAGAAATATGGTTGCTATTGTTGATAGTGGTTCTACTAAATCTGACTGGGTAATCTTGGATGACTTCAAAAATGTTTTCTTAAAGACCGAAACCATTGGTTTCAACCCCAATTTTATCAGCAAAGAGCTCATCGTACCCGAAATTGAAAAAAACAATAGCTTACTATCTGTAAAAAATTCAATTACCAAGATTTTTTTCTATGGTTCAGGATGTGGTGTGAAGAAAAACTGCCAAACGATAGAAGAAGAAGTAGGTAAAGTTTTTACCAATGCAGAGATTATTGTAAAAGAAGATTTGTATGCAGCAGCTTATGCAGCCTATAATGGAAAACCAACGATTGTCTGTATTTTAGGAACGGGTTCAAACTCATGTTATTTTGACGGAGAAAATTTAAAGATAAAACTTCCTTCATTAGGTTATCTTATGGGTGACGAAGGAAGCGGAAGCGCCATCGGAAAACAGTTGGTGCGCAGATTTTTTATGCAAAAACTTCCTCAGGACCTACATCTTGAGTTCAAAGAAATGTATGGATTAACGATTGATGAAGCATTGAAAAATATGTATCATACCACCAGACCTAATGCTTACTTAGCCAATTTCAATAAATTTGTGGTCGAAAGAAAAGATCATCCTTACTTCCAGGACATGGTTTTGGAAGAGATGAAAAACTTTTTCGATTATCAGGTTCTTCCCTATGAAGAATCTCAGGATGCCGAGATTAATTTTATCGGCTCTATTGCTTATTATTACGAAAATATTTTACGTTCTGCAGCGTCAGAACTCAATTTAAATGTGGGGCATATTGTACAGAAACCGATCGAAAGCTTGGTTGATTACCACATTAAATATATCTTATAGTAAATAATAAGTTTTAATAAAAAAATAATATATAAATAAATGTCAAATTAAGTAATCAAACTTTTCTAAACGACTTAGGAGTTCGCAGCGTAAAGAAATTTTAAAAAATTCCGTAAAGAAATTTCCACTGTTTGAGTAGCGGCAGAAAATATAATCAGCATCTGAAATATTGTTTCCGCCCGAGTTTGGAAATTTTAGGAAGTTTTTAAAATTTTAGCGGAGAAATCCAGTCTTGAATTTTTGGTTCTTTTGTTTTAAGACAAAAGAACATTTATAACTTCTAATTTGATACATATTAAATAAAAAACAGAAAATTATATGTCAAGTAAAACTCACCGCGACGAAAAAAACTTTAGTCAGGCAGCGTTAGATTATCATAAAGCAGAACCCAAAGGAAAGATTGAGGTAATTCCTTCAAAGCCACACTCATCGCAAAGAGATTTGTCTTTGGCTTATTCTCCGGGAGTTGCAGTTCCATGTATGGAAATTCATCATCATCCTGAAACGGTTTATGATTATACTGGAAAAGGAAATTTGGTGGCGGTTATCTCAAACGGAACAGCAGTTCTTGGTTTGGGAGACATTGGGGCTGAAGCTTCAAAACCGGTAATGGAAGGGAAAGGTCTTTTGTTTAAGATTTTTGCAGATATCAACGTTTTTGATATTGAAATCGACGAAAAAGATCCTGATAAATTTATCCAGATCGTAAAAGGGATTGCTCCAACTTTTGGAGGGATCAACCTTGAAGATATCAAAGCTCCGGAAGCTTTTTATATTGAGCAAAAATTAAAAGAAGAATTAGATATTCCTTTGATGCACGATGATCAGCACGGAACAGCGATTATTTCTGCAGCGGCATTAATCAACTCTCTTCAGATTGCCAATAAGAATATCGAAGAAGTGAAAATGGTGGTAAACGGAGCCGGAGCTGCGGCAATTGCTTGTACCAATCTTTATATTTCTCTTGGTTTAAAAAGAGAAAACGTATTGATGTGCGATAGCAAAGGGGTTATTAATCATAAAAGAGAAAATCTTACTCCTGAAAAATTAGATTTCATCACTCAAACGGATATTGAAACTTTAGAAGATGCTGTAAAAGGTTCAGATGTTTTCATTGGTTTGTCTAAAGGAAATGTGATGACCCCAGAAATGTTGAGCAGCATGACGGAGAATCCAATCGTTTTTGCATTGGCCAACCCGGATCCTGAAATCGCTTACGACTTGGCACTTTCTACAAGAAAAGACGTTATCATGGCGACGGGAAGAAGTGATTATCCTAATCAGGTAAACAACGTTCTTGGTTTCCCATATATTTTCCGTGGCGCATTAGATGTTCAGGCAAAGGGAATTAATGAAGAAATGAAATTGGCTGCCGTTCATGCGATTGCTGATCTGGCTAAAGAACCGGTTCCAGAAGCAGTAATTTTGGCTTATAACGTTAAGAACTTACAGTTTGGAAGAGAATATTTTATTCCAAAACCATTCGATAACAGATTAATTACCAAAGTATCAAGCGCAGTTGCAAAAGCTGCTATCGATAGTGGTGTTGCAAGAAAAACCATCACCGATTTCGAAGAATATGAAACTCAGCTTCTTGATAGAATGGGAAGAGATGAGAAATTGGTAAGAATGATGCAAAACCGTGCAAAAGCTAATCCGAAAAGAATCACTTTAGGAAATGCTGAAGAATATAATGTTCTGAAAGCGGCTCAAATCTTATATGAAGAAGGAATTGCTCATCCTATTCTTTTAGGAGACAAAAAATATGTGAAAGAGCAAATGGAACGTTTCGGGATCAACATTGATGTTCCAATTATCGATCCGAGCGACGACGATCAGAAAGAAAACAGAAAAAAATACAGAGAAACGCTTTGGAAGCTTCGTCAGAGAAAAGGGATGAACGAGTACAAAGCAAAAAGACACGTTCGCCAGCGAGATTATTTTGGTCCTTTGATGCTAAAACATGGAGACACAGACGGGTTGATCATTGGTTTTTCTAAAAATTATGTTTCTACACTAAGACCTGTTTTAGAAGTGATCGAAAAAGATAAAGGGGTTGACAAAGTAGCAGCAATGATGATGATCTTATCTGAAAAGAAACCTATTTTCTTCGCAGATACTTCGATCAACCAAAATCCTACCGCTGAAGATCTGGTAAATATCGCTAAAATGGCAGAGCATACCGTGAAGTCATTTGCTATTGAGCCGAGAATTGCCATGTTAGGTTTTGAAAACTTTGCAGCAATTTCTGATACTTCCAAAAAAGTGGCGAAAGCAGTAAATATTCTTCATGAGAAATTCCCGAAAATGATCGTGGATGGAGAAATTCAGCCTGATTTTGCAATGAATGCGGATCATTTAAGTGATTATCCGTTCTCAAAATTAGGAACAACTCCGGCAAACACATTCATTTTCCCGAATCTTGAATCTGCAAATTTATCTTACAAAATTATCAGAGGAATGAAAGTTGCACAAGTAATCGGACCAATCTTGATGGGACTGAAACAACCGGTTCACGTTTTACAGATGCGTTCAAGTGTTGATGAAATTGTAAACTTGGCAACAGTTGCAGTTTTGGATGCGCAGAGAAGAGAAAGCAAAAAATAAATCCACCAATTTTATAAATAAAAAAACTCCAAATTATTTTGGAGTTTTTTTGTGATGAATTTTAAAAGAATCTTTGTCATTCCGCAGGAATTTCGATATAATTTTTAAAAATATTCAGATTCCTACAGTATGATAAACTTTATAAAAAAGTGGTAGAATTAAATAATTCTGCCGCTTTTCATTTTCATGTTATCCTTTCTTTTGAAAAGTAGCAAGCTTCAGCGCATCTTTAATCATTTTTCCCGGTCGGAAAATGGTCTTTACACTTTCAATGCTCGAAGCATTTACTTCCTCTGCGGTCTCTTTTCCTTCACTGGAACCTCCAGCCTGTAAGGTAAAATATTCTCCTACATAGACAATTTTTCCATCGGCAACATCATCTGCGATTTTAGAAAATGTACTTTCTAATACAGCAAGAATATCGGCTTTAGATACGGTGGAGACTGTAGATGCATATTTGGCGAGATCTGCAAGTGTAGTCTCTCCGTTGCCTACGATATCTGCATAGAATTTCTGTGGTGCATCTGGGTCTTGGGGATTTCTTTTCTGAATAACGTTGAATGTGATCGGCATTTTTTTTTCAATTTTAGTGTTAAACATGTGTTCATTTGTTGAACGAATCTAAACAAAAATATCATTGAAAATCATGTTTGTAGAAAAATATCTACAAAGTAAAATACCAACCTTTCAAACTCAGACGTCTTAGATAAGAAAATGAGACGTGTAATTTGTTTAAGTTAGACGTCTAATATTTTCAATTAAAACGTCTTAATTTTATTGTATGCCTGTATCATTAAAATTAAACTTTTTGCAAAGGGATATTTCTACTGCAATTTTATAGAAGTTTTTCAATTAAATAATACGGTAAACCGTAATATTTAATGCTTTTTTCTCATAATATTTATCACATATTTGTAGAGTTAATAAAAAACATATATTTAACTCCTTAAAAATCACATTTAATTTATGAAAAAAGATCTATTGGTCAGGCTCTGCCTGATAATGAGTGTCGTACTGGCACTTTACTCCTGCCACAACGAAGATTTTGCCAGCCAGGATGCTAATTCTCAAAGAAACCCTGCCGATTTTTTTAAGCATTCTAAAGCCAGTGGTGGCCTTAATGCTAAATCTGGTGTAGATTACATTGCGATTCTTGAAGCATATAATCGGGAAAAAGATTTTCTCTCTACGATGCCTGACCAGAAAGGAATGCCTATATGGGAGAAGATGCAGGTTTTGGATGTTGCAGAAAAGACAGTCTTGTATGTGCCTCTGTCTTCAGATAACACTTCTCTTAGCTCTTTATTATTGATTAATTTGGATGAAAATAATGAAGTGTCTGTACTCAGAAACTTTACCAATGATTATTTGGAAAAGTTTGTCTACAATGTCGAATATCCGGCCAATAAAAGGAAGTTTCTGATGGATACATTTTTACAGATGGACTTTCTGTGTTTTGGGCAACAAACATTTACTAATCTTCCGCTCGACCTCTATGAGGGTGTTACCGATATAATAGGTTGAATATTCTTGAGGTGACGAAAGAAAGTATGATGAGTGGAAAATTTATGTATGGATTTTTGTGCGCAACGGTGCATAGTTGTGCAAACAACTGCACATTATCGACTTGTGATTACAATGATTGCCAGCATGGAGGTAAGTGCAAGGTATGGAAATCATGTGCAAACACTGTAGAGTGGGTAGATGATCACCCATCAAACCCAAGTTGTGGATCTGCTGCGGAGGAGGTGGTGGTGCGTACCTAATCCCAATAATCCCCCAAAACCGAAAGACCCTTGTGCATTAAATACTACTTTTTATAGGGTGATAACTAATTGTCAGGGAGGAAATGGAAACGGGAATGATTTTATTGGTGACCCTTGTGAGATGACAAGAACTTTACTGGAAGATCCTTCTGTGATGGAGAAAGTAGAAAATCTTAAAGAGCAGTCTAAAGTAAAAGGAGATAATAGTAGAGAAAACGGTTTTAATGTAAACCTTGATGGCACAACAAGTGGTATTATTATCGGAGGGAAACATAGTGTAGACTTGGGGAGTACTACAGGGAAACAGGGAGGATATCATAACCATACCCCTGTAGGGATAAAAATGTTTTCACCTCCTGATATTATAAAAATGCTTCACTATGCTTTAGCACAGCCTAACGGAAATATAAGCAATGGTTTCTTGGGTATGGTAGGTTCTGAAGAATGTAATACCTGCCCCGGTGGCTATAAATATCATAATTATATCATAAGATTTTCTGGAACTTTGCAGGAGCTTGGAGGATTTACTTCTCAAAACTTGGATAGGGAAGATTTGATGATAAAATATGAAAAACGCAAATACCAATTATCTACAAATATTAACTATGCAAATTATCAATATGGTCCCTTGAATAGTGATGGATTGGAAAAATTACTTTTTGATACATTAAAAAGTATGGGAATTGAAGGAAAAGTAAATTTACAGAGGATAGAAAATAACGGAACAATACAAAATATAACACAAAATAGCAATGGCACTACATCTGCTACGCCATGTCCATAAAATTTAAAATTAAGAATATGAAAATGATATTTTTTAAAATAATGATAATATTAGGATTAATCGTAAATCTGCTTTCTTGTAAAGCGCAAATATTGCCCTTGAATACATGGGTAGAAAACACTCCTAACAATGCCTATTTAAAAGATCAGGATAATGAATTGATACCTTATGTAGGAGTTTACAAAGCAAATTATAAAGGGAATGAAATTACCTTATTTATTACAAAAGAAGAGGATAAATTAATTAAATATCCTGATAAACAATTTTATCAAGATGTTTTAGTAATAAAATATATTGTAAAGAATTCATCAGGAACAACAATTCAAGATACTCAAAATATAAATCATCAGTCCTATTTTAAGATTACAAGCATGGGAACAATGCCGGAATTAGGAAAAGTTGCTTTAAGTTATAGCGGTACCAATTGTGGCGTTGGCTGGGGACAGATAAACCTTAAAAAACTCAATGCTACACAGATTTCTTGGGATTATTATCCTAATAATACAATTTTAGACGAAGCAACCTGCCCATCGGGTACAGATACAAAGGTTTATTTGCCACATACTAAAAGTTTAATATTTACTAAGCAGTAATATAAAGAGGCTGTCTCAAAAGTGAGATAGCCTCTTTTGCTTTTATGTAAGTTGCATCTTCGGTTTAGCAATACCCTTCCTTAATATAATAAAAGTAGTCACTCCCACAATCACTTCTATTAAAGCACTTCCCCAATAAATACTTTTCACTCCAAAATAATAGGGAAGAATGAGCATTAATGGAATATAAAGAATCAGTTGCCGCAAAAAAACAAGGAAACTCGCTTTTTTACTATCGTTCACTGCAGGATAATAGGAGAGTGCCAAAACAGTAATCGGTAATAAAGGAAGTACAGAGAAAAATAATCTAAAATCCTGAATCTGACTTGTGTTTACCGTATATCCCGGAAGCATTAATCCAATCAATTGTTTCGGAAATAGTAAAGCAATTAAAAAGAAAGGCGAAAGTATGGCAACTCCTGCTAAAATATAAGTTTTTAAAAATTGTCTTGCTCTTTCAAACTGTCCGGCTCCAAAATTAATTCCGACAACAGGCTGTAAACCTCGCATCAATCCAAATAAAGGAGTTAATAAAAACAGAAAAAAACGATTCAAAACAGTAAAAAAAGAGATGTCGTCTTCTGTTCCGTAAGAAGCGATTGCATTAAAAATAATAATACTCTGCACAACTCCCATTACGGATAAAATCATTTCCGGAAGTCCTAATTTTAAAATTCTTTTTCCAATTTCAGGGTGATAAGAAATCGATTTCCAATTTGTTTTGAAAGAACTTTTTGCTTTAGCGTAATAATAAAATCCGAGTAAAGAATAAATCAGCATTCCACAATTGGTTGCCCACGCTGCGCCGGAAACTCCCATTTCTAAAGTCGAAATAAAAATTGGTTTTAAAATAATATCGATGACCAATCCGATTGCAATCATCACTGCAGCGGTTTTCATTTTTCCTTCTGCGCGAATTAGCATATTTAATGCTAAACCGTAAATCCAAAAAATGGTTCCGATCAAAGTAACACGGAAATATTCAACTGCAATAGCTTGTAATTCTCCTTTTGCACCCATCATTGTCATCAGTTCATGAGCAAAAATATAAGCGGGAACTGTACAAATTAATGAGAAAAATATACATAGAAAGTTGAAACTTCCGAAGAGTTTGTATAATTTATCCTGTCTGTTTTCGCCAATCCAAATACTTACCGCAGCACCAGCTCCAATTCCTACCAATCTTCCAAATCCTAAAACAATTTGCGACAACGGAAAAGCCATTCCTACCGCAGCAAGAGCTTTCGTATTAATTAAATAACCAACGAAAATGGCGTCCAGAAAATTATTGATTCCATACAAAACAATCGCCACAACGGCAGGCCATGAAGTTTCCCACATGACCTTTTTTAAGTCACCTTTTAAGATGAATGTTTTGCGATCCATTCTTTTGAGGTATTGAATTGCTGAAAGGCAATGCGTTTTTCTACTTTATAAATTTCTTTTCCAGCGATAGAATTAATGATAATTGCATTTCTGTAAGCACACATTCCCAAGTCCGGAGTGACGAAACCGTGCGTGTGAAGTTCTGCATTTTGCACAAAAATATTTTCTTCATTATCGATGGTGTAATATCGACTTACATCAAACAAACCGTCTTCGTTTCTTTGAATTTGATTTTCAATTCCTTTCAAAAATTTCGGCTCGTTATAGGTATATCCTGTTGCCAAGATCACATAATCTGAAGTATGGGTGAAAGTGGCCTCATCCTGAACATGGGTGAAATTAAGAACATAAGAATTTCCTTCAGGAGAAATAAAATCCAGTTGGCAACTTGGTTTTAATTCTACATGTAAAGGAACATTTCCAACACTCATTTCGTACATCGTATCAAAAATATCGTTGATGAGGTCAAAATTAATTCCTTTGTAAAGCGGATGTTGTTTCGCTAAAATATTTTTACGCTGACTGGATGGCATCTGATAAAAATGGTCAACATATTCCGGTGAAGTCAATTCCAATGTCAGTTTCGAATATTCCATCGGGAAAAAACGGTCGGGTCTTGTAAACCAGCTCATCGATAAATCTTCATCTGTTTCCGGAAGAAGATCCTGAAAAATTTCAGCAGCACTTTGTCCGGAACCGATAATAGAAACCGATCTTGAATTTAAAATTTCTTCTTTGTGATTCAAATATTCTGAAGTATGAATGACATTCGGATAGTTTTTATCTTTCATAAATTCAGGTAACTTGGGCTGAGTTCCTGTTCCTAAAGACAGTTTTTTAGTATAATATTTTTTAACATCATTGTTTTTTAGATCTAAAACTTCGATGATGTAAATTTTCTGAGTTTCGTCAAACGTAATGTTTTCAACCTTTTTTCCGAAAAGACAATTTTCCAATTGATTGGCTGCCCATTGACAATACAGATTGTATTCTTTTCTTAAAATAAAGAAATCCTCTCGGATGAAGAATTTGTACAAACGGTCAGTTTCCTTTAGAAAATTCAGAAAGCTGTATTTGCTTTTCGGATCTGCCATCGTCACCAAATCCGCCATAAAGGGAACCTGTAAAGTAGCGTTGTCAAGCATTAAACCTGGATGCCAGTCAAAACCTTCTGCCTGATCCAAAAAAAGTGAATCGACAGATTTCACAGGTTCTAAAAGTGCAGCCAATCCAAGATTAAAAGGACCAATTCCGATCCCGATGATGTCGTATATTTTGTTGTTTTCCAATGTTTTGTTTTTTGAAATTTATTTTCTGTTAAAAATCCTTCGACTTCGCTCAGGATGACATCGCCAATACTAAATGTTATGATACTTTTTCATGCTGAGCGTAGTCGAAGCCTCTTATTAGTTTGTTAAAGAATTATTATTAAATACTTTTCGCTTCCAGTCTGCTTTCCGGGCATTTTTTCCAATATCCTTCGCGTGTACAAAAAGTAAGATAAGCGGTTTTATGAGGCATTTCAATCACACCTTCACGAGTATACCCTAATTTTGTAATAATTCTATCCGTCGGAACCGCATCAACAGAAGCTTCACCGATACATTTTCCAACTTCAGGAAGCATGAAAATATAATCTAAAGCAACCTGAAATGATTGGAAAGAAAACTTTTTATCTTTCTGAGTTTCCGCAACGAAAAAGTGCGTTCCATAATCGGTTGGAAGTGCATCATAATAAGCTCCCACAACATCTCTCATTGGCCAATAAGGCTCAAAGCTGAATTGTGGAATATCGTTTACATAACCAATAAAACTGTGTTGCTCGTCACTTGGAAGAATCGTTCTGAACCAAAGTTCAAGGTCTCTTTTGGGGCCATCCATTTTCCAGAAAGGTTTTGCATGTTCCCTATTGAACCATTCGTGAATCATTTCAAAATCATTTTCAATGTTGAAAGGACGAATGCTGATGTTTACATTGTCTTCTTCAAAATATCTTGAATAAACGATTTCCTTGGTTTCAGGTTTAATTAATTTATTTGAGAAAAAATATTTATTTAATGGATTTGGTGTATCAAGAAAAACAGCAGGATATTCTAAATTTTCGTCTGCTTCGTTGATGTTTTGTAAACTTGTAATTAAATTTCCTTTCGTGTACCAACTTCTTTTGTTGATGATATAATCTACCAATCCTGTTTCGTCTTCATTTTCAAGTTCTTTAAATGATTTGTAAACCAGATTGATTAATTTTCTTTCATCAGCTAATTGGTTACAGCCTAAAGCATTCACCACTCCTAAAATATTATTGGTCACCAAGTAATACGTGTATTTTGGAGCTAAAGATTCTTCATCAATAATCGACTGGCTTTCATCGGCAATTCCGGGAAGTGCATTCGAAACCAATTCTTTTTTGCCTTCTCTGAAGAAAAATCCCTGATTGTCTCTGAAATAAATTTTTGCTGGAAATCCTTTCTTGTCAAGCTCTATCATTACGTTTTGCTGGTGGAATTCACATGCTAGACCATATTTATTCAAAATTCCAACAATCGGTCTTACGCAGATGTGAAGATATTGTTTAAACCAATCTAAAGCGACCTGTTCTACAGATAGATCAAGATTTCTGGCGGTGTTGACAATAATATTTTGCAATCTCGAAGGCTGACCAAAAATTCCGTCCTGACAAAGAGCTGCCAAAAGCGTTACATTTTTAGTTTTATCTTCGCTCTGAAAAGGATTTCTTCTGATGCTGATATTAAATCCGTTAATTATTTTGTCATTAAATTTCACAGCAATAAAAGCCGGGTCAACCATAAAATTGATTTCAGGATAATCTTTCTGTAGGTTTTTTCCCCAATCGGTTTTTAATAACTGACTAATGTCGTGACCACGATGAAGTTCAGGGTAAAGGTTAATTCTTTCAGAGTTAGTAATTTTTACGTGAAGAGAAAATTTATACATCCATTTACTGTTCTCGCTGTAAACTGTTCTTACCGATGAAGTAGGGGTGAAAAATTCTCCATAATGACCTAAAGCAAACAAAACTCCCTGTTCCTGCATGATCTGAACATCTTCCTGAACCAGCAAATATTCAGCTTCCCAAGGATGCATCGGAACAATTTGATAATCCGGAAATTCATCCCATAATTTTTTATGTTCTGAATTTAAAAGCGGATATATTTTTTCACCTAATTCTTTAGTTACAAACTTGCCGTCTGCATTTTTTTCAATTACATTTTCAGGGTTGATCAAAAAATAGAACAATTGAAACTGTCCTGAAGTTTCCGGAGAATATTTCAATAGATCTTCCTGATTAAAACCTTGCTTCGATTTTGGAACAGGATGTAAAATATGTCCTAAAAGCAATGACTGTTCAGCCTCGATGAAAGACATTTCCAAATCATTCACGGACTTATTATTTTCAATCAAATAATCTAAATAAGTCGTCAAATTTTCAATACTGTTATTCAACCTTTTCAAAACTGTAGAAGCATAGATATCGGAATGAATTCCTCTAGAATATTCTGCGATAAGCGTCATAAAACCGTAAATGTCCACTTCTGAAACTTCATCTGTTTCTAAAACTCTTCTCAAAACCGGAAAATCAAAAAGATGTCTTCCTGTCTCAGAAAAATAGGTAACAGGAATATAAACGTCACATCCTATCGAAGAAAAATCGATTCTGATGTGAAGATTTGTTGGCATTTTTCTTATGTTTTGGGCAATAGCAATATCATATTTAGGGATTCCCAAATAACGGCTCCAGTTGGTAAATTCTCTCATGTAGCAATTGATGAGAGCCGTGTAATTGATTTTTTCTGCGTATTGTTGATTAGTTAACTTCAATGTATTCATTTCCGTATTTTTTTATTGTGATTAAGATTGATTTGATGTCTTCAACCGTTGTTAAAGGATTGAGAATTGTAAATTTTAAGTAAAACTGTCCGTTGACTTTTGTTCCTGCAACGAGAGCATCTCCGTTTTTATAGAGTTGTGATTTGATGTACGTATTGATTCTGCTCAGGTCAAAAGTTTTAAAAGGATTTGCCGAATAGCGGAAAACTAAAGCCGAAATATCAGAACGGTTCAGAAGCTCAAAATGCGGATCATTTTCAAGAAGAATTGCGGCTTCTTTTGCAGTTGAAATAATTCTTTCAATATAATTTCCAAGACCTTTTTTACCGATAATTCTTAAAGTAAACCAAAGTTTCAACGCATCGAACCTTCTGGTTGTCTGAATTGATTTATTAACCTGATTCGGAATTTCATTTTCGTCATGATCTTTTGGATTCAAATAATCGGCATAATGCGTAATTAATGTGAAATAGTTTCTGTCTTTCACCAAAAATCCGCTGCTGCTTACAGGCTGGAAAAAAGATTTGTGATAATCAACGGTTACAGAATCTGCATTTTCAATTCCATTAATTAAATGGCGATATTTTTCTGTTAAAAGCAATCCGCAACCGTAAGCTGCATCTACGTGAAACCACATTCCGTATTTTTTGGCAATGGCGGAAATATTCACCAATGGATCAATATTTCCAAAATCGGTAGTTCCGGCTGTTGCTACAACTGCAATAGGAATATTTCCGTTTTCGATTTCCTTTTGAATGGCATCTTCTAACAAGATACTGTTCATTTTGAAAGATCGGTCGGTTTTAATTTTAATAACTGCCTGTTCGCCCAATCCTAAAATCGAAGCACTTTTCTGAATGCTGAAATGAGCTGCTTCCGAAACAAAGATCCTGAAACGATGAGCGTTTTTAGTTAATCCGTCTTTTTTGATGTTGTGATTAAAATGTTTGATCGAATAATGATCTCTCGCTAAAAGCATTCCCATCAAGTTACTTTGAGAACCGCCACTTGTAAAAATTCCATCTGAGTTTTTTCCGTAACCAATTTCGTTGCAGGTCCATTCGATTAATTTTTGTTCCATTAAAGTTCCACCTGCACTTTGATCCCAGGTATCAAGAGAAGAGTTGATAGAACTGATCAGCATTTCCGCAGCAACTGCCGGAATAACAACCGGACAATTGAGGTGGGCAACATATTTTGGATGATGAAAAGCAATGGCATGTTGTGTATAAAGCGTTCTGACCTCTTCAAAAACCTCTTCATAACTTTGTGGATAACTGTTGAGATCAATGTTTTCAAATTGTTTTTTCAATTCTTTCGGAGAAACTCCACTGAAAGGCTGATTGTTTTCTTCGAGAAATGCAATCACACTTTCCTGTGCTTTTTGCATTACATTTTGGTATTCGTGAATGTTGATATCACAAAATAAGTTCTCCAGATTTGGGAAAAGACTTTCCTTTTCCGAAACCAATTGTTCGGTAATAACTGTGTTCATAAAAATTTTGAGTTGGTGTTTCTTTTTACTTTTTTAATGAGGATTCAATTAAGGCTTAGGCTAAGATCGATCGTTCAAAATTATTTTTCAAACTAAATCTTAGCCTCAACCTCTTATTTTAGTAATTTATCGTGTAGCCTACAGAAAATGTAGTTCCTCGTCCCTGATAAGCAAAGGCTTTTTGTGGCGCTCCGTAGAAAAATACGGAACGCTGTCCCCAAATGGTAGTGTACTGTTTGTTGAAAATGTTTTGTACCCCAAAATTGATGACTCCTTTGTTTAATTTCACATCTCCAACTAAATCAAATAAGGTATATCCATTGATTTTCATATCTGATAGATCGGTGTAATTCATAGAATTCTGCATTTGTAGTCTTAATGAAAAACTTTTTGCATTCCATCCCGTAAAAACCATAAATTTTGATGGGTTTGTAGTATAAACCGATTGGTTTTGCCAGCCTTTATCAACCGTTTCTGTTTCAGACTGCATCACTAAAACGTTTCCTCCCAATTCTAAACCTTGAGCAAATCTATAGCTTACTGCACCTTCAAAACCATAGTTTCGTAATTTTTGATCAAGCAAAGAAATGGTGAAAGCTGCATTGTCGATCTTCAAAGTTTTGTTGGAAAGTGCGTAGAAAACCGATCCTTGAGCAGAAAGTCCTTCTTCGGAAGTTCGGCTGTGTCTGAAACCAAGCTCCATCTGATCAGTTTTAATTCCGCTTAAAGGTTGCTCGGCGATATTCATACTGTTGAGCAAGTTCCAACGGTTGTTGCTCAATTGATATTTTCCGAAACCATAAGATTTTGCTGCATCAGGAACGGCAAATCCCTGAGAGAAATTTAACCAGGTTTGCCAAGAAGGATTAAATTTATACAGTAAACTGGCGTTCAATAAAGTGACATCATAATTATTTTTACCTCCTTTCACAGCATCTGCAGAGTTTCCGTATCCGAAATGCATATAAACCTGCTCTTTGAATCCAGCAAAATCATCCAGTTTTACATTAATCAATTGTTGGCGAATACCTCCTGAAAAAGTTAATTTTTCTGTAATATTCCAATCTGCCTGAATAAAACCTGAAAGAGCAGATGTTTTGGTGTCTGGATATCTTCCTACAAAAGCATCGGTCTGATTCACCAAACCTCCTGATTGTGCACTTTTTTGTGGATTAAAAATTGCCTGATCGCCTGTAAAGTTTTCGAAATCCACATCAACGCCGTACGTGAAATTAAAAGAATTCCATTTTTTGTTTAATACTAATTTTGCTCCGTAAGCATTTGTGTTTCCTCTTGCTGAGGAAAGAAAAACCGGAAGTACAACTCCAGCCGGTGGTTTTGGAACTTCAGCAAACGATGCTCCGAAATCTACTTCTTCGCGTCTTCCGTAAGCTTGTAAAATTAGATTTTGCCCACCCCAAATATTTCTCACATTGTAATTAAGATTGGCCATAAAACGTTCCGTTCTTGGAACAAGATCCGAATCGGCTCCGTCTAAGACATTGATCAAATCAGGATTTTTTGTCGTGAATCCGACAAAATTCTGTCCGAAAGAAAGCCATTTTTTATTTCTTACTTTTGAATTGTAATATTGCAAATCTACATTCAAATCTTGATTTGGAGCCAGTTTTGCGCTAATTCCTCCCAATAAATCAATAGATCTATTATATTGAAAGTCTGCCTGTTTTACATCGGTGATTATTTGGTCGCCGTTGGCATCAAAAGCACCTTCGTTTTGTGTAAAAGCTGCTCCCAATCTGAATTTCACTTTATCGGTTCCGCCTTCTACAGACTGAGCAATCCTTTTATCTAAATCATCTTTGTGAAAACCTGATTTTAAACCTACTGAAGTTTCAAAAGCCAGTTTGTTAGATGTTGGTTTTTTTGTAATAATGTTGATAATTCCTCCTGTAGAATCTCCTCCGTAAATAGAAGATGCTCCGGAAAGAACTTCAATTCTGTCTATATTGAATGGATCGATCGCATCAAATTGTCTGCTTGTGGCTCTTGTACTGTTCAGGGAAATTCCGTTGATCATTACCAAAACATTTCTTCCACGCATATTTTGTGCGTAGTTGGTACGTCCCTGGTTTCCGAAATCGAATCCGGGAATCATATTTCCTAAAACTTCTTTCAAACCTGCACCTCCTCGAATTTGGGTTTGCAGTTCTTTATCACTGATTATCCATACCGTTCCGGGAATATCACTGATTTGTTTAGGAGAACGGGAAGATACCATAATCACTTCGCTAATATTTTTTGTCGTAATGCTGTCTTCTGTAGCCTGAGCATTAGTATTTATGGCTAAAGCTGTAAGCAAGAAAATTGAATACGTGTACTTTCTTTTCATTTTATTTATTTAGAACAATTAAAAATAACGAGGTAAATATAAATTATTATCCCTTGAAAAATCAACGTGACTTTTGTCATTTAAATGCTTCATAACAAATCAAACACGATGTTTTTTAGGTGTGAAACCGATTGACCTTATTTTTGTGCTCTTCTGAGGCAGTCTCGGAATGAGATGATAGAGCGGAAGGATTGACAAATTTTTATATTAAATTTTGTTCTTAAGCTTTTTTTATCTCTAAAAACAATCGATTTGAGAATAAGAAAAATCCCCAAAAATGATAGGTGGATCCCCAAAAATAACTTTTTCGAAAAATTTTAAATATTTTAATGCGAAAAATTTAATAATTAAAAAAGAGAATATAGAATACGAAACCAGAATAACTTTAATTGATAAAGATGAAGAAATCTTATTTTGGAGTTTATTTGTGTAAAAGCTGTTTTTATTGTACTGGCTATTTAAAATTAAGTTAAAAATCATTCTTCTTTGAAATGAAAACATTACTTAGTTTAAATTACTATATTTGGAAGTTATAAAAATTAATAATGATATTTTCTTTACAAGGCATCGTTCAGGAGCTTACCCCAACTTACGCTGTAATTAACGTAAATGGTGTAGGATATTACGTCGGAATCAGCCTCATGACTTCTCAAAAACTAACTTTAAATAAAGAGACTTTTTTATTCATTCAGCAAATTATCCGAGAAGATGCACATTTGCTTTTTGGGTTTCATACCCGTTTGGAAAAAGAAATGTTTAATCTCTTAATAAGTGTAAATGGAGTAGGTGCTGTTTCTGCACTTATTTTATTATCAACTTTAAGCCTTGAAGAGATTGCAACGGCAATACTATCCGGAAACGGAGCAGTAATACAAAAAGCCAAAGGAATTGGTACAAAAACTGCCGAAAGAATTATTGTTGATTTGAAAGATAAAGTTCAAAAATTTGCGACTTCAGAAGCAAACATTTCTTCGTTTGAGAATAATAAAGTGAAGGAAGAATCGTTATCTGCATTAGAAGTTTTAGGAATTCCTAAGAGAACAAGCGAGAAAATTGCAGATCGTATTTTGAAACAAACTCCGGAAATTACTATAGAAGAATTGGTAAAACAAATTTTAAAAAACATTTAACATTTGGTGAAAAATAATAAGTTTCTCAGCATCTATATACTCTTGTCGTTTTTATTCAGCTCAATTAATGTTTTTGGGCAGGATCAACCGCAACAAGGTATCTCTATAAAAAAGAATTACGAAGTTACCGACCCAACTTATTACGAAGCATATTACGATGTAAAAATCGGAATGTACTACGTGTATCCTAAGATTGGTAATACAATTACCGGACCACCTGTGGCCATGTCGGCGGAAGATTATAAAGAGTTTATGCTTGCAGAGCAGTCTAAAGCTTTTTATAGAGAAAAGTCTAATCAGTACAATTTAATGTTCAGAAAAGATAAAACGGACGCGGCAAAGAAAGGATTGATTCCTTCTTTAACGATTAACAACCGACTTTTTGAATCTATTTTTGGAAGTAATAAAATTGAAATTATTCCTTCTGGTTATGCTTCATTTGATTTTGGAGGTTTATACCAAAAAATTGATAATCCTTTGATTTTACCCCAAAACAGAACCAGTTTTACGTTTGATATCGATCAAAGAATTCAGTTAGGATTAATTGGAAAGGTTGGTGAAAACTTACAGCTTAAAGCCAATTATGATACTCAAAGCGGTTTTGCTTTTGAGAATAGAATGAATTTGGTTTGGCAGTCTAAAGGTACCTGGAAAGACCTTCAGTCTAAAGGATTAAATGAAGTAAATAAACCCAATGCTGGAGGTGAAGACAAGATTATCAAACGAATTGAGTTTGGTAATGTGAATATGCCTCTTTCTACAAGTTTGATTCGTGGTTCTGAATCTTTATTCGGGGTGAAAAGTGAATTTCAGCTGGGTAAAACTTTCGGAACGGTGGTGCTTTCACAACAACAAGGTGAAGCAAGAAATATTGTAGTACAAGGTGGTGGAACAATGAATAATTTTAAAGTAAATGCTCTAGATTATGAAGACAATCAACATTATTTTATCGGGCAGTATTTCTTAAATAATTATGATAATGCTTTGCTTAATTATCCTCAAATTAATTCCAGAATCAGTATTTCCAGAATGGAGGTTTGGGTTTTGGATCAGGGAAATTCAAATTTAGCCTATCAGAAAAGTATTATCGGGATCAGAGATTTAGGAGAAGGAGCTTCAGGGTCGCCGGATAACTCTCAAAACGGATTATATAATCAGATTAATAACGCCATTGGTAAACCAAGAGAGCAAGGTAAAAATTATCTAACCAATTTCCAAGGGCAGACATTTTCGGGAAGTGCACAACCTTATGAAAATGGGGAACATTTTGTTTTAAGTACCAAAGCCAGAAGAATGGATGCAAATGAATATACCTTTCATCCACAGTTGGGATATATCTCTTTAAATCAAAAACTCAATGACAATCAGCTTTTGGCGGTTTCATATTCATATACCGTAAACGGAACCAATCAGGTTTATAAAGTCGGGGAATTTTCGGAAGAAAGCCCAGTTTTGGTTACTAAATTATTAAGATCAAACAGTGATACAAAAGTTGAGTCACCAATGTGGAATCTAATGATGAAGAATTTTTATTCTTTAGATGCAGCACAGGTAGACAGAGATGGTTTTATTTTAAATGTATATTATCGTGATGCACAGACAGGTGGGAAAGTAAATTACTTACCCGGTACTCCCGTTGAAGGCACCAATTTGCTTAAACTTTTTAATTGGGATCGTCTAAATGTGAATGGCGATTTACAGAATAATAATGGGGTTTTAGGTGATGGGGTTTTTGACTTTGTAGAAGGAATTACTATCAAGAAAGATCAAGGACGTATTATGTTTACCAAAGTACAGCCTTTTGGAAGTTATATAGCAGGTTTGGTAGGAAACGACCCTAAATATGTCTATTCAGACCTTTATACGCAACAGAAAATACAGGCAAGCAATAGTAATCTTGCCCTGCGATATACGATGGAAGGTCGTTACAAAGGGGCCCAAGGTCAAGGGATTTCTTTGGGTGCAGTAAACGTACCTCAGGGTTCTGTAAAAGTTTCTGCAAACGGAGTACAGCTTACAGAAGGTATTGATTATACGGTAGATTACATGTTGGGATCTGTCACTATTATTAACGAAACAGTAAAACAATCTGGTCAGGCAATCAATATTTCATTAGAAAATCAGTTAACGTTCAATACCCAAAGAAAAAGATTTTTAGGTTTAAATTTAGAAAGAAGAGTTAGTGAAAATTTTATTTTCGGTGGAACGGTTGTTAATTATTCCGAATCTCCGCTTACCCAAAAAGTTAATTACGGACAAGAAGCCGTAAACAATACCATGGCGGGAGTGAATATGATGTACAACAATCAGTTGCCATTCCTAACAAGATTAACAGATAAAATTCCGGGCATCAACACGGAAGCTCCTTCCAACTTAAACTTTAAAATGGAAGGAGCCTATTTAATTCCGGGAATTAATAAAGGGACAAACAATCAGTCGTATATTGACGATTTTGAGCAGACGACTTCAAAGATTTCATTAAAAGAACCTACAGCATGGAGTTTAGCCTCCAAACCAGAGAAAAGCCAAGATAATCCACTTTTTACCGGAGCAGGTGCTAATGATAATTTAACCAATGGCTACGGTAGAGGTTTGCTTACCTGGTATAACATTGATCCTAGATTCTGGGGAGTAGGAGGAAGAGCGCCGCAGGGAATTACACCGGCATCAGTTTCTAATCACGCCTCAAGAAGGGTGCAATTCTCAGAAATTTTTAACAATAGAGATTTTGTAGCGGGAGAACAAACCTTTACCAATACTTTCGATATTTCTTATTTCCCTCAGGAAAAAGGACCTTATAACACCAATCCAGGAACGGAGACTACAGCAGAAAGATGGGCGGGAATTATGCGTCCTATAAGTGTTACCAATTTTGTGAATTCTAATATTGAATTTGTAGAATTCTGGATGATGGATCCTTATGCTGACGGTAATACTTTAGGAGCAAATCCTAAGCTTTTACTACAATTAGGTAATGTCTCTGAAGATGTTTTGAAAGACGGTTTAATGCAGTACGAAAACGGTTTACCTACTGGGGGAAATCCGTCAACAACGACAACCTCTAACTGGGGAATACAACCAAAACAGCCACCAATCTTATATGCGTTTTCAAGTGAAGGGGCAGATAGAACGGCTCAGGATTTAGGATATGACGGATTAAGCTCTGATCAGGAAGCGATGAGGTTTGGAAATACCTTTGTAAATCCCGTAACCAATATTTCGGATCCAGCAATTGATGATTTCGTATTCTATTTGTCAGATAAATTCACAGGAAGTCAGGCAGCATCTATCGTTCAGCGATACAAATATTTCAGAGGTCCGGAAGGAAATTCAAGAAGTGGTTCATTAGAAGTTTCTTCACAGACTCCCGATGCTGAAGATATTAATAAAGATTATAATCTTGACCAAATTGAAAACTATAATGAATACGCTATTAAATTAGACCAGGCAAGTTTAGGATTAGGGACAGATAACTATATCATTGATCAGAAAACAGTAACAGCTACATTCCAAAACGGTTCTACTGATGATGTAAAATGGTATCTTTTCAGAATTCCGGTTTCAAAATTCAAAGAAGCTGGGGTTGGTGGTGCAAAAAGTGAATCAGTACTTAATAATGTAAGATTTGCCAGATTGTTATTAACAGGATTTGATCAAACTTCAACATTGAGATTTGGTACAATGGATTTGATCAGATCAGACTGGAGAAGATATAGCAAAAATATTGCTAAATATGCAGATGGAGGAACAGTTCCAGATCCTGCAACTGACGAAGGTTTAACGACACAAAATATAGAGAACTTTGAAGTTGGAAGTGTAAATATCGAAGAGAATGCTCTAAACCAACCTCCCTATGTACTTCCTCCAGGAATCGATAGACAAGTACTAAGTGGAAATGCAGGAGCACAAAGACAAAATGAATCATCATTGTACCTAAAAGCGACTAACCTAGCTGTTAATGAAGCGAGAGGGGTATTCAAAAATACAAGTCTTGACATGAGAAGATACAAAAAATTAAAACTTTTTGTACATGCTCAAGATCCTACAAATACTGCATCTCCAGGAGAAATTAATGATCAAACGAAATTTTTCATTCGTTTTGGAAGCGATGCTACGGATAACTATTATGAATATGAATCTTCTCTAAAGATTACTCCAAAAAGTGCAACAGCACCCATGGATATTTGGCCATTTGAAAATGATGTTGATTTTAATATTCAAGATTTTGTAGATGCAAAAATAAGACGTGATCGAAATTCTGCTATTAAGTTGACGGATAGGACTTTAGATGAAGAATTTGACGGTGGAAATACCTCTAAAAAAATCTATATAAAAGGTCGTCCTAGCTTAGGAAACATTACGACAATAATGGTTGGTGTCAGACATGCTCCAACTAGAGGTTTAACTCCTATTACGAGAATTGTTTGGGTAAACGAAATCCGTCTTTCTGAAATTGATAACGATGGTGGGTATGCAGGAAATGCGAGTTTGAATTTCAATTTGGGGGATTTTGCAACGGTTAATACAAGTGCTTCTTATTCATCAGTAGGTTTTGGAAATATAGATTCTAAACCGGCAGAAAGAAGTCAGGCGGCGCAATCTGCTTTCAGTATCAATACCGCAGTAAACGTAGATAAATTCTTACCTGAAAAAACAGGAATGAAAATTCCTGTAAATTATTCTTACTCACAAACCATCGAAGATCCAAAATACAATCCTTTAGATACCGATGTGGAATTTAGTAAAGCTGCAAATAGAGAAGAACTTAAAAAAGTAGCCAGAACGTATACTCAGCAAAGAAGTATCGGGGTGGTGAACATGCATAAAGAAAGGGTAAAGCCAAACAGTAAGCCCAAGTTTTATGATGTAGAAAACCTTTCATTGACGGCTGTTTATAATGACGATCATTACCGAGATATTTATACCAAGAAAAACTACAGACAGTATTTCAGAGGGTATTTAGATTACAACTATACCTTCAAACCATGGGTAGTAAAGCCATTCAATAAAATGATTAGTGATACGGCAAAATCTACAAAATACTTGAGATGGGTAAAAGAGTTTAATATCAATCCGGTTCCTACAAGGTTATCTTTCAGAACCGAATTAGACAGAAATTACAACGAGTTAGAATTTAGAAATATAGATGCTATTCTGAGCGGTAATCTTAATGATGACTTTGCTGCTTTGAAGAACAGAAACTTCTACTTCGGCTGGCAATATGGTTTAGGATTTAATTTTACTAAATCTCTAAAACTGGAAATTAACTCTGCTACAAGAACATTGAATGATCAGGTGGATGTGAATACTATGGATAATTCATCTATTTTTGGGAATATTTTCAGAGCGGGGAGACCAGTTTTGTATAATCACAAAGTTCAGTTAAATTATAAATTACCGTTCCAGTATCTTCCATATTTAGATTTTATTGATGCAGAATTAGGATATGGCTTTACTTACAATTGGAATGCAAGATCTACGGCACTTCTTGCAAGCCCAGAAGGAAGTTTAGGGTCAATTGGGCAAAATTCAAATGTTATTTCGGCGAACGCTACAGCAGATCTTCCGAAATTTTTCGGACAGTTCAGTTACTTTAAAAGGATGTCGACCACGCTTCAGAAACGTAAGCAGGAGCAAGACTCTCTTAATACGGCGGTTAATCAGGCTTGGGAGAAAAACAGATATGCATACAAGAGATATAAGTTTAAAAACAAGCTTTCTATTTTACAGAGCGCAGCATTTGTACTTACTTCTATGAAGCAATTAAATGTAACTTATACCGAAAATAGCGGAACCGTGCTTCCTGGTTTATTATCTGCACCAAACGGATATGGGTATGGCCAAACTTTGGGAGGTCCTTCTTTAGGTTTCCTTTTTGGGTCGCAGGCAGACATCAGACGTACAGTGATGGAAAGAGGCTGGGTGAGTGATTCGCCATTTATGATTGATCCTTATATGAAAATGTCTACCCGAGAGTTTAGATCAGATTTACAGGTCTCCCCGATGAATGATTTTAATATAAGCTTTAATGTTTTGCAGACTTATAACCGTAATTTCTCGCAGACAGGATTCAATTATGTAGATGAGCAAACAAGAATTGCAAATCCGAATCTTACGTTCGCAAGTGATATGGTATCGTATTCTAATACGGTGGTTCTTTTAAACTCATCATTTAAAGAAAGTACCGTGATTTATGATGCCATCAGAGCCAATGCTCAGCTGATTTCACAACAAATGGGTGGAGTTTTAAATCCGGATGGATTTACAAAAGGATACGGTATTTCTAATGCTTATGTTTTAATTCCTGCATTCCGTGCAGCAATGGAAGGTAAAAGCCCACAACGTTTAGGAAATGCAAAAAAGGCAGGACTTCCTCTTCCGAACTGGAGAATTATTTATTCAGGTCTTAGAAATGTTCCAATCATTAACGGACAGTTTACCAAATTTGATATTCTCCACAGTTATACTGCAACATATACTGCAACAGGAATACAATCGAATATTGATTATTTCAACAGCCGAACTGATCCAGGAAGTTCTTTAAGAGATGTTAATGATAATTATATCAATCCTTATACATTCTCTCAGGTAGGTTATACAGAATCTTTCTCACCATTAATCGGAGTTGATGTTACCATGAGAAACAATATGCAGTTTGGGGTGCAGTACAACAAAACAAGAAGTATGATTCTTGGTTTGGTCAATCACTCCCTTACCGAAGATGCCTATTCAGAATATGTAATAAGATTAGGATATATTGTAAGAAACTTCCGTTTGGGAACCAATAATCAGCGAGGGGCAAGAGCGAAAGGGTCAGATTTAAATATCCGTGGTGATATTTCCTTGAGAGACAGCCAGACAAGTATTATGAATATCTTATTGAATGATTCTCAAATTACGGGCGGACAAAAATTAATGAACATTAAACTTTCTGCAGACTACAACGTTTCAGAGAATCTTAACTTAAGATTATTCTACGAGCAGATGACTTCCAAGTACAAGATTTCTACAGCCTTTCCGCTGTCAACGATTAGAGCAGGAATTTCTGCGACATTCACTTTTGGTGATTCCGGAGGTTTTTAAAATAGATAAACTCACAATTCCCTTTCTGCAAAAGAAAGGGAATTTTTATTTCACAGCTATTGGATGATAACATTTCAATGACTATCTTTGGTAGGTAATAATAATTAATTTAAATAAGAATAAAAGATGCGCAGTATTGTGTGTCTTTTATTTTTTATAGCCAATATGAGAACTGCAGACACCACCAAAGAACTCAGGTTATAAGATAAAATAGTACTTGCTTTATTGTTCAAATTGGTTTTTTAAGATTGTTGTTTTTCAACTCAGGATAATTCCATGAGGATCTGGTATCAATACTTTCGTAAGTTTGCCTTAGATATAAACGAAGAATAGCACAAAGACCAATTATTCTTTATACTTATGCAAAATTTACTTTGAGCATATCTCTATTTTGAATAAATTTGTCAACATAAAAAAAATAAAATGAATACACCGTCAGAATTAAAGTACACTAAAGACCACGAGTGGGTAAAAATCGAAGGTAACATCGCTACAATTGGTATCACAGACTTTGCACAAGGAGAGTTGGGAGATATCGTTTATGTAGATGTAGATACAGTAGATGATGAGGTTAATGGAGGAGATGTTTTCGGAAGTGTAGAAGCTGTAAAAACGGTTTCAGATTTATTCTTGCCAATTTCAGGAAAAGTAATTGAGTTCAATGCTGGTTTAGAAGATCAACCGGAATTATTAAACTCAGATCCTTACGGAGACGGATGGATCATCAAGCTTGAAATCGCAGAAGATGCAGATCATTCAGAATTGCTTACTGCTGAAGAATATCAAGCAATCATTGGATAAAATTTCAAACATATTTATTAAGATACTGCCCATTTATTGGGCATTTCTTACTTATATGCTTTTGCGTCCCGGTGTCGAGAACAAAGAATATTTCTTTATGTTCAATGGAATCGACAAGGTTTTACATTTAAGTATATTTGCGGCATTAGGTTTTTGCTTTATCGCTGCTTTTCCCAAGATTAGATTTTCCTATTTCTTCCAGATTATGTTGATTTATGCATTCCTCACAGAAATTCTCCAGGAAGAAATGAAACTCGGCAGATCAATGGAAACACTCGATATCGTCGCCGATACCATCGGTTGCTTAGTAGGATACTATATATATAAAGTATTAGTCAAACGTTTTTTATGATTCTTTCATAAAAACTTGAAAACATATTTCTACCTCTGAATCTTTTCGGAGGTATTTTTTTTGATATATAAATAAGTATACTCTCAAACTTTCTCATCCTCCAATTCTCCAACTTTTTTCAGTAGCTTAATCCGGCTTTCACTACTCGCTTTTTTGCGCCATGCTTTTCCCTTGTTATCAAAAAGAGCTCAAACATGCCGTTCAATCCGGGCTAGGGAAGGGGTTCATAAGTAAAAAGATAAAAGATAAAATTAAAAAGAGTAAAATTCAGCCCATAATATAAAGAAGAACCTATTTTAGAGTTTTTTTTGAACCTCTTTGATTTTTACTCAATTTTTTAAAGCTCCACTCGGAGCTGACTGTTCATAGCAGGAAAATATAAGCAATATAAAGCTCCTTAGGAGCGACCTGTAAAATAAAGTTATATTATTATATAAAGAATGTGCTCATCAAATTTCTCAACGATAATCATT
>NZ_LELA01000026.1 GCF_001677955.1 Chryseobacterium sp. BGARF1
TAACAATATATTTTTGGGCAGCTATTCCGCCCTCCGTTCCCAATCTTTTTTGCCCTCGTTTTTCCAGCAGCAAAAAAGGATTTCCACTCAGGTCGGGCTGCAATCATATTACTTTTCAAAATGGATGGTTTAATTATTATTAGTACTTAAATTAAAAAATGTCTCAAAAAAAGAAAATTCTTATCCGTATTGGCTCACTTCGTCACGGCGGTGCTGAAAAAGTATTGGTTACTTTTCTGAAAAATCTTCCGCGAGATCAATATGAGATTGATTTGCTTTTAAATTTATATTCAGGAAAATATCTGAGCGACGTTCCCGATTGGATCAATATCATCTATCTGAATAAAGGAGAAATGATTACGACCAACAGGATTCAGGATATTCCAAAAAAAGCGGCAAGAGTTATTTATCAGACTGCGTTGAAAAAGTTACCTACTCTTCTTTATAACGGAAAATTAAAAGGTAAAAAATACGACATCGAATTTGCAGCTATTCACGGGATGCGAGATGAAATTATTAATTCTCCTCTCACTTCTTCAAAAAAAATAGTTTGGATTCATAATGATCTCTCACAAGTAAAAGAATATACAGAAACTGAGATTAAAAAATTCTTCGCTTTTGATAAAATCATGGTGATTTCTGAAAAAATAGAAAATCTTTTTCTTGAATTAGCCGAAAACGAAACAGAGAAACAAAAAATCGTTAAAATTTACAATCCTTTAGACACTGAAGAAATTCTATCTAGAGCCGATAATCCTGTTATCAATTATGAATTTGATGACGCAATTCCTACTTTTATTTCTGTAGGAACCGTATTTCCACAAAAAGGTTTTGACAGGCTACTGAAGGTTCACAAAAAACTTTTGGACGAAGGTTTGAAACATAAAATATTGATTGTTGGTGACGGATATGATTTTGAAAATATTAAAAGCCTAAAAACCGAGCTTAAGGCTGATGAAACGGCAACGATGTTAGGTTTTACAGACAATCCGTATCCGTATTTCAGCAAGGCAGATTTCTACATTTTAAGTTCAAGATATGAAGGATTTCCTACTGTTTTGTTTGAGGCAATTACTTTAAAAAAGAAAATTATTGCGACTGACGTTTCCGGCGTGAAAGAAATGCTCAATAATGGTGATTTAGGTTTAATTGTTGAAAATTCTGAAGATGGAATTTATTTCGGAATGAAGAAAGCGTTGCTGGATTCACCGTATTTTGACCAATATGTCAATAAGCTAAAAGATTACGAAATGTGTTTTAATCTTGAAAATTCTGTGCAGAAAATCATTTCAATTATTGACTACTTGTAGATTAATTTTTGTTCTTTTTACCTTTAAGACCATTTAGATTTTTTAAATTTGTTCTATGGCAGACTACTCTACTATACAAAAAGATTTCTACCGGGAAAGCGGAAAATGGCTTTCAACCATTAAAATATTAGCAAAATGCGTTAACCCGAATCTACATTTCATTTATATTTTAAGAAAAGCTCAAAAGTATAGTAAAACGCCTGTTTTAGGACTTTATTGGAGAATTGTTTTAAGGCATTTTCAAATTAAATATGGTTTTCAGATTTATCCGGAAACTCAGATTGGAGAAGGTTTTTATCTGGGACATTGGGGAAGCTTGGTCATCAATCCGAAAACGAAAATAGGAAAAAACTGCAATATTGCTCAAGGCGTAACCATCGGCCAGCAAAACAGGGGTAAAAATGAAGGGTATCCTGTCATTGGCGATGAGGTTTGGATTGGACCAAACGCAGTGATTGTAGGAAAAATCAACATCGGCACAAATGTTTTGATTGCCCCAAATGCGTTTGTAAATTTTGATATTCCAGATAATTCTGTGGTTACAGGCAATCCTGCAAAGGTTTATCCTAACGAAAATGCAACTGAAGGATATATCAATAATCGGGTATAAACCTGAATTTTATCATATTTTAAAGTATATTAAACTTTGTTAAAAATGATAGATAATAATCCAAAATTAATATTTTTGCATAATTATTGATTCAGTCTATTGAATTTGAAAATAATTTAAACGAAATAAATAATTATACTCTTTAAAATTTAATTAATGAAAAATTCGTACGAAGTTATTTTTGAAAACAACAGAAAATGGGTAGAATCTAAAATAGCAGACAACCCCCAATTCTTTGAGGAACTTGCCAAAACTCAGCATCCGGAATACCTTTACATAGGTTGTTCAGACAGCAGAGCCACAGCAGAAGAACTCATGGGAGCAAAACCGGGAGAAGTTTTTGTTCACAGAAATATCGCAAATGTTGTTAATACCTTAGACATGAGCTCCACCGCTGTTATACAATATGCAGTAGAGCACTTGAAAGTAAAACACATTATAGTTTGTGGACATTACAACTGTGGTGGTGTAAAAGCAGCGATGACGCCTCAAGATTTAGGACTTTTGAATCCTTGGCTGAGAACTATTCGTGATGTTTACAGACTGCACCAAGCAGAGCTAGATTCTATTGATGATGAAAATAAACGTTATGACAGGCTTGTAGAACTTAATGTTCAAGAGCAATGTATCAACGTAATAAAAATGGCCTGTGTACAGGAAAGGTATATCTTAGAAGAATATCCTATTGTTCACGGCTGGGTTTTTGACCTAAGAACAGGTAAAATTATAGATCTTGAAATTGATTTTGAGGAAACCTTAAAAGACATTCAAAAGATTTATAATCTTACAGGCTCAGATTGGGTTATGAGCAAAAAGAAATAATTTTTCTTTAAAAATTGAGTGAATGAAATTCTGGAGTATTATTACATTACTGTTTATCCTAAACTTCACAGCCTTGCCGAGCATCGCTGCGGTTTTTGGTTGGGAAATACAGAGAACCAATGTAATTTTAAACGAAGAAGAAACCCACTCTCATTATTCATCATTTACGGTTTACGAAAAGACTTTACCAAAGACTTTAAACGTACATGATTTTCTAAAATTTTTCGAGCTTGATCTCGAACGCAAGTCTTTTGTGTTGATTGATGATTCCTTTCATCTATCGCCCTTTCTTACCATATTTTCTCCACCACCGGAAGCTTAGTTTGAAATACATTCGCAAATATTCATATCAGATTTGATGTTGAATAGATGCTCTTTTTAAATTAATTTCAATTTTATCACTGATAATTTTAGTTAAAACTTTAATTAAGATTAATCGGTTACACTAAGTATTTTTCGCTGTCATGAAAAAATCAAATTCATTATTTGGAGGAATTAAAGAAAATTTCCCTTCAGGCCTCGTTGTGTTTTTAGTAGCTCTTCCGCTATGTTTAGGAATTGCTTTAGCCTCTGGCGCACCACCATTATCTGGTATTATTGCAGGTATTGTGGGTGGTTTAGTTGTTGGAGTACTCAGTAATTCAAATATTTCAGTTTCAGGACCTGCAGCAGGTCTTACCGCAATTGTTTTAACTGCCATTACGGATCTTGGAGCTTTTGAACTCTTCCTTTGTGCAGGTATTATCGCCGGTCTTATACAGCTGGTTTTAGGTTTTGTAAGAGCTGGAAGTATATCCAATTATTTTCCCAATAATGTAATTGAGGGAATGCTTGCTGCCATCGGAATTATTATCATTATTAAACAAATTCCGCATGCATTAGGATTCGACAAAGATTATGAAGGAAACGAAACCTTATTTTCTAACGGAATCAATTTCAATTATTTCACAGAATTAATGGGTGCAGTACACCCGGGAGCCATTATTGTTACACTAGTTTCTGTAGGAGTTCTTTTAGCTTGGGATAAAATTCCAACTTTAAAAAGAATGAAAATGTTACCCGGAGCATTAGTTGCCGTTGTAGTAGGAATTTTACTGAATGAAGCATTTAAAATGTCTGGAAGTTCTTTAGCAATTAGCACAGAGCATTTGGTTTCTTTACCTGTTCCTCAAAGTCTTGATGATTTTAAAAACTTAATCATACTTCCAGATTTTAACGGTTTCACAAATCCTAAAGTATGGATTGTAGGAGCAACAATCGCTATAGTAGCATCAATTGAAACACTACTTTGTATTGAAGCTTCAGACCGTTTAGATGTTCAGAGAAGAATTACCGATACCAATTTAGAATTAAAAGCTCAGGGAATCGGAAACCTTATCAGTTCATTCATCGGTGGATTACCAATGACGTCGGTAGTAGTAAGAAGCTCAGCAAATGCGAATGCAGGAGCTACTTCTAAAGTTTCTGCAATGATTCATGGGGTTTTACTATTGGTTTGTGTATTGACCATTCCTTTTATTTTAAATCTAATCCCTTTATCAACATTGGCGGCAGTTTTACTTTTGGTAGGATATAAATTGGCAAAACCGGCTACATTCAAACACTTCTGGCATTTAGGAAAGTTCCAGTTTATTCCGTTTGTAGCGACCGTAGTTGCTATTGTAGCAACTGATTTGCTGAAAGGAGTAGGAATTGGTTTAGCAATCTCTGTTTTCTATATTTTACAAGGAAATATGAAACGTGCTTATTATTTAAGCCGCGAAAAACTAAAAGATGCTGACGGTATTACAATAAAATTGGCAGAAGAGGTATCTTTCTTGAATAAAGCTGCTATTAAAAAGACATTAAAAAACATAAAATCAAATTCTACGGTAACGATTGATGCGAGAGGAACATCATATATCGCAACGGATGTACTGGAAATGATTCAGGATTTTGCCAACATCAGAGCGAAAGAAGAAGACATTAATGTGGAACTATTAGGCTTCAAAACTTCGTACAGAGACTACGAAACCGATGAAGACTCTCACATCGTCATTACCCATAAAAGAGCTATGTAAGCTCATCACAAATATTTTCTTTAACTTTAATTTTAATAATAATTCAATAAATAACAAAACATATGAAAGCACATACATCAGAAACTCAGTCTACGATTACTCCTGAAAAAGCATTAAACTTTTTACAAGAAGGAAACCAAAGATTCGTCAATAACTTAAAGGCAAACAGAGATCTTTTGGAGCAGGTAAATGCTACTCGTGAAGGGCAGTGGCCTTTTGCAGTTGTCTTAAGCTGTATCGACAGCCGTACTTCTGCAGAATTAATCTTTGATCAAGGACTAGGTGATGTTTTCAGTATCAGAATAGCAGGAAATTTTGTTAATCAGGATATTTTAGGATCGATGGAATTTGGCTGTAATGTAGCGGGTTCTAAATTGGTTGTTGTTTTAGGACACACAAAATGTGGAGCTTTAAAAGGCGGATTAGATGCTGCTAAGATCGAAGGAATGGGAATGGATAACCTGAACCACCTTATCGGTCATTTTGACCCGATCATCAAAACGATTATCAAGGATGATGAAGAGCGTTCTTCTGCTAATGCAGATCTTCTTGAAAGACTGAATCAGCATAACGTAAAAAATGCGATTGAAGAGATTCGTAAGCAAAGCTCTACTTTAAAAAGACTTGAGGAAGAAGGCCAAATTAAAATAATTGGAGCGAATTATGACGTTGAAACCGGCGTTGTAACTTGGTTATAATAAACATTCATCTTTCATTACTATAATTCGGTCGGAAACAATGTTTCCGACCGAATTTGTTTTTTTACTTACCGTTAAAGGCAGACATAGTATTATTAATACCTGCAAAAACAAACGACAGACAAGCTTTTGAAAACTTTTCTATTCTTTCGGGAAGCTTTTCATTTTCATCTTCATTCCAGGTACCCAAAACATAATCAACCTGTCTTCCTTCAGAAAATTCTGCAGAAATCCCAAAACGAAGTCTTGCATAATTCTGAGTCTGCAATACTTCCTGAATATTTTTAAGTCCGTTGTGACCGGCATCAGAACCTTTCATTTTCATTCTTAGTGTACCGAAAGGCAATGCCAGATCATCAGTAACAATCATTACATTTTCTAAAGGGATATTTTCTTTCTGCATCCAGTATTTTACCGCATTTCCGGAAAGATTCATGTAGGTATCTGGTTTTAAAACGAATACTTTTCTTCCTTTATACTTCCCTTCTGCCATCCATCCGAAATTGGTGGTTTTGAATGGGGCTTCTAGAGTTTCAGCAATTTTTTCAGCAACTTTAAAACCTATATTATGACGTGTATTTTCGTATTCAGGGCCTTTATTCCCAAGGCCGACAATTAAATATTTCATGAGAAATTTTTTGCAAAATTAAGGGTTCTAAAATAAAAAACTCAACCCTAAAAAGGATTGAGTTTAAATATTTTAAAAAAATTATTAATTACAAAGGTTTGTAAAAATAATTAATTCCAAATCCTTGAGTCATATACGTCTGTGGATCATACTTATAATTGGTAGAAACGACAACGGGAACAGGAACTGCTGGCATCATATCTGTTGCAGAAGCCCTTTTAGGACTGTTTGGTGACAAGATTAAACCTCTGTCATCATTAATATCCGTAGAAATAAGTACTGAAACTTTATATTCGAATGGCAACAAAGTATAACCGCTGATTTGAGAATCATAACTGCTAAAATCAAATGTGAACTTTTTGTCTGCATCCTCAAAAACAGTTCCTGTCAATTTACCTACCTCTTTAGCTACCGAAGAAACATTATCTCCTAAATAACTGTAAGCAGCTTTAGTATAGTCTGTATAAACAAAAGAAGGAATATCGTTACCTCTTCTCATTACAATAGAAGCTAGTTTTCCTGTTGTAGAGCTATACGTTAAAACATAAATAGCTTTTGTTTTTGCAAAAACTACATAAGGTCCTGCTGGAGTACCTGGAGGAGAACCTACAGGAGGTGGAGTTCTTCTAAATACAGTTCTGTTTTCAGAAATCATTGTTAATTTACTCAAATTACCATATGTATATTGCTGAGTATAAGAAATACTGTCTGAATCTATTGCGCCGTCGTTATCTAAATCTAGAAAACCATTAAATGTAAGTCTGCTGATTTTATCACCACTCCATTCTACATCGGTTATAGACGCCTTTTCTGTAATCACTTTTGTAAGAAGCAAACCTGTATATTCATACTGTGCAATCTGCCCAACATTGGTCACTTCTCTCGATAAAGCTCTTGGCCCAATCAAGCCTGTATTTTCATTCAAATCCAAAAGTGGATTTCCTTCTTCATCAGTTAAATCTTTACAAGAATGTATTGAAGAAAAACCTGCTATTAGCAAAATAAAATAGAAAAGTCTTTTCATTATGTAATGGGATTATTTATTTTTTCACAAATATAATTTTTTTTTGTATAAAAATCATATTTTAATTAATATTATAGCAAAACTAGCAATAAAAAAACTCATTATAAAGCTTTATAAACATACTTCTTAACTTGACTTTGATCTGATGTAGGATAATTCATAGAATCGTACAAATACGTTAAACCAACATTAACTGTTGGTGTTGACTGATATTGAATATTATAATTAGTCAGATTATTATTAGACAATAATGAAAAATTGAGAGGATGCAACAAACTCCACATTACAAAAAATGTTTTTGGCAAAGTTGTGTACGGATTAATCTTACTATCATAAGCCGTAAAGTTGAATGTAGAAGTCAATACACTAGTCATATCAGGAACGCCTGAATCACTGGTAAGCCCCGATTCCATGACAACTTTTGTTATATTATCTCCTGTATTTGTCAAACTATAATTGGTGAAATGAGTGTAATCTGCTCCATTTTTCTTCTTTTCTACGATTTTAGTCATTTTCCCTGAGCCATCGTATGTATAGGTATATTCACTATTGTACGTAGTAAGAGTACCTAAAGTAGCTACACAAGTTGTATAACTAATTTTTCCACTAGAATCATAAGTGATAATAAAATCATATCCTAAATTATTTGCAGGAGTAGTACCATTGACTTCCTGTCCAACTTTAACTCTTGAAATTTTGCCCGAAGTATATGTTACATTTCCTATTAAAAACGAATTTGGTCCACTATCTTCTTTATAAATAGCTTTCTGCAAAATATTTCCAGTCGTTACAAATTCTTCAGCAGTTTCATTATTAGCAACAATTTTGTGTAAAATTCGAGGTCCGGTAATTGTGGGTGTACTTCCACCACTGCTTCCTGAACCTCCAGGATTATTAAGTGTATTATTAATTGGATCTGCGGTTGTGTTATCGCATGAAAACATAAAACCAAGAAGTAAGACTGATAAGCCTTTGAATAAATTTTTAGTCATAAGTTAATAGTTATTAATTTCACAAATATAAATTATTTTCAATACCAAAGGATTTATTTAAAAAAATTATGTATATCCGTAATCATCCATAATTTCGTATATTTGTTTGTTATATAATAAGTTAGATGGATATATTTAGTTTTACGGCTGATT
>NZ_LELA01000027.1 GCF_001677955.1 Chryseobacterium sp. BGARF1
AAAGATTTTTGTGTGCTTTTTTCTTTGTACTCATCAACTTTAGATAAAAGTATCTAAATCTTTTGCCTCTTTTGTGGTTAAATAAAAAGTTTAAACAAGTTTATTATTTGGATCACTGCTATAAAGAACTTCTCGTTTTACAAATTCATCAACAAAATAGCTTACTTTATCTTCTTTCTTTTTGTTTTCTACTTCTTTTCGTGATAGATAATTTTGCCACTTTCCATCCATTTGAATAAATGAACCATTTACATCATTTGGATAGAAATTTTTACTAAAGTTTTTTCCATTAAAAAAATAGTCTGCCAACAAGTCAAGTTCATTACCAGAAAAAAGAATAAACTGTTTATTTTCGTATACAAGTGAAGTGTTATATTTAGAGAACGAATTATTGGTTTCCGTATCCCAATCTTTCTCATCACCTAACATCAGAACAAATTCTTTCCCTGTAAAAGTTGCTTCTCTTTTGTTCAAATAACTTATGAAATCTGGTATTGTATTAAGTTCATTTACTAATCCAAGAAATGAATGCCAATTGAAAATATGGCAGAATTCTTGATTTTTCGTTTCAATACCACCAGGATGAAATAAAGGTACAGTATTAATATTTATAATTAAGCGATGAATACTGTCATACGAATTTGGATGGAAATCAAAAGTCCCCGTTTCTGGATGACTAAATTTCACAATAGACTTTTTATTTAAGAGTTTTCGTTGTGCGCCATGGATTTGTGAAACAGCTTTTTCCAGTGTAGATTTGAAGTATCTTTCATAATTCCCCTTAAAAGAATAATTTTTGATTGATATTATCAAAAGGTGATTTTGAAAGCATATAAGTAAATCACAAATTTCCTTTTTATCTCCAAAATCATCTTTTGGATTTGGAAAACACCAATATTTTAAATATGTATTAAATGCTAATTCATTTACTGCTTCTTCTCCCTCAATTCCAATCTTGTTGCTATCCATGTTTTTCATATGTTTACGATCTAACTTGAAAAAATTAAATCGGTTTATTTAATTTCGGAAGATTAAAAATTTTTTATTTATCACAATATATAAATAATTCGTCAAAAATAAATCTACTTTATCTTTAGCAAGTGATTTTTGCTTCACAAGATGAAATTTCTAAAATCACCCCACCGTTGGCGTATCCTCTTCATTCAAAATCTTTTTCTCTTTCATCGCAACCATCATTCTTTCGCGTTTGTATTCTGTCCAGTCGAATTGATTAAGGAAATCGAGAGCGGCAACAAATCCGGCATTGAACAGCTGTTCTTTTTCTTCTCTTTTCATAAAGAAATTAAGCCAGCTGCTCGTTCCGCAGTTGACGGTTTTAATGCTGTACAAATTGTAAAATGAATATTTGGTCAGGAAAGATTTGTCATTAAAGCCTTTTAAAGTTTCGATGATATTTCCGGCGTAGGAGAGTGGTGTTTTAAGGATCTGTTCGCTTGTTTTCCCTTTCTCTTCATTGATTGCCGAATCACTGGTTAACTGTACTCCAAAAAGTGGAAGTCGCGGATAAAAAATATCGGTCACATGAAAAAGATCAATCGGGAAATTTGAAATACTTCCGCCATCGATAAAAATTCCGACAGGATAAATATTTCCTTTTGAGGTATTCATCCAGAATTTCCAGGCGTATTTTACAGAATCGTCGTCTTTGTTGATGAGCTTTTGCATAGGCTCAAAAAAGAAAGGAACAGACATCGAAGCACGCACAAATTCTGCCGGACTGATGTGTTTCAGTTCTTCTTCAGACCAGTAAAGATTCGCCATAATGGGAAGCTGTACTTTTATTTTGGCGTTGATGTCGGTCGTGATAACCGTATATTCAGATTTTAACTGATAAAACGGATTGTTTTTGTAATAATCGTTGTTTTCGATGCCCTCAAAATAGATTCTGTACTGTGTTTCATCAATGTGCTCCAGATTATTCATTTTAATTTCTTCAATTCCGTTTAATGCGTTGGTGTAAAATTCCATTCCGTTGCCATAGCGGTAATTAAGATTGAGCTCATATTCTTTTTGAATAAATTTTTTATTGAGTTCTGCGACCGTTTTTATTCCGAAATCATCAAGCACTTTTTTCATAGTTTCTTCAAAAACATTTCCAGGATTGATTCCGCTGTTGCTTTTCTGAAAATTCAGGTAAAGTTTTTTTAGAATTAAGATTAAAATAATTAAAGGAACAAGCGGAATTAGGAAATACAGCTTGGCTTCTCTTATTGTCTCAGAGGAAAGGATAAACGGTAAACTGATTAATCCAACCGTTAGAATAATGGTAATAATTAAATTGATCTTAAAGAAATTTTTATTGTTGAGCATCGCATGAATGGTGCTTTTTACATAGCCTTTTCCATCCATAAAATCTGCAAAATTCCAGTTGAACAATATTTCTTTAATGACTTCGCTTTTAGCTTCTTCTTTTGTTTTACAAGCTGCTATCAACATCGTATTAATTGCTCCAGCGCTGGTTCCTGCAACTTTCAGAAAACGGATCCCGAAAATTTCAAGTCCGTATAAATAACCGACCAAAGCGCTTCCCCAAACTCCGCCTCCTTCCTGTACAAATTCTACATATTGGTTTCCTTCGGCATCCAGAAGATCAGAGAACTCTCTTTTTGAAATATTTTCATGCAGTGCCTTCAGCTTTTCTTTGGACTCCTGAGAAAGTATATTTTCTTCAAGAATTTTTTGGAGGGTTTCGGGTTTCATGGTTTGGTTTGGTATTTTGTTTTTGGTGTTTTGTGTTTGTTGGAAATCGCAAAGGCGCAAAGTTTCTTTTAATTTTAATGTTTTAGGGCGCAAGAAAATCAGAGATTTTCAATTATTTTTTAATCAATTTTATCTCGATAAAATCCTTGCGCCTTAATAGTTTTAAGTTTTAAAAATTCCTTGCGCCTTTGCGTTTAGCTAAAATTATTTTTCTCTCGCAGATTAAGCAGATAACGCAGATCTTTTCAAATTAATTAATTGGCGGGAAACTTTACCATTGCTTTCTTCTTGCATAAATAAACGTGCAGATCACAATGACTCCCATCACGCCTAAAGTATAAAAATATCCATGCTTTGTGTGAAGTTCCGGCATATTATCAAAATTCATTCCGTATAAACCGGCAATAAATGTGATCGGTAAAAAGTAAACAGAATAAATCGCCAAAACTTTCATCACTTGATTGGCTTTCTGATCAGACAGCGCTAAAAACATCGAAATTAAGTTGGTAATCTGAATGTTGAGATGATCAAAATCTGCAACTACATCTTTGTGTTTATCTTTTAGATCGACCACTTCAGAATCTTGTAAATTGAGTAGCTTAAACTTATCGATAGCATCTGTAGAAATCGTCAAAACTCTTGAGTTCAATCCCGATTTTCTTTTCAGTTTATACAGTCTGCGGATTTGATTGGTATGATTGGTATTTTTAAGGAAAATTTCGTTTTCGATATTATCCATTGTTTCAAAAAGACTGATGGCTTCATCATCAAAACTTTTCATGATGATCAAAGCAATCATTAACGCAACTTTATCGGGAGAACAGTTTTCCTGACCTGCCGAAAGCTGTTTTTTCGTCTCCGAAATACTTTTGGTTTTCATTCTGTGAACAGTGATAATCGTGTTTTCCAGAAGGAAAATTCCGATTTTCGTACTGATGTCACTTATAGTGTTGAGGTTTTTTCTTTCCAGCTCGGTGCTTTCACGCAAAAGAAAGAATTTTACGTTTCCGTCGGCTTCGTATTTAGGTAAGTGATTCGGATCGAGGGTGTCTTCCAAAAGAAGATTGTTGATTTCGTAGCGTTCATGAAGGTATTTCATGTCTTCTGCAGTAGGCGCTTCCACGTCTATCCATTCGCATCCCGAATCTCTGTAAATTGTATCAATAGGCATAAAGTAAAAATACTATTAATTTGAAATATGATGTATAAAATAATTTTATCTTTACCAAAATTAGAAAAAACTATATGATTAAAAGTACAATAAAAGGGATCGGATTTCATGTTCCGGATCATGTGGTCACCAATGATGATTTAGCAAAACTAATGACCACCAATGATGAGTGGATCACCGAGCGTACCGGAATAAAAGAAAGAAGACACAGGATCAACCGAAATGATGCTCAGGAAACGACAGCCTATCTTGGTTTTAAAGCTTCTGAAAAAGCCATTCAAAATGCTGGTTTAACGGCAACAGATATCGACTATATTGTTTTTGCAACACTTTCTCCGGATTATTATTTTCCGGGATGCGGAGTTTTGCTTCAGGATATGTTGGGTTGTGATACCATCGGAGCTTTGGATGTCAGAAACCAGTGTTCAGGATTTGTTTATGCAATGAGTGTTGCGAATGCTTTTATTAAATCAGGGACGTATAAAAATATTTTGGTTGTAGGCGCTGAAGTTCATTCTTTCGGACTTGATTTTTCTGATGAAGGAAGAGGTGTTTCTGTAATTTTTGGCGATGGAGCAGGAGCAATTGTACTTTCTGCAACTGAAGATGAAAATGCAGGAGATATTTTAGCAATGAATATGCATTCTGAAGGAAAATATGCTGATGAATTGTGTACCCAGTTTCCGGGTTCAAAATACGGTTGGAGCGACAGAATGAGAAAAGAACCTGAAAATGTAACGGATAAAGAAGTATATCCAATCATGAATGGGAATTTCGTTTTCAAACATGCGGTGACAAGATTTCCGGAAACCATGAAGGAAGCTTTAGACAAAGCAGGAAAAACCATTGAGGATCTGGATATGTTTATTCCGCATCAGGCGAATTTAAGAATTGCCCAGTTTGTACAGCAGAAATTTGGTTTACCAGATGAAAAAATTCATAATAATATTCAGAAATACGGAAATACGACGGCTGCTTCTATTCCGATTGCTTTAAGTGAAGCGATTGAATTGGGGAAAATAAAAAGAGGAGATTTGGTTCTTCTTTCGGCTTTTGGGAGTGGTTTTACTTGGGGAAGTATTTTGTTTGAATATTAAATTGTCAAAGATCTTCGTCGTCACTTCGAGTAAGTTTTAATAAGAAAAGCTGTTCTCGATACGCTTCGCTACTCGAACTGACGTAATGAACAATTAACTAGGTCAATAAATAAAAATCCCGCTGAAAATATATTGTTCAGCGGGATTTTTTATGTTTTAAAATTAAAGATTAAAGGCTCTTTAATAGTTTTTCTGTGTCTGCAGTGTCTTCACCAGCTGCTTTTCCAAGCTCTAAAGATTTTTGCGCCCATATTTTAGCATTTTTCTTATCTCCAATTTTGTTATAAAGATTTGCTAAAGTATCTGTATTTGCATAATTTTCATTCTTATTTACAGATTCCTGTGCCCATTTTACAGCAGTTTCCAAAGAAGATTTGGTTGTCACATTTTCAAAGAAATTCCAAGCTAAAGAATTAAGCTGGTCTGCATTTAAAGCAGAAGTATCTTTATTCAGCTCAATAGTTATTTTTTCATACGTTGCAAAATCTTTATCTTTCAAAGCTCTGCTTGCTTTTACTCTTTTCAAAAGGTTTTCTGCTTCATCTTTAGTCATGAATTTCTGAGTTTCTGCAAGGAAATAAGCTTCATCTAGTTTTTTAGTGGTAGCATTATAAGCTTTCGCCATAACGGTGTTTACTTTCACATTTTTATCCATTGAAGCATATTGCTGCTCAGGAAGCATTTTCAAAATATCAGCTTTTCTTTCTGTGAAAATTCTGTAAGGTGCACCTTCAGTACTTTTCATTGCCTGAAAAAGAAGACCTAAATTATCTCTAGTCAATTCAGGTTTTCCTGCAAAATAACGTTCAATTACTTTGTTTGAGAAATCTGTATCATTATAAATCGTAAGATTAGCAAGGTTTAATAAAAACTCTGGGTCTTTTTCTCCTTTTTCAAATTTTTGTTTTAAAGCAGTCAATCTTTTACTAGGATCACCTGCATCCATAGCAAACTGAATGAAATCTTTCTCTTCAACATATCCAATTGTTCTGTGAACCTCCTCACCGTCACCGTTGATGAAAAGGTAAGTTGGAAAAACTTTTACATTGAATTTTTTTGCCAAGTCAATACCTTCGCCTTTTTCCATATCGATTTTAGCATTTACAAAATGCTCGTTGTAATAATCACCGACAGGCTTTAACGGGAAAATATTTTTCACCATCAATTTACATGGGCCACACCAAACTGCGTAAGCATCAATAAAAACAAGTTTATTTTCTTTTTTTGCTTTCGCTAAAATGGTTTTGAAGTTACTGCCTTCTTCAAATTTAATTCCCTGTGCAAATGCAATTGCAGCCAGGAAAAGGAATGATAATATTGCTGTTTTTTTCATGAATTTTTTTTGTTGGATACAAATGTAATAATTAAGTTAAATAATTATTCTCTTTTTAATAAAAATAAGAAGACCATTTTAGAAATTATGTATCTCCGTTTTTACTAATGATCCATAATTTAATGCAAAGGCAAACAAAGAATATTAAAATTTGACCGTTTTAAAGTTATACAAAGGCGTAAACTTAGCAATGAAATACAAAAAGTTATAGAATATTAGAAATTGATGATAAGTACTGTAGAAATACTTTAAAAATAAAATCCATAGAATTTTTCTACGGATTTAGTTTTTTATCTTGAACCTCCTACAGAAGTGTTGGGTCTTGTTTCTTTACTGCCGTAATCGGTAGGTGATGCGGCAGTATCTCGTAATGCTTTCGGAGTATCTGTTTCCGGTTTGGTGGGCTCAGAATGTTCTGCCGCCGATTCTGCCGAGATATTTAATAAAGAGTCTTTATTATGATTTTCTTTATACGCTTCTCTGTTTTCTTTCTTATCTGCACAGCTCCCTAAAGTTATTAAACCTAAAAGCATTGCAAGTCCTAACTTTTTCATAATATTTTATTTTTGTGATAATTAAAGAGATTGTCAATTATCATTCCGAAAACTGTGAATATTACATTAAAATTCAATATTTTTTATTGAAAAATAGTTACTGGGATTAAAAGTCGTAGTTCTACTACATCAAATCGTAGAATTACTACAATTTTCGAAATAATGGTTTGAAAGTTTTAAAAATATTTTCGGTGTCTCTATCTTTGGGTTATAGAAATCACAAAAATACTAACGATTTAAAATTTACTTATTATGGCAGCAAATTCAAGAGGAATCTT
>NZ_LELA01000028.1 GCF_001677955.1 Chryseobacterium sp. BGARF1
TTATTTTTTTGAGGTTAATGGCATAAAAATATGTTAAAATTTAAAAGAATATAAAATGAATACAATTTATCACTATGTTTGTAGGTATAAAAAGAGATTTAACTTTTTTAATAAAATTATATCTCTAAAATGTGTAACAAAACACATTAATAAATAACTAATTACTCAAATAATAAATTTTGAAATCGCTGTGAATGGAAAATACCCTCATGAATTAAGATTCTGCGATTCCAAATACTCTTTAAAAATATAAAAATATAGATATGAAAAGAAAAATTTACCTTTTCCTGATGGTTTTTTTCTCCGTGATCACGTTTGCCCAAAAAACGGTTTCCGGGAAAATTACTGATGAAGATGGGGTGGCGATACCAAGCGCAAGCGTAACGATTGAAGAACCGGGAAAAGACGCAATTCTTGCCTATGGAATTACCAATTCGAAAGGAGAATACAAAGTTTCATTTACTTCTTCAGAATCAAATGTAGATTTAAAAGTAAAAGCTTTTAACCAAAAACCGATTACAAAACAAATCAGCAACAGCGATCAGACGCTTACATTTAAATTACAGTCTGAAGCTACCGAAATAAAAGAAGTACAGCTGAAAACAAAGATGATTACTTCGAGAGGCGATACGATTGCTTATGATCTGAAAGCTTTCGACAACAAAAGCGATCGTACTTTGGCAGATGTAATGAAAAAAATTCCTGGTATTGAAGTGAAAACCGATGGTACAATTCTTTATCAAGGGAATGCAATCAATAAATTTTATGTTGAAGGTAAAGATTTAATGGAAGGAGGCTATGGTACAATTACCAACTCATTACCAAAAGATGCAGTCGCAAAGCTTGAAGTTTTAGAAAATCACCAGCCTGTAAAAATGCTTCAGGGAAAAATTCCTTCTGATGCTGCGGCAATTAATATCAAGCTTAAAAAATCTGTAACCATGACAGGCAGAGGTGAAGTGGGTTCTGGCTTTGGAGACCCATGGCTTTGGAATTTGAAATTAACACCAATGTTTTTCAGTAAAAAGCAGCAATGGGTTGTTAATTACAAGACCAATAATATGGGAGAGCAGGTAGAAAATGAAGGAAATATTTTAGCTTTCGGAAGTTCTTGGGAAGGCAGAAGAGGAAATGCTTCACAAAATAACTGGTTGGGTGTAGAAAATGCGTCAGTACCAAATTTACCAGTTAAAAGATATTTATTTAATAATGTACATTATCTTTCAGCTAATTATTTAACCAATATCGATAGCAAGAAAGAATGGGAACTGAAAGCAAATGCAAATTATACCAATAATGTTGTAGAAAGAGAATCTAATAGTGTTACAAGAGATTTCCAACAAGGAACACAATATAACACTAGATTTCTTAATAATTTCTATACAGATAAATTAAAAGGTGAATTAATTTTCACTAAAAATGCAAAGAAAGGATTTTTCAAAAACACGACTACATTTTCTCAGTTTTGGAATGCAGACAGAGCTTTTGCAGAAAGAAATGACAGAATTAGTTCTAGATCTGGAAACGAAAACGTACAGTCACCAACTTCATCATTCCAAAATTCACTAAGTACAATTATACCTTGGAAAGAGAAAATGGTAAATCTGAAATCTTATATTAATTATCAGGATGATAGACAAACTTTAGAAATTTCTCCGGCTGATTACTTATTGTTTCCTTATAAAGCGCCGGGAAGTACTGCTATTTCTACGATTAATTTTACTCCGGGAAGTACAGCTTTGCAAAGTTTTAGAATAAAAACATTAGATACTTCGCATTCTGCAAATATCAGTTTTACTACAAAAGGATGGACATTTACTCCGGAAGTTGGAATTGATTTTTCAACAGATCAACTCAATACAAATTTTGATGGAAGTACTCTTACTAACTCTCCTGATTTTACAAGTCTTTCATACGAAAATGATTTGAAGTTTACAGAAATTACGCCACGTGCATCAATATCTGCAAATTATAAATCAGATGCATGGAATGTTTGGGCTAGTTTTCCTGTAAACTTAAATAATATTAAGGCAGAAGATGCATTTAGAAATGTTTCTAAAACATTAAATAAAACGACATTTACTCCTAATATTTTTGCGCAATATGGTTTTGCTTCATTCTTTAAAGCAAGTATTAATGGAAATATTAGCAATAACTTCGGAGATATTCAAACAGCTTATGCTGGGTATGTTTTAACAAGTCCGAGTGGATTTAATGTAATGAATCCCAAAAATCCGATTCCTCAAACTAATACAAAAAGCGGAGGGGCAAGATTGGAATACAGAAATCCTTTGAATAACCTTTTTTTCAACGTAGGTTATAGAATTAGTGACACGAAAAATAATCTATTGGCTTCGAGTGCTGTTAATGATTTAGGTTTCAGTGTTGTAGAATATATTGAAAGAGAAAACAAAAGAGAAACAAACAGTTCATATGGAGAAGTTGGAAAATACTTCCCAAAATTCAAAACAAATGCCTCTGTTACGTTTAATCAAACAACAACAATATCACAGTCATTAAGAAATAATGAGTTTTTAGATAATAAAAATTTATCTAATGCATTGGGATTTAAATTTAATAATACCTATTTCTCATGGATGAGTGTAGATTTTAATTTTACTAAAACTTGGACTAAACAATCAAACGGAATTATCAGTAATGATCTTGGTAAAACAGAGAACTATAGTCATAATCTGAATGTGTTTTTCTATCCTTTAGAAAATCATACTGTTGGTTTCTATTGGGATCAGATCAACTCAAATTTAGGGGATACCAAATTGAATAATGGTTTCTTTGATATATCATATCAATTCAGTTGGTCTGCTAAGAAAGTCGATTTCGAATTGAAATGGATGAATATTGCTGATAAAAAAGTTTTTGAAAGAATCAGTGTTGGGGACGCAACAATTACGCAAACAACCATGCAGCTAAGACCAAGTCAGGTAATGCTCGCTGTAAAATTCAACTTTAAATAAAAAGTATAAAAACCAATCTCATCGAGATTGGTTTTTTGTTTAAAAATAGTTTAAAAACTTTAAGTTATTTTAAAAGTTGGAATCATCCGCAGTCGGGCCATAGCTTCCGGGAAGCTCAATGTCATTCAGCCTGTAATAAACTCCCAATTGCGCTCTGTGATGCGAAATTTGGTTTAAACTGTGACGAATCGCTTCATACTTCGTCCACGAAGCCAATTCATGACCATCATTTTTCAAAGCCCATCTTAGATTTAGGTCTTCTTCAGAGGCTTTTTCCAAGGCTTCAATACTTGCTTTATGGTTTTCTTCTAAAATGTTTAAGAGCTCGTTTTTTGTTGTGAGACGTTTGGGTTCCATTCCGTCTTTTGCAAAATCAAGTTCTGAAGTATTGAGCATAAATCCGGGCCAGCCAAAAACTTCCGTAATATGGGTAGCAAGGTGCATCATTTTCATACTTTTCGGATGCGGTGTGTAATCATTTTTATCATCAGGATAAATTGCTAAAAACCGTTTTGTGGTTTGATACTCGTTGTTCAGCTCGTTTTTTAATTGTTTCAAAGTGTCCATATTTATTTTGTTTAGGTAAGCTTAAATTTAAAACTTTTAAAAGGGCGAAAATTTATTTTTTAAATAAAAGATTAAAAAAAACTGTAACAAAAAACAACTAATGTAAACTAATTGAATAAACCTTTTATATAATGAAAAATATATTTTCAATACTATTTGTTGCCGTTTTTGCTTTTGCAAACGCACAAGAATCAAAAGAAAGCTCAAACCGCTTTTTTTACGAACTTACCTTTAAGCCAAAACAAGATTCTGCTAAGGTTGATAAAGTAATTACAGTACTTGATATTACAGATAAAAACAGATCTGTTTATCAGGATTACACTGTGATCTCTCAAGATTCTATTACAAAAGTAGAAATGGAAGCAATGCAAAAAGCTGGAGTTTACAAAGACCTTTCAAAATCACTTAAAACACCAAAATTTTCTGCAAGGATCCACAAACTTTATCCAAGCATGAAAGTTGAGTATGTCGATAAAGTGGCGAATGGAATGACCCCGGTAAACATTGCTTATACTGAAGATCTGAAACTTAATTGGAAGATCTCAAACGAAAAGCAAAAAATTGGTGAATACAACACGCAAAAAGCAACTGCCCAATACGGAGGAAGAATGTGGACGGCTTGGTTCTCTTCAGACATTCCTTTTCAGGATGGCCCGTATAAGTTCAGTGGACTTCCTGGGTTAATTGTAAAAATTGAAGATGCCGACAAAAATTATTCTTGGGTATTACAAGGAAATAAAAAAATAAAAGAATACAACGAGTTTTCTTACATCGAAACCCTAATGCACGCAACGGGAGGTAAACCAAAAGAATTAACGCGAGAAAAGTTTGATAAGACCTTTAATGACTTCAAAAAAGATCCTTTTGCATCAGTAAGACCGATGATGACACAGGAAATAATGTCTAAACCAATGCCGGGAACTGATGGTACGATAGGAGATCTGATGAAAAAGCAGGAGAAAATGTATAAAGATTTTTATAATGCAAATGACAACCCTATCGAAAAGGCAAATTCTATTACCGTTGGTAGTCTTGAAAAAGTAGGTAAAGAAAAAGATAAAAAATAACATTCATTTCAACTTAATTATATTTAAAATAATCCCAAATGCAGTAATGTGTTTGGGTTTATTTTGCAAGATAATTGAAGAAACGATAATTCTAACTGCCTTTAAATATGAAAAATAGCGTTATTTAGATTAAATTTAAATAGTTATATTTGCAGTCACAAAAAATAAGGGTCTTGAAGGATATTCACTTACATACATTAAGCAGCTTTCCAAAAAATAAAATTGGGAAAATAGTAGACTATGATAATGAAAATTTGAATATGCCCACCAAGATCATAGAAATGGGGCTTCTTCCTGAAACTCTGTTTAAGATTCTTTACCAGGCACCCTTTAACGGACCGCTTTACATAGAGTTTGGCGAAGAAAAAAGCCGTATTGCTTTGCGTAAAGAAGAAGGAGATTTCATCATTGTAGAAGATTGTATTAATGCAGGAAAATAACAAAAAACAGATACTTTTAGTCGGAAACCCGAATGTAGGAAAATCAACCGTTTTTAATGCTTTATCAAACAAAAAGCAGAAAACAGGAAATTATGCCGGGGTTACTGTATCAAGCCATTCGGGGAATTATTCTTACAAAAACGAAGAGGTTGAGATCGTAGATCTTCCGGGCTCTTACAGCATTTATCCGAGCTCAGAAGACGAGGCTATTTTCTCTGAATTTTTAATTGACGGACAAAAAAAATATTCCGGCGTCGTTTATATTCTGGAAGCATTAAGCATTAAAAGAGGTCTTTTATTATTTCAGCAGATTCAGGATCTTGGAATTCCGATGATTTTGGTTTTAAATCAGATCGATCAGGCTGAAAGAAGAGGAATTCATATTGATGTTGAAAAACTGTCTCAGGCATTGAATATTAAAGTTATTCAGACCAATGCAAAAGAACAGATAGGAATAGAAGCGATTAAAGAAGCTGTTTTTACCAATGATTTTGTGACTTCTGAAAAACCGAGTTTTGAAATTCCTGCTGAGCATAAAAATATTCTCGATAAAAATTCAGAGAATGAGTATCAATCTTGGATTAATTTTACGCTTGGAAAAAACTCAGATTCAGAATCAAAAAATATAGTTCCGAAAAGACTGCAGGTTCAGGAAACAGTAAGACGTTATCAGAATGTTGACAAGATTTTAGCGGATGTTATCACTAAAAAAGCTCAGTTTAAAGAACTTTTAACCGAAAAATTAGATAAAGTTCTTGTTCATAAATTCTGGGGATATGTTGTTTTCTTATTTATTCTTTTAATTATTTTCCAGTGCGTTTACTTTTTAGCAGAATATCCGATGAACTGGATCGACGAAGCTTTCGCTTGGCTTTCTAGTTTTGCAGGAGAACATCTTCCGGAAGGACCAATTAATTCATTGGTTTCACAAGGAATTGTTCCTGGTTTAGGCGGAATTATCATTTTTGCACCGCAAATTGGAATCCTTCTTTATTTCCTTTACTTATTGGAAGATTCGGGTTATATGGCGAGAGTTGTTTTCTTGATGGACAGGCTTTTAAGACCGTTTGGTTTAAACGGAAAAAGTATTGTTCCTTTAGTTTCAGGAACGGCTTGTGCAATTCCGGCGGTAATTTCTACCAGAAATATTGAAAATTTAAAGGAAAGATTGCTCACGATTTTGGTAACACCTTTTATGACGTGTTCTGCAAGACTTCCTGTTTACAGTATTATTATTGGGTTGATTATTTCCGATAAAACTATTTTCGGAATTCAATATAAAGCTTTGGTACTTTTAGGAATGTATCTTTTAGGCTTTTTTGTTGCTTTATTATCTGCAGCGATTCTTAAAAATTTCATTAAAGAAGATAGCAAAACATATCTTGTGATGGATTTACCGACATATAAAAAACCACTTTTCGGTTACGATTTTAAACTGGTTTTAGGGAAAGTGTGGGATTTCATAACCGGAGCCGGAAAAATTATATTCATTGTAAGTATCATTATTTGGGTATTAAGTTATTTCGGTCCGAAACAAAATCCGGACGAAATGGTTGCAACCGATGTTCATTTAGATCATTCTTATCTGGCTAAAATGGGAAAAGCTATTGAGCCTGCAATTGCACCACTTGGTTATGATTGGAAAATGGGAGTGGGAATCCTGACAAGTTTCGTAGCGAGAGAAGTTTTTGTGGGAACAATGTCTACTTTATACAGTTTGGATGATGATGCTCCGGAAGGAAAAGTAATCGATAAAATGAGACAGGATGTAAAACCGAATGGCGAAAAAGTCTTCAACTTTGCGACAGGAGTTTCGGTGTTATTGTTTTATGCATTTGCAATGCAGTGTGTTTCTACACTTGCAGTAGTCTACAGAGAAACCAAAAGCTGGAAATGGACGGGCTTTCAGGTGGCAATGATGACCGGTTTGGCATATTTTGTGTCGTTGATAGCTTATCAAATTTTAAAATAAAATGGACTCTTCATTAATTTTTCAATATATTATTATTGCGCTTTTGGTGCTTTTTGCCTGCTATTCTTTGTTTAGATTTATCAGGAAAAATTTTTCATCAAAGAAATTCAGCTCCAAAAGGTCTGGGTGCGATAAAGATTGCGGATGTTCTTAGAAAATCATCATTCTTGTGGATAATTAAACTGCATTAAAACTGATTTTTATTTATTTTTGTAAATAAAAGCACGGTTATTATGAAAAAAGAATTAATAGAACAACTTTTTCAAAAATTCGAAAATGCATCACATTTATACAACAATATTGAATGTTGGAGTGCAAGAGATTTACAAGAAATTTTAAATTATGCAAAGTGGGATAACTTTTTAAAAGTTATTGAAAAGGCTAAAAAGTCCTGTGAAAATATAGGAGAAGAAGTACAAAACCATTTTGCCGACATCGGGAAATTGGTCGCATTAGGAAGTGGATCTGAAAGAGAGATTTCAGATATTGCATTAACTCGTTATGCGTGCTATCTTATTGCACAAAATGGAGATAGTTCTAAAAGCGAAATTGCATTTGCACAAACTTATTTTGCTGTTCAAACTCGAAAACAAGAGATTATTGAGAAAAGACTTATTGATGTTGAAAGAGTAAATGCAAGAGAAAAATTATCAAAAACAGAAAAGAAACTTTCTGGAATTATTTATGAAAGAGGTGTTGATGAAAGAAGTTTTTCAATAATACGGTCTAAAGGAGATCAAGCTTTATTTGGTGGTTTTACAACCAATGATATGAAAAAGAGATTAAATGTTCCACAAACAAGACCTTTAGCAGATTTTCTTCCTACATTAACGATTAAAGCAAAAGATTTTGCCACCGAATTAACAAGTCATAATGTCGTTGAAAAAGACCTTAATGGTGATTCTCAAATTACGAATGAACATATTGAAAATAATTTGGCAGTCAGAAAAATATTAGGAGAAAGAGGAATAAAGCCTGAAAATCTTCCAGCTTTAGAAGATGTAAAAAAAGTACAACGCAAGTTGGAAAGCGATGAAAAGAAAATTTTGAAGCAAACAAAGAAGAAGTAACATTCTAGAGAAGTTTGATTATTTTAAATTATTTGTAGTAATTTCATTTCCTAAAACTAAATCTCAATTTGAATTCAAAAGCAGTCTCTGTTTTTTTTCTTTGTCTGTCTGGTTTTTATTCAAAAGCACAAACAGACAGTACCAAAGTAAAGTCTTACGCAGATCAGGTAATGGTTCGTGTAAATTTTGATACGAATATAGAAAACTACACTTTTTCTGAAGGTGAAGAAGAAAATTTAAAGGAAACCATACTTTCTATCAATAACAAGACAAAAGCTTCCTTATCTATTGATTACAAGATTATAAGTGCTACTTTGTCTTTTGCTCCCCGCTTTTTTCCGGGAAACAATGACAATGAGAGAAAAGGAAACAGTTCTTATGCCGATTTCAGTTTTAGATTTTTTCCAAATAGGTTTATACAGGCTGCCTACTATAAAAATGTAAAAGGATTTTATATAGAAAACATGCAGAATCTTATTCCGGGTTGGCAAAAAGACAGAGATCCTTACATTAAATTCCCGGATTTAAGGGTTCAGACCTTTGGTGGTTCTACAGCTTATATTTTAAACAAAGATTTTTCATTAAAAAGCCTTTATACACAAGGTGAGTGGCAAAAAAACAGCAAGGGAAGCTGGGTTCCTTTTTTAGAATATGATTTTACTGTATTCAGGAATACCATTAATGGTTTGAAAAGCAAAGAATATCAATATAATTTCGGGGCAAACATAGGGTATTTTTACAATTGGGTAATTGCCGAAAAAGTGAATATTGCTCCATTCTTAACCGTAGGTTTTGGCGGGAAATTTACAAGTTTTAAAGAAGCTTTAGAAAATGGAACCAAAGGACCCAAACAAAATGAACAATATATAACAGTAAAAAGTTCGGGAGGACTGCATATAGGATATAATTCTGACCGTTTTCTGTTTGGTGGTAAACTTAATTTTAATGCCACTGCTTACGATGAGAAAGAAAATTCTACGGTAGAAAATAACAATACTTATGGGCTTTTGTATATAGGGTATCGTTTTTCTCCTCCAAAAGCAGTGAAAAGAAATTACGATAAAATTCAGAAAAAAATTCCTGGTTTATAAATTAATCTTCTTTTGAGTATCTTTGCAAACGGAAAAATTAAAATAAAGATAATCTATTATTTTAAAGAAATTTAAAATAAAAATGCACTTTGCATTCAAATTATAATCAGAAAAACTCAATTACAAAATGTCATTAATAAAAAGTATTTCAGGAATTCGTGGAACGATTGGCGGAAAAGTAGGTGATAATTTAACGCCTCTTGATGTTGTGAAATTTGTTTCGGCTTTCGGAACCTGGCTTCAGAATAATAAAAATAAAAAAGATTTAACGCTAATTATCGGTCGTGATGCAAGAATTTCCGGTTCAATGGTTAATTCTTTGGCTACCGCAACATTACAAGGATTGGGCATTAATGTAATTGATTTAGGTCTTTCTACAACTCCAACTGTGGAAGTGATGGTTCCTGAATTAAATGCAGATGGTGGAATTATTCTTACAGCTTCTCACAATCCAAAACAATGGAATGCATTGAAGTTATTAAATGAAAAAGGAGAATTCATCAGCGGAGAAAACGGGGCTGAAGTTTTAGCTTTGGCTGAAAGCGAAGATTTCAACTATGCAGATGTGGATGATTTAGGTAAATACGAGACAAGAGATGATGCTTTTGATATTCATATTCAGCAGATTCTTGATTTACCGATGGTGGATGCAGAAGCGATTAAGGCTAAAAAATATAAAATCGTTTTAGATGCCGTAAATTCTACGGGTGGAATTGCAATTCCGATGCTTTTAGATAAATTAGGCTGTGAAACGGTAAAGTTATACTGCGAACCAAACGGGCAGTTTCCTCACAATCCTGAACCGTTAAAAGAGCATTTAGGAGATATTTGTGAACTTGTAATTAAAAAAAATGCAGATTTTGGTGTTGTAGTAGACCCGGATGTTGACAGATTAGCTTTGGTTGATGAAACGGGGGAAATGTTCGGTGAAGAATACACTTTAGTTGCTGTTGCAGATTATTTATTGAAAAATAAAAATGGAGTAGCCATTTCAAACCTTTCTTCAAGCCGTGCTTTGAGAGATGTTGCACAGACCCACAACTCAGAATACTTTGCAAGTGCAGTAGGAGAGGTGAATGTTGTGAATTTAATGAAAGAAAAAAATGCCGTGATCGGTGGTGAAGGAAACGGTGGAATTATCTATCCTGAACTTCATTACGGAAGAGATTCCTTAGTAGGGGTTGCTTTGTTTTTAACGCATCTGGCAAAAGAAAACAAAACAGTTTCTGAACTGAGAGCTGGCTATCCAAGCTATTTTATGGGTAAAAAGAAAATTGAGCTGACTCCGGAAATTAATGTAGATGATCTTTTAACTAAAATGGAAAAAGAGTATCAAAATGAAGAGATTTCTACGGTTGATGGCGTAAAAATAGATTTTGAAAACAATTGGGTTCACCTTCGTAAATCGAATACAGAACCAATCATCAGAATTTATACAGAAGCTAAAACTCAGGAGGAAGCCGATAAACTGGGTGATGATATGATCGCAAAGATCAAAAGTTTGATTTAATTTTTAAACTAAATTCATCATTCTAAAAAAATTATTTATTAACTTTATAGTAATAAGATTTTCAGAAGCGAGTATTTGTACATCTCATATCTCTGGTCTTAAATCTTAAACTCGTTTATATTGGAAGAATATTTTGGAAATGAACTGGTAAAAAAGTTCGAAGAAATGATGGAAAATAATGATGAATTCTACTTCGATACAGAAGAGTTAGAAGACATCATTGTTTATTACTTGGAGCTTGGTGACTTTAATTATGCTGATATGGCGGTTAATTTTGGTCTTAAACTCCATCCCAACTCTTTAGAAATCAAGATTAAAAAACTGGAGGTTCTATTAGAGTGGGAAGACTATAATATGGCGAAAGAATTGATTGACGAGTTAAAAGGCTCTTCTATGGAGCATACAGACTTTTTGGTTTGCTACGCCAAATATTATTCGAATTTGGGAAATCCTAAAAGATCCATCGAAATCTGTAAAAAAGCCCTAGAATTGGGGGAAGAAGAAAATTTCCTCAACAATTTTATTGCAGATGAATATGTAAATCTTGGAGACCCCTTTAACGCACTTAAACATTATCAGCAAGCACTTAAAGAAGATCCAATGGATGAATATTCTTTGGAAAACGCGATGGTCTGCTTTAATGATTTGAATAAGGGCGAGGAAGCGATTGCTTTTCTAAACGGTTATCTTGATGATTTCCCGTATTCAGAAATTGCATGGAGCGAGTATGGACAATATTATTTTAATAGAAAAAACTACGAAGAAGCCATCAAAGGTTTCGATTATATGTTGGCAATCAACTCCAGCGCAGTTGGAGTGTATGCGAGCAAAGCAGCTTGTTATGAAGCTTTAAATCAATATCAGAAAGCGATTGAGGTATACGAAGAAATGTTGGAGTTGGAATATACAAAAGCATTTACTTTTTATAAAATCGGATTGTGTCACAAAGCTTTAAAACAGCCAATCATTGCTTTAAATGCTTTTCAGAAATCATTAAGAGAAGATCCTCAGTTTTATCTTGCGATGATGGAGCAGTCTTATCTTTATGAAGAAATGGGCGGAATGCCTGAAGCTTTGCATTTTGCAAGAGAAGCAACATTGTTAAATGATAGCAATCTAGATTATCAGAAAAGATTGGCGTTTTTGTTCATTGATTCTGGTAAATTCGAAGAAAGTCTTTCTTGTTTGAAAAAACTAATAGATGCAGAACCTTCAAGATTTTACAACTGGTATGCCTATTCTGAAGTTTTGATGCTTGTCGGTGAATATGAAGAAGCGGTAACAGTACTTAAGGCGGCTTTGAAACATCATTACAGAGCAGAATTGTTTTATCAATTAAGCAATTGTTATTTTATTCTTAAAGATAGTGAGCAAGGAAGTGAGGCATTGGAAAAAGCTTTGGAACTCGACGCTTCATTGATTACAGATATGCAGAAAAAATATCCGTATATCAAAGATGAGGTGAAAAAAGCCAAAGCAAAGGTTAAAAAGAAGAATTTATAGGCTTGATGTTGGGTGATGGAGGTTTGAAGTTTTAAAATTTTCTGAAGTCAATTTTTAGCATTTATTTAAAATAAGAAATCCTGCAGTGATGCGGGATTTTTTTGTTTTATGAATTATCGTAAGCTCTATGTTTACTTTCATTTAAATATAAAAAGTTTCACTGATTATTTTTTTACCGTTGTTTTGGCTCTTAAAAAGATTAAACCGGCAATAATCACACTTGTTCCTGCAAATTGCAAAGCAGTTAGTTTTTCACCATCTAAAACGCCCCAAACAATAGCAACAATCGGCATCAGCAACGTAACAGTCGATGCAAAAAGCGGAGTGGATACTTTTAGTAATCGATAATTCATCATCATGGCCAACCCGGTTCCAAAAATGGAAAGCAGGCTTACAAATCCTAATCCAATCATATTTTCTTTGCTGAAGGTGAATTCAGAAACAAAACCTGTAGAAAGTAAGGCGATGACTGATGGTAAAAACAAAACAAATGAAAATACAAATGCCGATAAAATGGTAGATGAAACATCCATTAATTTTGATTTTACAGTCGTTGTACTCATTGCGTAACACAATGTTGCCAAAAGAAGTAAAAGTATAGGGAATATTTTAAATTGAGTATTGTCGTCTCCACCAAAAGCAAGCAGGCAAACTCCTGTAAAGCTTATGAAAACTCCGGTCATCTGTCTTCTTGTGGTTTCAAATTTCCAAACTAAAGCGCCTACAATAATGACGAAAATCGGCATCATAGAATTAATGATTCCTGCAATACTACTGCTAATTTCTATTTCTGCAATAGGAAATAAGAACATCGGGATGAAATTCCCTGTAAAAGCCGCTAAAATGAGCCATTTCAAATGTTTTTTTGGAAATAATTTATATTTTGAAATTGCAATCGGCATTAAAATAATTCCGGCAATTAAAACTCTTAGAGCCTGTTTAAAAAATGAATAATAAAAAAGAGTATGGGCTAAAAACTGGCTAAAAATTGTCATTTTAGAGTTGCAAAACAAAA
>NZ_LELA01000029.1 GCF_001677955.1 Chryseobacterium sp. BGARF1
GAACAATGGGCGGAACAAAAAGCGCGGTTGTTTTATCTGCAACTGATCAAACTTTAGTTACAAATGCTCCACTTGGAAGTGCATTAACGCTGAATTTAGATTACACCATTCCTGCAGCGAAATCATCTTCTTCAGATATTTTAGGTAAACCTGCCGGAACTTATACGCAAACAGTAACTTATACTGCCACTGCTTTATAATATTTTTTTTAATCTGTAAAGCTTTCTTTTGCTGCGTTTTCAGTAGTTTTGGGAATCTTTATTTTTAAACAATTTACACCATGCGCAAGTTTATTCACCTTTTCATTTTCTTTATTCTTACAGCATCTTCTTCAATTCTGGCACAAAGTATTTCTATGTCGCCTACGCGACTATTTTTTACCGGTAATCCAGGAGAAAAAGTGACACAGACAGTCACACTTCAAAACAGCTCAGATAAAGATTATGTTTTTAATCTCAACTATAAAGACTGGATGAGAGAAGAGGATGGAAATAAAGTTTATCTTGATGCAGGAAGTTCAAAAACTTCTAATGCCGCTTGGGTGTCAACCTTAGAAAACTCTATAACAGTTCCTGCGAAAAGCACAAAGGAAATTGTAGTAACCATGCAGATTCCGGCAAACGCATCAAAGTCTACTGTTACGAACAGTATGTTGTTTTTTACACAGCTTCCTCAACAAGCTGATCAGGCACGTATTCAGAATGGCATCGGTATTATCACCTTATTTGAGGTGGGACTTCATATCTTTTATACTCCACCTGGGAATCAGACAAAAAGTTTGGATATTACCAATATTTCAGAAGTGAGTAATGAGAATACAGCAAACAGAAAAGTTGCAGTAAACATCCAGAATGATGGAAACACCATCAATGATGCTACCGTTGAGTTTGAATTAACTGAAACAGACACTGGTAAGGAAATAAAATTACCTGCAATTTCCATCTCTATGCTTCCCAATACCAATCAGACTGTTCAATTTTCTTTACCTGAGAACATTTCAGGGAACTTTCTTGGTGTGGCTATTATCAAAATGGCTGGATCCAATGATTTACGTGTAGGAGAAAAAAACTTTAAATTTTAAAATTAAGTCTTGTCTTGAAACCACAAAATGGAATGCCAATATCGATTCTAAGAAGAACAAGCTTATTCTTTGCATTTGTTCTGCACTTTTCGTTTGCCTTTGCGCAGGAAAAGAAGAATATTCAAATCCATTTTGAAAATGATAATGTAGCTGTTAAGAAGGGGTCTACTTTTACTAATTTCCTGGTTATTGAGAATAAAAGTTCTGAAGAAATTACCATTCAGAATATCATGCCTCAGGAAAATTATCCGGGTTTGCTTTTCTATCCAAAGAATGACTTTACCTTAGGTGCCGGTCAGTCTAAAAATCTTCCTGTGAAACTGATTGCGAACCTTGATTTTATGAAACTGAAATCCAACGAAATCAATTTCAAGGTTTCTTACAACAGTCCAACGGTTACCAAAACTGAAACAGCCTCGTTCTTTGTTGACAAAGACGAAAACAAAAACATCGCAATTTATACGGCATCATATGAAAATTTTATTAATCCTGCTGCCCCCGACTCTTCAATCCTGTTGATTGTAGAAAACCAAGGTTATAGTAAACGAACTGTTAAAATTGATTTGCAATCTATTCCTGATGGGTTGGAAATGATACCCAAACAACAAACCGTATCTCTGGAAGGTTTAGAAAAACAAACCGTTGAGATTAAAATTAGGGTCAGAAAACAAAATACGCTTTTCCCGGAATTTAATATTAATGCAACCGCTACAGACTTACTTAATAATGAAATGGTGGGAAGCAACACGCTATATTTAGTCGTTTTATCAAACAACAGACAAATTGCCAGAGGAAACGAAGCAGTGAGCGGAAGTAATTTTGCAGAAATTGCTTATAATGAAAACAGTTCAGGTTTCAATTTTCTTCAATTGAGAGGAAATACGGCTTTTCAAGTGACTGAAAATTTGAAATCCCGTTTCAATATAGGTGCAGACTACTATCATGAAGATGGCCTTTATAACCTATATGATACCTGGCTGGAACTTGAGAAAAAAAATACAGTATTACGACTGGGAAATGTTAATAGTAACGATTACGATTATCAGGTTTTCGGGAGAGGCGGGAAAGCTTCTACCAAATTTGGTCAAAATAATCAGATTGAAATTCTTGCCCTGGAAAATAATTACAACCTCTATGGTACTTATTTCCAACAAACAGAAGGGTCTAAAATAGTGGGTGCAAAATATGGTTTTGGAAATGCTAAATCTGTCAATGGGAAAGTATCTTATATATTTGACCATGATCCACGCTTAAATATAGATACGCAGGTTGCGAACGCAGTAACATCATTTTTACTTAACGATAAACACTCCATCCGCACGGAGTTGGGTCTCAGCAACGAAAAAGGCCTTTTGAACAAAGATGAAAACACAGGAGCTTCAATGGGAACCAATTACGAGGGGAAGATTGGGAAATGGGATATACAATCTATTAATTCCTTTGCCACAAAAAGTTATGCGGGGATAAAAAGAGGGTCTTTTTTTTCAAATCAGCGAATCAGCCGCCAATTTTCTTCTTCTCAGCGAGCTTTTATACAATATCAGAATTCACAAGTAGACCCTGAATTCTTGAGTTTCCAGAATGCGCCAATCCAACCTGGAAATACCGCTAATTTGCGTTATTATTTCAATAGTACAGAAACTTTGGGGTCTGGTTATCAGTTTTCTCTAAAGAAGTGGAATTTCCTACTTTCTCCAAAAATTGAAAACCAAAAAACAGCCAATTTTTATACATCGCAGGAACTTTTCTCTTACCGAATGGAAGCCAACATAAGCACAACATTGGGTGCTCATGGATTGAACTGGACAGCGGAGTATTCTTATTCAAAAGAGAACAATAATAACGATTGGTTCAACAGTCTAAGAACAACTTTGTCTTACAGGTATAAAGCCTTCTCCCTAAACGGAACAGCTCAATGGAACGCAATGAATGTCTTTGATTTAAATTCTTATTACAATGCAGACCGTAATTTTGCCAACTACAATGTATACGCCTCATATAATTTTCAGATGCTTAATAATAATCTGAGTGGATCTTTTACTGCCGGAACTTACTATTCTGAGCTTTATAAAAACTTAAACAGCAATATCAGTGGTAATCTGGAATATAAAATCACGCCTTCATGGTCTACCACAGGTTATTTTAATTTTTCAGGTTATAAATCTACGGCAGAATATACAAGCAGTGGCAGTTATTACCAGTTCAGAGCGGGGATTAAAAAATCTTTTGCTGCAGCTACGGCTCTCGGAAATCATAAAGTGACATTCCAGTTATTTGAAGATAAAAATTTCAATGGACTTCTTGAGACAGGAGAATCGGCTCTTGCAAATGAAATAGTGAAACTAGACAATTTTGTTGCGCTAACAGATAAGAACGGAAAAGTAATTTTTCAGAATGTACCTGATGGTATTTACACTCTCAAGGTGAACGAAAGTGCCGGTGCACGATTGATGATGGATCCTGTAATTATGGTAAATAAAAATATCAACCGCAAAGTCGGTCTGGTAAAAAACATTAGGGTAAGTGGTAAATTAGTAGAAATCAAACAGGCCTACGATGTTGTGGAAACGGATGTAACCGGAATCGTGGTGTATGCAAAAGGTGAAGATGGCGTAATTCATACCGCCGTGGTTAACCAAAAAAATGAGTTTGAGTTTTTCCTAAAAGATGGAAAATACGACCTCTACATCGAAAATGATAAATACAGCTATACACAACCTAATCAAACGATTCAGGTGACAAAAGAAGGTTATTCAGGTACCGTAGTTCTTGAATATAAGAAGAAAGACACTACTATTAAGGTGAAAAAGTTTTAAATTTAAAAGTATGAAAACGATGAGGAGTTTTTTGATAGGAATTTTTACCATTTGCTGCGGATCAACAGTCACAAAAGCTCAGGACGTGTACCTGTCGATTCCTGAAAATAATATTTTTAACAGGACTGAATTTACCTCAGTTCCTACAAGGGTAATGACGAACCCCAACAGAACAAACTGGGATTATACCTTTTTTGGATTACTCCCAATAGCTCCTACATTTAACTCTGTTTCCGGACCGAATTTTACTCACTCTTCTTCCTCGTTTACTTTACCCAGCTCTACCCTTCTGTGGCAGTTAGAAAGTATGGGTGGTCAGTTGCCATCTGTAGGACTTTCGGGTTCTTTACCAGGTTTTCAGTCCTTCAGTACAAGTGCCTTAAAATGGTTTGAACCACCAACAACCAGTTTTGGGGGTGGATTCAACCGTGGAAATATCAATTTTACTTTTAAAATTCCTGCTTCACAATTTGCCGCCAATATGTACCGAGCAGGAAGTTACTCTATGGATATCACTCAAAACTATAACGACTTTACACCACGTAATTTTAAAACAATTTTAGTAATTCCTTCCTCTATTAGATGGCTCACAACTTCTTTAACGAAATACATAGAAATATCCTCTTTGAATGACTACCGAAGTACAGGCACTCGAGTGTTCAGTTTGGATAATGCAGAAATCGCACATACAGTAGATTTTAATTTGTGGGCGAAGGCTACTTCCGCAAATATTCAGTTCACATCTTCTAAAGGTGTTCCAGGAACCCGAAGTATAGCAAGCATTAAATTAGGTAGCAATGGGTCTGCACTTACGACCAAAGCCTTGTCTTCCAGTTTTCAGAATTTTACCCCTGCTAATATTAGTGTTGTTGCGGGCAATAGAAACAGCTTTAGCCCTGAGCTTTATGTCTCTCCTGAAGATTTTAAAAACAATTTTTTTGAAGCCGGAACTTATACTTTCGAATTGAATTTCAATGCCATAAGTACAGATAATTCAATAAACAGTTTGCAAAATACAGCTGTTCAGCTCAAGGTGCTTCCTAAGTCGGAGATTACTATCCCAAGCTCCGGACGAAATGTAAACTTCAATTTTAATACTGCTTCCCATTACACCAATGGTCAATCACAAATAATTCCAAACCAAATTGTATTGTCCAATAATGAGAGTTTTGAACTGTATGTAAAATCGGACGAGAATTATTTCAAGAAAGGAGGTCTGCAGACCGACATCAATTCCAACATATTACAAATTGGCATAGATGGAAATTCTGGAGATACTCCCTTATCCAAAACTCCAAAAAAAATACTCTTTAACGGAACACCCGTTTTAGATAGGGGGCTAGACGTAAAATACACCATTCCACCTGCAGGTGCCCAAAGTTTGGTAGGGAAAGAAAATACCACTTACTCAATCAATATTTATTATAGCTTTACAGCAATTTAAAAATACTTTCTGGTAACTATATACAATTATACACTAGGGAGCAAACCCTGAAAAAAAATAATCTGCCGTAACTTCGTTTAAAAATAAAGCTATGGCAGATTTTAATTTAGATGATGAAATAAAATTGAGATTAAAATGTCTATTACTTGCTAAATCTGACATTAAAAAAGCATCTGATATGTTTATTTGGTTAAAAACAGGCAATCTTCCAGTAAATGACCGAATTTAAATTCTAGTACTATTGTTCTCAATATTTATTATTCTGTTACGTAGGTCGTTCATTCGATCTTTTATATCTAATAAATTAAGCATGTTAACATAGCTGAAAAAAGCAGTTAAATCATCTTCTGCTCTTTTTCCTGTAAGATTTAAAAATAATCCCTTAAGATTGTGATAAGTTGTTTGATCCATAATTAATTGGTTTTTAGTTTCCACTAATATAAAAAAACTTTCCCCATATAGAGAAAAGTTTGTAAATTTGAATAGTTCTTGATTTAATAGCCTCACCATTATGAGTCTGATTTTAATTAAGTGGACTCATTTTATTTATACCTACAAATACTCCCATGTTAATATTCAATCTCAGGCGTATTAATTTCAATTTGTTTTTCAATTTGTTCTAATGTTTTTGGGTCGTTTAATTTTAAACTATCAATAATTCTAATAGCCCTCAATCTATATGGATCTTTAATTTCATTTTCGCTTTTGAACAAAGAGTCTAATTTATATTTTTGGATTTGGGAATTTAACTCTCTATTCTTTCTTTTTAGGTCACCCAACTCTATTTCTTGTTTTGCGTAATTACATGATGTAAGTAATGAGACAGATAATAGTACTATGCTTATTATTTTCATTTTATTTCTTTTTAGGATTTTCAAAACTATCTTTATAATTGATTAGAATAACTTTCCCGTCTTCCAAATAATAAAGATTTCCAGTACTTGTATCAAATAGTGATGGATCTCCTGATTTGAAATAGTATCTGCCAGAATCAGAAGTATACCTCCCGAGTAAAAATTCCGTAATTACTGAGATTAGAATAGCAATTGTGATAAGTAAGTAATTTTTCATCGAACCATTTTGCTTCACTCAGTCCCGAAATGAAAAGTTTATAAATGCAGAAAGCGTGGGACTTTGCCGAAATACCCCCACAGAGGCTCTGGTAAGCCATTAGGTAAATAAATAGGAAAGCCCACACCCTATGGCATGAGCATTTCACTTATTTATACTACACCTAATTTTGAATTTACCAGATTCCTGTGAGTAGAATAAAAAGCAAACGCTTTGTCGTTAATGTTTGAATTGGAAATCTAATTAAAGTTTAAGACTTGCAAAAGTTTTATTTTTCAGCATTAGGGTCAAAGCCTAATCCTTTTTTTAATTTTTGATCAAAATCAGATAATTCATTTTCTTTTTCAGCTTCTTTTAGAAATGCGTTAATACTAAAATGTGATCGTGTGGGAATTTTTCCTGTAACTTTAATTTCATCAACCAGTTTATCAAAATCAGACTTATATTCTATATCCTGTATTACTCTAAATTTCTCGTATTGGCTTTCTGCTATTTTTTTTGCAACACTTGCAGAAACTTTTCCAGAATCTTTTAGTATATCATATTCATTAAATGAAAGGAATGCATCTAATTTAACAATCCAATCAACCATTTTCATAAATCTGTTTCTTTCTGCCATATTTTCCGCAAAATCTAAATACATAGTAACTACTCTATTTAGGTTTCTCAATTCATCTTGGGTTAAATAATTTTTAGCAACAGTAACATCTGTTTTAATAATCTTGCCATCCTTTTTCTGGTTTTTCCAATTAGTTAAACCCATATTTTGACTTTTATAATCAGCTCGTAACTTAATCAATTCTGCTGCTGTATGATTATGAATAGCCCAATGCAATTTGTTTTGTACTGTCGCATAAAATTCTTTTGTAATTGGAGATTCAGGATTATAATCCTCAGAGGTAGCATAGATGTCTGTGATTTTTTGATAAAAAAGCCTTTCACTTGCTCTAATTTCTCTGATTCTCTCAAGTAATTCAGCAAAATGATCTTTACCAAATAATTTGTTGCCTTGCTTCAATCTATCATCATCTAGGGCAAAGCCTTTTATCATGTATTCTTTTAAAACACTTGTTGCCCACTTTCTGAATTGTGTAGCTTTGTATGAATTGACTCTATATCCTACTGATATAATTACGTCTAAATTATAAAAGTTTACTGGTTTTGTGGATGTTGCAGTATGCAATTTTTGCATATTGCTACTTTCTATTAATTCTCCTTCATCAAAAATATTCTTCAAATGTCTAGCTATACCACTTTGATCTACATCAAATATTTCAGACATTGATTTTTGTGTCACCCATATGGTTTCAGTTTCTCTGTCTAAAATTACTTGAATGTTAGATTTCCCATTTTCTGACTGATAAAATATAAAGTTTGCGTAATTTTCTTGATTATCCATTTATAAGTGTTTTATAGGTTAATTTAGCTTGTAGATTTAAAAGTAGTAAATTAAATCTATTCTCTGTTGTGTGTTTTCTTGTATTGTATCTGAAAACGAATTCGTCAACATACATCTGCAAATGTTTTCTTGATGTTACATGATAAATTCCATAGATGCCACGCTTTAATAAAGACCAAAAACCTTCTATTGTGTTGGTATGGATTCTACCGTTAACATATTGATATTGATTATGTTTTACGATGCTGTGATCATAAATTTTTGAAACTCCTTTATATCCTAACCATTCGTCAGTATAAAGTTTCGCACTTTCTTTTACATTCTTAATTATCTCTCTGGTTAAAGTGTGTGATTTTACATCTTCCACTTTGTAAGCGTTTAATTTACCATCACGCTCAACCATCCCAACTACCGGAACTTTATCTTTTGTGCTTCTCCCTTGTGAACCATCGATTTTTTTATTGGCATGACGATTTTTATTCTTTCCGCCTATATAGGTTTCGTCGGCTTCAACCTCGTTATCTAAATCATTGTTGTTCTCAATACCAAAACATTTTCTAATTCTCTGTAACATAAACCAAGCTGACTTTTGAGTAATATCTAAATCACGCCCCAATTGTAAAGAAGAAATTCCCTTTTTGTGAGACGTAACTATATAGATAGCTAAAAACCATTTCTGCAACCCTAATTTAGTGTTGTCAAAAATAGTATTGGTTTTTACGTTGAAGTATTTGCCTGTATTTTTACAGCGGTATTTATTACCTTTACAATTATAGACTTTAGAATCTGGATCAAATGGAGAAACTACATCACCATCCCATCTTAATTTTTCCAAGTGATCAATACATGATTGCTCATCTGGAAAGGCTTTGATAAGGTCTAAAATTGATTTGAAATTTGTGTTAATCATAACATCTGCATATTTATAAAGCAAATGTAAGAAGTTAATTACATAAAAACAAATCCATTTAGTGTATAATTGTATATAGTTGCCTACTTTCTTATAAAACTCTTCTTTATCAATCACTTTAATGAGATTTATCCTCGGCATCGACAAGTCCGAATTCGATTTGATTATTACGGATGATTAAATGTCCGTAATGGATGGAGTTGAAACCATTAGAAAAATGAAAAATATTATTCCCGACGCTACCCATGTAGCGTCGGGACTTGTTTTAATCAATATTCAGATGCCTCATTTCAATGGCATTGAAACAACAAAAAAAAGAGTCTTGTAAAAAACTATCGAAATCCCTATTATTGCACTGATGATAGGGATTCTGCCTGGTGAGAAAGAAAAGTGTCTGCAAGTAGGCGTGTCAGACTTTTTAACCAATGCTTTATTAAAAACAATCCCTGTCTTATTATGATTCAAAAATGTTTTGGCATAGGAATCGGAAAAAAATAAATAAAAAACTATACTAAAAAAATGCTTGATTAGATTTTTTTAGACCCATGATACTTAATTTATGAAAGACCTTATCAACGAATTACAATTAAAAATCGAAAAACTGGAAGATGAAATCAGTTTTAAAAACGGGCTAATCTCGATGTTGTCTCATGATTCAAAGGAACTGTTTGGGAATTTTCTGTGGATTATAGAAGCGCTGGAAGATAAGACCATTAGCGAGGAAGATTTTTTTAATTTGTTGCCGCAGATAAAAAGCGATGCCCAGAAAAATCTGCAAACCATTCACGACAGTAACTCCTGGTTAAAAACTCAATACGGGGAATTTAAGATTAAACCTGAGAAAATCAAAATGATGGATCTTTTTCACCATTTTGAAGAAAAATATGCTACTAAATTAAAAGAAAAAAGTATTAAATTTCATTTTAAAGGAGATTCCAATGCATTCGTTACAACCGATCGTTTGTTGCTTGAATATGTTTTAGACAAAATTCTCAACAATGCAGTTAAATACTCTTTTCCCGGGCAAGATATTTACCTGCAGGAAGTTACAGAAGGTAATCAGGTCACACTTTCTGTCATTGATTTTGGAACAGGAATAGCTGAAAAGTATCAATCTGCGATTTTCACTTATGAGAACGCCGTTTTCCAAGGTACTGCTGGTGAGAAAGGAGTTGGATTAAGTTTGAAAATTGTTAAAAATTTTGTATCATTGATGCATGGAAACATCCAAATCATTTCCACTGAAAATGCAGGTACTACGGTTTCCCTTTTTTTTACGTAAAATTTACTGAATAATGGCTTTAAAAGTAAACGTTCGGATTATTGTAGCAGATGATCATGGTATCGTACGGATGGGTTTGATACAAACCATTAAACGACTCTTACCTGCTGCTATAATTTCAGAAGTTGAGGATTATAAATCGCTGTACAAAGAAATTCTAAAAGAAGAATTGGATCTGGCCATTATGGACGTTAATATGCCTAATGGTTCTGTTCAGGAAGCGATTGATTACATTAAAATACACCAACCTAACTTAAGAATTCTCATATTTTCTTCTCAGGATGAAGAGTTGTACGCAATGCGTTATCTAAAGATGGGAGCCGGTGGTTATCTAAGCAAACAAAGCTCGCATGCTGTAATTGAAACTGCTTTAACGGCGATGCTTAGTACCGGCAGATATGCAAGTGAAGTCGTAAAAGAAGCGATGTTTTTAGGATCATTAACCGGTACGACAAAAGACTCCCCCTTTGAAGCGCTGTCAGACCGCGAATTGCAAATTGCTAATAAGATTGCAGAAGGTCTTTCTCTCAAAGAAATTTCTAATCAACTTAACCTCCATTCATCGACAATCAGCACTTACAAAAACAGGTTGTTTGAGAAGCTGAACATACGATCCGTACCCGAATTGGTGGAGATTCTTAGGCTGTATAATTAGTGAACATTTTCATTTGATTATTAAATTCGTCTATTATTTTGTAATTTATATTACTTTGATATCCTTTTTTGTACCAGATTTCAGAATATTCAAAGATTTCCAATTTAATTTTTTGTTTAAAGATTCTCAGGAAAGCGTCCCTCCCCAAATTCTTCGTACTCTTTGCTCCATTTATAAAGCAATGTGATTTTTATTCATCATTCTCGGACTAATTCTGAAACATTAATTCTCTCGTTTCATAGCTTAAAATTAAGGCTCTATATCTAGCTTTAACTGAACCTTAAATTAGTGTATCAATTTTTGTCATTACAACAAAAAATAGATGAACAAAAAAAGACTACCCATGTTGGGTAGTCTTTATCATCATTGTAATATTTTTAGAATCTATGGTGCCCAGTAAGTCCATTTACTTCCGTTGAAAACCGCTAATCTCTTGTTGGTTCCTTTTATGTAAACCATCATTCCTGGGGCAGGATTGATAACGGCATCTGTGCTGGTTACCTGTGGTAAGATTATCGCTTTGTTGGAAGATTCTAAAACCAACACTCCTTTTGCAGAGGTCTGATCAGATCCTATAATGGTTCCTACTGTAGTACCTTCGGTTATTGTAGGTTGTTTTGTAAGCACCGAACTTATATCTGCCTCATTTCCACTACTTAGGTCTTGCCAAGTACCATTGTAATATTTTATTTTAGCCTTGGTAGCATCTGTTGCGTCTACAATAATAGTTCCTTCTGTAGGAGTAGTAGGCATCGTGCGCAGATAAGGAAGCACAATCCCTCTGTCATTAGTATTGGCAAACTCTAGTAAAACCGAAGTTTTATCTGTGGCCGTACCGGTATCGTTCCCGATAATGACTTGGGAAAAAGCCATTCCGGAAATCATTAAACATATTGATGATATGATTATTTTTTTCATTTTAATATAATTTTGAAATAAAATAAGTTCTAAAGTTGACTAAGGAAATTTCATTTTATCAACGATTAGATTATTTAAAAACTGTGAATAATTATGGACAACTAGGTGTACTAAAACATTTCCACTCTGTACCCGTATAGATTTTTAGACATTTGTCTGTCGTATCATATACCATCATTCCTTCTTGTGGTTTTGTGATATTTCCTAAGTTAGCTTTCGCCATTCTAGTCGGCACAAAACCTTGGGTATTTGATTCTAAAGCCATAAACGCTCCTTTTCTTACCATTGGCCAATTATCAGCATCTTGGGAACTCGCTCTTTTTAGTAAAGTAATTCCTACTTTTGTATCTTGAGCAGTACCAGCGGTAATTGCTGGGTTGTAGCAATAGAATTCTTTGATGGGCGAACTAGGGCAATGTGCAGCATCATTAATCGATGATGAAGGTGAGTTTGATAGTCTGGTTTTTGTACCAGTTACGATATCGAATTTGTAAAATCCTCCAGAGTTTAAGAAACCGTAGATCTCTCCATTAGCACCGATCATTCCTCCAAAAGAACTTAATGTAGGCTCTGCACTACCAATGTTCGTCACAATACCAGTAAGACTTACTTTAATCAACATACCGTTTTGAGCAGGCCCAATATTATCTAATACCGCATATAGTTGGCTATCATTTTTATTAAATGCAAAATCTAAAACTGTGATATTACTATTCAACGTTATAGAAGAAGCTGTTTTTGTGCTTACATTAATTTTATAAAGTGTGGTTCCTGCTCCACCTTGCTTTACGTATAAATTGCCAGCCAAGTCAAATTCACCAGCATTATATTCTACATTGATTGGTAAACCTGAAACAGTACCCAAGTTAACAAATGAACCATCAGCTCCAAATTTTATAAGTTCACCAGTATTGTTTTTAATACCATAAATATGATTATCTATAGCGTTATACCCTATCGCATTAAAATTCATTCCTGAATTAGCCCCCAATGGAGAAAATTGTAAATTGGTTAAAGTAGTCGTATTAACTGTATTCAATTGTGTTGGGTTGTTTTGAGACATATACATGTTTTCATTACAAGCAAAAGGATTGTTGAAATAAGTGACAACAACAGATTTAATGTTATTACAAGCTCCACCCAATCCGTTATTAGTACATTCATAGAAAGGATCTGTAGGAGGAGTGTTGATATCAGGATTAGTTGCATCTGGGTCGGTAACATCATTAGGTCGCAATATAGTTGCTGTAAAATCTTTGCTTCCGTTGGTAGGAGGTGTTACACTTACTTTTACAGGGAAAGAATAGGTAATCTCACAACCATTAGGCAAAGCTAATTTTGAAGAATAAATTCTGGTTGTCGTATTGTAAGTAATTCCTAAATCTTGACTCCCACAGTTATTACCTGCGAAGACCGGGGTTCCGTTTGCTTCGAAGCCGGCAGGAAGTCTGAAGCTAAAAGGTGCTCCGGTAACACCGTCTGGGCCATCGTTCTTTACTTTAACTTGAATATTAAAAGTATCGCCTGCTGATAAATTACTCTTATCAGTCGTAATTGATGAAACTTTAAGGTCTGCCACTTTTATATTTACACTGGTTGTTTTTGTAACTTTTGAACCTTGAACATAAGACCAAGTATCCATTGATTTTTCATTACCAAAACTATTAGCACCTGTACCATTACCAGTTGCGGTGTATGTTCCCCATTTGTGCCCATTGATAGTACTGCTAAACCCTGTTAAATTGGTAATAGGATTAGACTTTTCTGTTGCTAGACCTCCCGTAATTGAGGAGTCATCCCAATACACAACATCAGATTCTACAGAAAGATCTGCTTTTAGTAATTCAAGAATGATACCTTGTGGGTTAATTTCCATATCGATATAAGGGAAGTGAACTTCTCCTCCCTTTAAGGTAACGCTTACTTTAACGGGGATATCGCCTGTAATGGGCAGGTTATTCCCACTACCGTCTTTTCCATCCCAAAAAACAGTGTTAACCCCCAAATCAGAGTCTCCTGTTAATGTTCTTGCAGGAAAAACGACACTTGGATCGTTGCTTTCAATAAGAACAACATACGTACCATGAGAATCTGAATCAAAAGCAATATTACCTCCTTTTTTGCCCATTTGCCCTGCCGTACCATCTACTCCCGAAAATTTTATATTACTAGCTGTAGCTGTTGATCTAGGAGATTTAAGCCACGTAGAAACACCACCTGGCACTGCTACGCTGTTGGAAGATGTAGGTAAATCAGTTGACGGTAAATTATAAAATAATTTATGCGTCAAGCCCTTAGCGCTATCTACTGCTCTTGGATCTTGATATCCTAGTGTACCAATGGATGAAGTATTTAAACTTTTGTAAGTTTGTTTATTAGCATTGTCTACAAAACCTTTAGAATTAACATACGAAATAAAAGCAATCCCATTAGAGCCATTGTTGTTTACACGATATATATATCCGTCTTTGGTCAGTACATAGTTTTTACCATAAAAAGATTTAGCTGATGTAAAGCTAGCATTAATTATAAAATTAAACTGGTTGGTGTAAACCCTTCCATTAACCCATCCTGTAGAATTTCTAACCGATACATCCCAAGCTGCGATACTTGCAGTATCATTATTATTTGTTTGAGCCCAATTGCCAGTAGCAGCAATATCAGTTTGAGCTGTATTTGATGCACCTTCACCTCCTGGTGCTATAAATTCAATTTTCCAAACCCCCACTTGAGCACTTGTAGCTACTTTATTAAATGTAGAATACATACCCGTACTAGCATCGGCAGCACCTGTTGAACTAGGGCCAGCAAGCTCCGCAGCTCTATCAGGAATTCTGCCTACTGCATCGTTGGCACTTGTATATACTGTACCATCTGGTGCCGTAAGTTTTATTCTACCATTAGTTCTTCCCTGGGCACTAGAAGCTGCATGAATGGTTTCGCCGCTTTTCACATAAGCATAATGTGTTCCAAGGTTAGCATACGGATAACTAGATGCAATCACTCCAGTTCCGCTCACCAAAAATGCTCGGTTTCCTGATAAACCAACTGGATAGAGGTCTTTTGACCCCTCGGCATAACTATAGCTTAATCCTAAGAATAAGAAAGCTACGATGTATAAAAATTTAAAATTGATGAAAAATTTGTTCATTAAAATTATGTTAAAATTGAAATTTGTTTTAATTTTCTGTTTTAAACATAATAAGGCGGCCCCCTATCTTTAAGATTAATAATGATTTTATCCGCAACAATGCATTGCTCTCTGTTTAGAATTTTGCATTTCAAATGAAAAGCAGATAACAAAAACTTAGACTCAATGATGAGATAATTTTTTTGTACTTCTTGGTTTCTAACAAGGATTAAAGAATTTTTCTCTTTAGATTTGATAAAAAATTCACTAGACTTAGACTCTTTAACGAGCTTTAATTCTTCTTTTTTCGGGGTGAGTTTTTTAGAAACTTTTGATAGAGCATTTTGTTTTACAGGCTTTGCTGTAGTTTTTGTGTATTCTACCTCATGTTTTTCATGCTTGAACTCACTATTTTTAAGCTCCTGAGCATTGATAATGGTAGCACCGCTGCTTACAAACACAGGGATGCTATCTTGTTTATTTGAGATATAAATCCCTAGTCCTACAGTTGATGTGCCAGTTGAAATATGTATTACAGGAGTTTGCGCGCAAGTGGAGATTGAGACCAACAAAAACAAAAAGATACACCAAAAATATGTGAGGTGCTGTGTTATTAATTTTTTAAATAATAAGGAAGACAGATGTGTTTTTTCCAAATTAATTTACTTGTCTGGTAATTAGATTTTGGCAAAAATACAAAATAATAACTTGATTTCTATCACTATTCATTGAAAAAAAAAATAAAAATAAAGAACACTAACCTAAGAATTTCTCTTTATTAAAAAGCTTTTCAAGCTCACTTAATTTAGAAATAAACAAATAAAATATTTACCAATTAACACAATACATCAACAATAGTTTATTATTCTAAATATTTTTTAATTTTTTATACGATATCAATTGAAATTCAGTCAATCTACTAAATTAATAACAATACAGAATCATTGTTTTTAAACTGACTGATTTTAATTTTTTCACCTTTCAGCTATTTTCTTTCGCCTAGGTAATGGTTTTGTTATCGCACAAGTGAATGTTTAAATAAAAAACATCATATAAACTAAACTCTAAATGAGTATACCCACTACTCTCTTTTTAAGCTATAATTCATTAATAATATGAAAAATTAAACAGAACAAGAGCCTATTTAAAAACATAAAATTAAAAAAGAGTAAGAGCTTGAACCCATTTATAAAAGATGAATCATTGAACATACTTTTTCTTGGTTTGATAATGATAGAAGAATATAAACTTCTAAAGGAATCCTCTGAAAATATGGTTAAATTATCTGCAATAGGATTATTGATTAATAAAATTTAAACAGTCTCTAATAGAATTCTAATTAAATCTTTTATGTATATCCGTTTTTCATCATACCGCTGTAATGTTAGCAATAATGAGCCTATCGAATAGTTTATCTGCAAAATATCTTCGATT
>NZ_LELA01000030.1 GCF_001677955.1 Chryseobacterium sp. BGARF1
TAACAATATATTTTTGGGCAGCTATTCCGCCCTCCGTTCCCAATCTTTTTTGCCCTCGTTTTTCCAGCAGCAAAAAAGGATTTCCACTTAGGTCGGGCTGCAATTATATTACGTTTCAGAATGTGTGATTTAATCATTATTAGTACTTAATTAAATATAAAAAAAGTAAAATTCATTTTCATGCGTCATTGAGGTAAGAGTACTAAACTTAAAGAAAGTTTTTTACATTTGAATATCAAATTTTAATGATGATTTATTTAGTTATATTAATTGCGGTACTTGTTGCAGCCACTTATTTTGTAATGTCTCAGGAAGTTTTTGGTGCAGCACCAAAAGGAAAACGTCTGGAAAAGATACTTAATTCTAAGAATTATAAAGATAAGCAGTTTCAGAATCAAAGTTTTACACCGCAGATTGCGGAAGGTTTTTCTATGCCAAAAGTAATGGTCAATTTTTTATTTGGGAAAAAAGATCCGTTGTTGAAGCCTTTGCAGGCAGTTCCTGCAATTCAGACAGATTTAAATAAAATTTCGGCTAACGAAGATGTTTTCATTTGGATGGGGCATTCTTCTTATTTTATAAAAATTAATGGAGTTTCTTTTCTGATTGACCCTGTTTTAAGCACTTTTGGTTCACCTTTTAAGTTTTTCAATAAAGCTTTTGAAGGTTCAGACCTGTTTAAACCTCAAGATATTCCAAATATTGATTATCTCGTGATTACACACGATCATTATGACCATCTGGATTTCCCAACAGTAAAAGCTATCCGTGAGAAAGTAGGAAAGGCAATTATGCCTTTAGGAGTGGGAGCTCATCTTGAACGATGGGGATATTCGGAAGATCAGATTATTGAAGAAGATTGGGGCGCAACTGTGGCTTTAAAAGATGGTTTTAAAATAACTTTTACTCCTGCAAGACACTTTTCAGGTAGAAAATTCCAGAGAAATACCACGTTGTGGACTTCTTATGTCTTGGAAACTCCTACGAAAAAACTGTTTTTAGGCGGTGACAGCGGTTATGACACCCATTTTAAAATAATTGGTGAAAAATACGGACCATTTGATTTTGCAATCATGGAAAACGGACAATACAACGAAGCTTGGAAATACATTCACGCTTTGCCCGAAGATGTAATTCAGGCAAGTTTAGATATTCAGGCAAAAAATATTATTCCGGTGCATTCTGGGAAATTTGCTTTGGCTTTGCATCCCTGGAATGAACCTTTACAAAAAGTGACTACTTTAGGAAAAGAAAAAAATCTACAAATCCTTACTCCAAAAATCGGTGAAGTTTTAGATTTAAATAAAACGGATAATCATTTTCAGAATTGGTGGGAATAATTTATTCGTGCCAGATTCCTCTATATCTTTTAGGATGATTTTCTAGCTGTTGTCTTACGAAATCACATTCAGGATCAATCATCAGATCTTTTTCTTCTGCAAAACTTACCAATCTGTCTAGAAGAAGTTTGGCGTAACCATGACCTTCCAGATCTTCATCAATTTTAGTATAATAGACATTGAGCAGTCTTCCGTCAACAGAAATCGACATATAGCCGACTTTTTTACCATCAATTAACAACTGCAGTTCATCTTGGTAAGGGGTGATCTCAAATTTTATATTTTCCATGATTTCTCTGATGCTTTTGGTGAAATTCTACTTTAAAATTACAAATTTATATTTTAAAATGAGATTATTTTGAGAAAATGAAACTAATTTATAATGATTTGAATTAAATCTTCAATGAAATGTTTTCTTGCAAATTGATGAGACTATAATTATAGATACAGAAATTTTATGGAGAAAGAGATCGGTTTCGATTGAATTTAATTATATACTATTTCAGAATTATTGATTTAAACAAATGCGCTTGAACAAATAAAAAGTCGGACTTTTGTCGCTTGAAAATTTCATGCGGATGTTAAAAGAGAAAAATAAATTTATTGCAACGATTCTTGCTTTTGCAATGATCCCGATGTCGGGTTTGGCGACCGATATCTATTTGCCTTCTATGCCGAGTATGGCGAGTGAGCTTCATCAGCCTGAAAGTAATATTCAACTTACTTTATCGATATTTCTGATCAGCTATGGCATAACGCAGTTCTTTGCAGGAAGTATTGTTGATTCTTTCGGAAGGTATAAAATTTCAATGGCTTCTCTGGCTTTGTTTGTTGTTTCTTTTCTGATCACAGCGACCACTCAGAATATTTTTGTAATCTATGCGATGCGTGTTTTACAAGGGATTTTATCAGGATTTGCTGTCGTTTCTAAACGAGCCTTTTTTGTGGATGTTTATGAAGGCGATGAGCGGAAACATTATCTCAGTATTATGACGATTGTCTGGTCGGTCGGACCGATTATTGCGCCTTTTATCGGAGGATATTTGCAGAAAATTTTTGGATGGCAATCTAATTTTTATGTTTTGGCAGGATATAGTTTGGTTCTTTTAATTCTTGAATTGATTTTTTCTGGCGAAACTTTAAAGAAACGAAACCCTTTCAATGTTGAGTTTTTGCTGAAAGAATATGATTCTATGTTTAAAGCCAAAGATTTTTTCTACGGAATGGTGATGTGCGGAATCAGTTATTCGATGATTATGTTTTTTAATTTGTGCGGATCTTTCATCATCGAACATAAAATGGGCTATTCTGAAGTCATTGCGGGTTATGTTTCTTTAATCCTTGGTTTTGCCTGGATGGCGGGTGGGTTTTTAGGAAAAGCATTAATCAATAAAGCGTTTTTACCTAAAATACGGTATGCAAATTTTATCCAATTATCTTTAATTATCTTGATGTTTATAGCTTCTTATTTCTCAAATAATATTTACAGTCTGGTTGCTTTTGCATTTGTCATTCATGTAACTGCCGGATTTATTTTTAATAATTATTTCTCATATTGCATCGGAAGATTTCCAAACGCAGCCGGACTTGCAGGCGGAATGACCGGTGGAGTGGTATTTATCCTCACCTCTGCAATCAGCTACGGAATTGTAACGCTCATTAGACCTCAGATTCAAATGGATGTTGCAGAAGGATATTTTATAATGGGAGTTTTAGGATTGTTTATTTTAAGTATGATCAAATGGAGAAAGGCGCATGTTTGATTAATTAGGAATTAGGAATTAGGAATTAGGAATTAGGAATTAGTTTTTTGATAAATTTCAAATCTTGTACTAATCAATATCAATAGGAGCGGGCTTTAGTCCGCTTTGTTTTTGTAATATAACGATTTAAAAATATTTCGCTATTACTATGCTTAGATTCCTCCGGAATGACAAACTACACGCATATTTTTTTGCGCAATTAGTGAAAAACATTTGCGCAATTCGTGTTTAATCAAACAAAAAAAGCCCCTTTAAAAAAGGAGCTTTCAATTTATATTAAATTCGAAAATTAGATTCCGTCAATAATTTCATTTAAAACAGTACTTGGTCTCATTGCCTCGTAAGTTTTGTAAGTGTCAGTTTTGAAGTAACCGTCAATATTTTGAGGTTTACCTTGAGCACCAATCAATTCAGCATTGATTACTTCTTCATTTTCCTGCATTGCTTCTGCAACCGGAGCAAATTGTTCAGCTAATTCAGCGTCTGCAGTTTGGCTTGCCAAAGCTTCTGCCCAATACATTGCCAAATAGAAGTGAGAACCTCTGTTATCGATTTGTCCAACTTTTCTTGCAGGAGATTTGTCAGTCGCTAAGAATTTAGCATTTGCTTCGTCTAGTGCATCCGCTAAAACCTGAGATTTTGTATTTCCTTGAGTTTGTGCTAAATGCTCTAAAGAAGCTTGTAAAGCTAAGAATTCACCTAAAGAATCCCATCTTAAATAACCTTCTTCCAAGAATTGTTCAACGTGTTTTGGAGCAGAACCTCCAGCTCCTGTTTCGAATAAACCACCACCGTTCATCAATGGAACGATAGAAAGCATTTTAGCAGAAGTTCCAAGTTCAAGAATTGGGAAAAGGTCAGTTAAATAATCTCTCAATACGTTTCCTGAAACAGAAATAGTATCTTTTCCTTCTCTTGCTCTTTTCAACGTTTCTGTCATTGCATCTTTTACGTCAAGAATTTTAATGTCAAGTCCGTTTGTATCGTGATCAGCTAAATATTTTTCAACTTTTTTGATCATTTCTCTGTCGTGAGCTCTTCCTTTATCTAACCAGAAAATAGCAGGAGTATCAGAAAGTCTTGCTCTGTTTACCGCTAATTTTACCCAGTCTTGGATCGGAGCATCTTTAGTTTGACACATTCTGAAAATATCACCCGCTTCAACTTTCTGAGAAAGAAGAACGTTTCCGTTTTCGTCCTGAACTTCAACTGTTCCTTCAGCAGATGCCTGGAAAGTTTTGTCGTGAGAACCATATTCTTCAGCTTTTTGAGCCATCAAACCAACGTTAGGAACAGAACCCATTGTTGTAGGGTCTAATTTTCCGTGCGCTTTCATATCATCAATAACTGATTGATAAAAACCTGCATAAGAACGGTCTGGAATGATACAAACTGTATCTTCTTCGTTTCCGTCTTTATTCCACATTTTTCCTCCGCCTCTTACCAAAGCAGCCATAGAAGCATCAACGATAATGTCTGAAGGCACGTGGAAATTCGTAATTCCTTTGTCAGAATTTACCATTGCCACTCTTGGTCCGTTTGCTAAAGCAGTTTCAATATCAGCTTTAATATCAACTTCCTGAGCATTTCCTTTTATTTTATCGAAAAGATCAGCCAAACCGTTGTTTGGATTTACATCTAAAGATTTAAATGTTTCAGCATATTTAGTGAAAACATCTTTAAAGAAAGTCTCAACAATAGCTCCAAATACAATTGGATCTGAGATTTTCATCATCGTTGCTTTCAGGTGAGCAGAAAGAAGTACGTTTCTGTTTTTAGCTTCTTCGATAGCTTCCTGAACGAAAGATTTCAAAGAATTTAAATTCATTACAGAAGAATCGATTACTTCACCAGCTTGAAGACCTGCGAAATCTTTTAATAAAGTTTCAGCACCGTCATTTCCTTTGAAAACGATTTTATATTTTGTAGCATTCTCTAGAGTAGTAGAAGTTTCCGTTCCGTAGAAATCTCCGCTGTTCATGTGAGCAACGTCAGTTTTGCTGTCTGAAGCCCAGTTGCCCATTCTGTGAGGGTTTGCTTTTGCGTAATTTTTAACTGCTTTTGGAGCACGTCTGTCAGAATTTCCTTCTCTTAATACGGGGTTTACAGCACTTCCTAAAACTTTAGCATACTTAGCTTTGATTGCTTTTTCCTCGTCATTTTTAGGCTCTGCAGGATAATTTGGCACTGCGAAACCTTTAGCTTGTAATTCAGCGATAGCCGAATCTAATTGAGGAGCCGAAGCTGAAATGTTTGGTAATTTGATAATGTTTGCATCCGGTTGAGTTGCCAGTTCTCCCAATTGAGCCAAAGCATCAACTACTTTCTGATCATCATTCAAAAATTCTGGAAAGTTGGCTAAGATTCTTCCTGCCAAAGAAATATCCGGAACTGCAATCTCGATATTAGCTGATTTTGTAAAAGCTTTTACAATAGGTAAAAACGAGTGTGTTGCCAACATTGGAGCTTCGTCCGTAAGGGTGTAATAGATTTTTGATTTGTCTGACATTATACTGATATTTATTATTTAAATTTTTAGTTTCACAAATTTAGTAATTATCATTCTTTTATTGGGAGTATTTGCGTAAAAAAAGAGACTGAAGTCTCTTAAGTTATTTTTAGTTCGATTCTGAAGTTACTACATAATTGGTTCCTGTACCACCACCATTTTGTCCGCTCCAAATATTGGTTTTAGAATTATATACATATGTTTTCCCATCACCATAATTATAAATCGCAAAATTTCCATTACCAGCTACAACATAATTGGTTCCTGTACCCCCACCATTTTGTCCCGCACTCCAAGTTCCTATTTTGGAATTAAAAACATATGTTTTTCCGTCTCCATAATTGTAAATTGCAAAATTACCATTTGAAGCTACAACATAATTGGTTCCTGTACCACCGCCAGTTTGTCCGCTCCACATTCCTGTTTTAGAATTATAAGCGTATGTTTTTCCATCTCCATAATTGTAAATTACAAAATTACCATTTGAAGCTACAACATAATTAGTTCCTGTACCACCGCCAGTTTGTCCGCTCCACATTCCTGTTTTAGAATTATATACATAAGTTTTTCCATCACCATAATTATAAATTGCAAAATTGGCTGATTTATTTTCTATAAGATCTTCATTAAAGGTTGAATTATCTGAGTTTAAATTAATTTTATCTGCAACCAAAGCATAAGGTACACTCATTAATTGATTTACGCCAACGTTTGTGTAGTTAGAACCTCCTGCAGGATCCATTTCCACTTTTACAAATTTCGTGTTTGTTCCCCAGTTAATTCCTCCGAAAGTTCCTGTAGTAGCCGTTCCCTGTCCGATATTCAAATTAACCAAACCTTTAGAGTTGGTTGTTTTATTGTGGGTTTCTGTATATAAAACAGTTCCTGTAGCAGAATTTTCTAAAATACTTATTTTTAAAGCTACGTTTCCATTAGCAATAGGAGCTCCCGAAGCGTTGAATGCAATTGTTTGGTAACTAAAAGCTTGTGGAACCTGTGCGCTTAATAATGTTGCTAAAAATAATCCTATAGATGTGTAAAGTTTTTTCATTTCAAATGGGTTTTTAAGGTTTTTTAATAATTTTAATAGGCTTGATGTCAGAATTTTTGAAAACAATCATGTAAACACCTTGAGGAAGATTTCTAAGGTCAATTTTGTCTGATTCTAATTTTGTTTTCAAAACAAGTTTTCCCGAAAGATCATAAATTTCGGCTCCTTCAATTTTTGATTTTGAGTTTAATTTAATGTAAACAAAATCAGCAGTAGGATTGGGGTAGATTTTTACATTGTCTTTTTCAAGTTCGGAAACTCCTAAAACCTGCAAGACAGATTGATAAAACATTCCCATTGTTCCTGAATTTGCTTTGTCGGGGTCAGTTGGGATTACATAAATTTCACCCACAGAATGGTTGAAGTTATCTGCAGAGACCGCTCCCGAATTAATGCCTCCAATCACAGACTGGGCAAAACCGAAAAACGGAACTACAAATAACAAAAGAGTAATTTTTTTTCTCATTGCTATTGATTTAAGAGTGCTAATATAAAAAAAATCACTAATACGAGTATAATTTTTTTTGTTTTCCACTTTAAGAATTATTTAACCTTTATTTCAAGCAAAATCGTGTGAATTTTGAATAAATTTGATGAAAATTTAAATCAATAAACTATGTCTACAATTACATTTAAAGGAAACCCTATCAATACAATCGGAAACCTTCCAGAAGTTGGAAGAGAAGCTCAGGAATTTACAATGGTGTCTTCAGATTTATCTGAAAAAAATCTTGCAGATTACACTGGGAAAAGAGTAGTTTTAAATATTTTCCCAAGTATTGATACTGGTATTTGTGCTTCTTCTGCTAGAAAATTCAACGAAGAAGCTTCAAACCTTGATAATACAGTGGTAATTAATGTTTCCAGAGATTTGCCTTTTGCATTATCAAGATTTTGTGCAGCGGAAGGTTTAAATAATGTAGAAACGTTATCAGATTTCAGAGGAAACTTTGGGGAAGATTATGGTGTAACGCTTTCAGATTCTCCATTAAAAGGGCTTTTAAGCAGAGCTGTTGTTGTTTTAGATGAAAAGGCTAAAGTAATTTACACTGAGCAAGTTCCGGAAATAGGGCAAGAGCCTAATTACGAAGCTGCTATCGCTTCTTTGAAATAAATTAAAATATTTCTCATCAATTTGAATCATTCCGTTATTTAATGGAATGATTTTTTTATTTTTGTGCATCAACGCAATAACCAGCCATTGAAAAATAAATTTACGTCTTTTGCAATTATCTGTTTTCTCTTTTGCGGGAACGCAGCTTTTAAAGCGCAAGAATCTGTTGAGATTAATAATCTTAAAAGTCAGCTGAAATTAACTAAATCTGACAAAGAACGAGCAAAGATTTTTGGAGATTTAGGTAATATCTATTTTCAGAATAAAAATGTAGACAGTGCAATTTCATATTCCAAATTATCATTGCCTATTTATTTGAAAAACAATGATACTGAGCAGATTGGAAGAACAAATTTGTTTATAGGGACTTTGTTTTTACAAAAAAATGATTTAGTTACAGGTGAAAAATATTTGTTAGAAGCAGAAAAGTATCTTTATAAAACTGAAAATTATGAAAAGAGAGCTATTCTCAATTTTTGGATGGCACGACTGAATGCTGTCAATAAAAAAAGTGATGTTGCCACAAAATATTACAACGAAATTTTAAAGTATTATAAAGAAGGCAGAAAAATAGATAAAAAGCTCGTAATGGAATCATATCAAGGGCTTTTCGCAAATAATTTTATCAAACAAGATTACGCAGACAGCTATACATCCTTATATACTTATATAGATTTTGTTAAAAAAAACTATCCCGAAAATTTATATGTTGCATACAGAAGTGCGGGAACTTTTTTTCTTACAAGTAGAGACAACAAAAAAGCTTTAGAATATTTTCAAAAGGGCTTAGAAATTTCTAAAAAAGAGCATAATGATTTGCAGACAGCAGAAGCGAAAATCTTTATGGCTAATATTTATTCTGAAATGAATCAACTGGAAATTGCAAAAGAATATTTGAATGATGCTAAAGCTTATTATGAATCTCATAATTTGAAAGACAATTTACCATTGGTTTATTACTATTTCGCTGACATTTATTCTAAAGAAAAAGATTTTGTAAAGGCTGAAGATTTTGCGAATAAAGGGCTGAAATTAAGTAATAAAAATGATCCTATGTATGAGTATTACAAAAATCATGAAGGATTTATCGGGTTAAAAAAAATAATGGAAGACAGTCTTTCCTTAAAAAATAATCCAGCGAAACTATCTGAATTGAAAGTTAAAACCAATGAACAGGTCAGAAATCTTGAGTATTTTACTCAATTGAAAACTTATGTTTCCCCGGAAATTTTTATACAGAATTACGAAGTATTGCATCGTGCCTATGCTTTTCTTGGAGATTACAATCAATCTTATTCATACTTAAAAAAGATGTACGATAAGAAAGAAGAAACGTACGGAATCGAAAAAATGAAAGCACTTTCTTCTGTACAATCTGAAACCGAACTATCCAACGAAAGAACCCGAATAAAACTAGAAGAAGAAACCAAACGTATCCAACTTCAAAAAGAAATAGAATTAAAAGCACTTCGTTTTGAGTATGAAAAAAAACAGGCAGCTGCAAAAACTGAAGAAGAACGCAAAAGACTGGCGCTTGAAGAAGATCTAAAACGAAAAGAAATTCAGATAAAATTTGATGAAGAACAAAAAGCTGTTGCATTAAAATACGACCAGGAAAAAAGAATTGCCAAAATTGATCAGGAGAAAAAAGATGCCATTGTAAAAGCAGATCTGGAGAACTCTAAAGCTCAGAAAAATATGTGGGCTTTTGGAGCAGGCTTGTCTTTACTATTATTAGGTTTTGCTGGTTTTTCATACAATCAAAAGCGTAAAGACAACAAAAAAATTGCTGAAGAGAAAAAGAAATCTGATGATCTATTGTTAAATATTCTTCCTCATGAAGTTGCTGAAGAATTAAAAGAAAAAGGAAAAACCAATGCCAAACATTTTGATCAGGTATCTGTTTTGTTTACCGATTTTGTCAATTTTACCGCAAACTCCGAAAGAATTGGTGTACAGGAAGTTCTGAATGAACTGAATATTTGTTTTACAGAATTCGACAGGATCATGGAAAAATACAATTTAGAAAAGATCAAAACCATTGGTGATGCCTATTTGGCGGTGAGTGGTTTACCGATCTCTAATGAACGCCATGCAACAAATGCAGTGAATGCAGCTTTGGAAATTCTTTCTTATATTCAGCAAAGAAAAAAAGATAATCCCAGTGCTTTAGATATCAGAATAGGAATTCATTCCGGACCGGTGATCGCAGGAATTGTGGGCGTGAAAAAATTTGCTTACGATATTTGGGGAGATACCGTAAATACGGCCGCAAGAATGGAGCAAAACAGTTCACCGGGAAAAGTAAATATTTCTGAAGCCACCCATCAGTTAATAAAAGAAGACTTTAATTTTGAGCATCGCGGAAAGATCGAGACCAAAGGAAAAGGTGCGATGGATATGTATTTTGTAAATCAAATTTAATTTTATCAGAGTGAAAAAAGATCTACTCTTAACATTTTTACTTTTCTTGTTGATCGGATGGCAAAATTTATGTTTTGCTCAGAATTCTTTTGAAAAACCTAGAGTTTTTACTTTGAAAGAAATCTCTGACGGAGTTTCTATAGATGAACAGAGTAAATTCTTTGCAGGCGACAATCCGGCTTTTGCTTCTGTAGAATTTAATGATTCTACTTGGGAAAATATTCGTTTTAATGATAGGAAAGCCTATAAAAAAAATCAACCACATTGGATTCGTTTTTATTTTAAAGTTGATTCTTCATTGGTAAATAAAGCCATTGCCATAAATTTCAGTCAGCTTGGAGCCTCTGAAATTTTTCTTAATGGAAAGAAAATTCAAAGTGTCGGCAAAATTGGGAAAGGAGATCTAGCAAAATTTATAATCAAGAATAAAGTTCCGACCATTTTTACTGTAGAAAACACAGAAGTTAATGTTTTGGTAATCCGGTATCTACCTTTGCCCAATACGTTTAAATTTATTGAAAAAGCCAGGGTATTGAATATAGAATTCAAAGAAGCTGAAACTCTTTTACAAGATAAAATGGAAGTTGCTGAAGAAGTTAATTTCTATATGATGCTCACTTGCGGAGTTTTTGCAGCATTAGGATTTATTCACCTTCTCCTGTTTATTTTTTACAGAAAAGCATTGTATAATCTTTTTTTCTCGCTATATAATATTTCAATTTTCTTAATAGGCTATCTTGTCATTCTTCTCTATCAAATGCAAAATCCTGAGTTGTTAGGAAGGTATGTGTTTTTGGGATTTTTAGCAATGATACTTTTTGGTGCTTCTTTGAGCGGTTTCGTCAATACTTTATTTGCAAAGAAGAAAACAAGAATGGTAGTTATGCTTATAATAGCTGTCATTTTAATCATAGTATATTATTTTAATATTACCATTACAGTAATTTTGGGAATACTTTACATTGTTTTTACTGCTTTTGAATCATTCTATTTAATCATTCGTGCAATGATTAGGAAAGAAAAAGCAGCTTTCATCGTTGGTGGTGGGATTCTGGCATTTTTTGTTTTTGTTGTCAGTACAATTATTTTAAATGTTTTAAACAATCTTAATGTTTCTTTTTCGGGAAGGTGGGCTGAAGGTGATATTGGAGCTTATATTTTAGTTTTAATAATTTTAAGCTTCCCTATTTCTATATCTGCTTACTTAGGTTGGCAATTTGCATCCACTAATTTAAGTTTGGTAAAACAGCTGGATGAAGTCAATCGACTTTCTGATATTAATTTAAAACAGGAACAGGAAAAACAGCATATTCTTCAGAATCAAAATGATTTGCTTGAAAAACAAGTGGACGAAAGAACTTCTGAATTGCAAAAAGAAAAACAAAAAACGGAAGACCTTTTACTCAACATCCTTCCTCATGAAGTTGCCGAAGAATTAAAAGAAAAAGGAAGTTCGGAAGCTAAATATTATGATGAAGTTAGCGTAATATTTACTGATTTTGTTAATTTTACTCAAAGTTCAGAAAGATTAGGTGCCGAGAAAATGTTAGGCGAACTGAACGAGTGTTTCACAGAATTCGACAGAATTATGGAAAAATACAATTTAGAAAAAATAAAAACCATTGGAGATGCGTATTTAGCGGTAAGTGGTTTGCCAATTTCTAATGAAGAGCATGCTAAAAATGCTGTGGATGCCGGTTTGGAAATTCTTTCTTATATTCAACAAAGAAAAATAAATAACTCAAATGCTTTAGATATCAGAATCGGAATTCACTCAGGGTCGGTGATTGCGGGAATTGTAGGCGTTAAAAAATTTGCTTACGATATTTGGGGAGACACAGTAAATACGGCTGCAAGAATGGAGCAGAACAGTTCTTTAGGAAAACTGAATGTTTCTGAAGCAACCTATCAATTAATAAAAGAAGATTTTATTTTTGAATATCGTGGCAAAATCGAAACTAAAGGAAAAGGAGAAATGGAGATGTATTTTGTAAATTCATTAATCTAAATTTTAAAATTTTGAAAAAAAATATATTCTTTACATTTTTAATTTTTGCCTTTATTGCGCTGCAAAATTTATGTTTTGCACAAAATTCTCGTGAAAAGCCTGCCGTTTTTACCGAAAAGGAAATAAAGAACGGCGTAGAAATAGATGAACAGAGTAAATTCTTTGCAGGCGACAATCCCGCTTTTTCTTCTGTAGAATTTGATGACTCTAGCTGGAAAAACGTTAAGATTTCATCTAAAAAGAATTACACTAAAGATCAGCCCTATTGGATTAGGTATTATTTTAAAATCGATTCCACAATGATCAATGAGTCATTGTGTTTTGATGTGAAACAGGCGGGTGCTTCTGAGATTTATCTAAACGGTAAAAAAATTGAGACAATCGGCAAAATAGGTGATCCCAAGACCAGAGTATTTAAAATAAAAAATGAAGTTCCTCAGTTATTTTCATTAAATAATACAGATGTCAACGTTTTGGCTATTCGTTTTTTACCCATCGTTGGTGGTGAAAAAATAAGCATCAATTATAGTCCTGTAGCACTCGATATAGAGCTGGTTTCTGCCAACGAGTTTTTGGATCAAAATGTTAAAATGATGCGGGGGTTCAATTTTGTGACTATGCTCATCTGTGGTGTGTTTTCAGCTTTGGGATTCATCCATTTACTGTTGTTTTTATTTTACAGAAAGGCGATTTATAATCTTTATTTCTCCGCGTACAATCTATCCATCGGATTGCTGAGTTATATGGTTTTGTCAATTTACCAGATGACAGATCCGAAAAGTATAGAGATTTACGGTTTCTTTTCTTTCCTTGCGATACTTGTTTTTGGTGCTTCGCTTACTGGTTTTGTCAACACCTTATTTGGACGGAGTAAAATAAGACTAAAGATTATGCTTATTCTTGCTGCTTTGTTACTTATTCTCTATTATTTTTCTGTGAAAACAGCTTTTGGCCTTGTTACTTTTTATATATTTTTCGTTTGGTTTGAGTCATTATATCTCATCATTCGAGCGATGATAAGAAGAGAAAAATCAGCATTTATAGTGGGCGGTGGAATTCTTACTTTCTTTTTAATTATTATTTTAACCATCATTGCTAATATTTTAGATTCTTTAAATATTGCAATGCCCAAAATATTTTCGGGAGATGAATTTGGCATATTTATCTTAGTTCTTATTTTCGTAAGTTTTCCTATTTCTATCTCTGCTTATCTTGGATGGCAGTTTGCATCAACCAATTTAAGCTTAGTAAAACAGTTGGATGAAGTCAACCGACTTTCTGATATTAATTTAAAACAAGAGCAGGAAAAGCAGGAGATTCTTCAGGATCAAAATGATTTGCTTGAAAAACAGGTTGATGAACGAACTTTTGAATTGCAAAAAGAAAAGCAAAAAACTGAAAATTTATTGTTGAATATCCTTCCTCATGAAGTAGCTGAAGAATTAAAAGAAAACGGAAGCTCTGAAGCCAAATATTACGATGAAGTGACTGTTTTATTTACCGATTTTGTTAATTTTACCGAGAGTTCTGAGAAAATGGGTGCCGAAAAAATGTTGGTTGAACTCAATGAATGTTTTACCGCTTTCGATATGATTATGGAAAAGCATGGTTTAGAGAAAATAAAAACCATTGGTGATGCTTATTTGGCGGTTTGCGGATTGCCAATTAAAAATGAATGTCATGCCTACAAAACAGTTTTAGTGGCTTTAGATATTATTCATTTTATTGAAGAAAGAAAAAAAACTCATCCAGATGTTTTAGATATCAGAATCGGAATTAATTCAGGTTCTTTGATTGCCGGAATTGTAGGCGTGAAAAAATTCGCTTACGATATTTGGGGCGACACGGTAAATACGGCTGCAAGAATGGAACAGAACAGTGAAAAAGGAAAAATAAATATTTCAGAATCGACCTATCAATTGGTAAAAGAAAAAATAATTTGTGAATACAGAGGTAAAATTCACACCAAAGGAAAAGGGGATATGGATATGTATTTTGCGCTTGAAATCAAAACTGAATAAATAATTAATTAAACCACAAAAGCCATAAAATTTTTATTATAAGATCTATTCGGATTGTGATAAGAGCAGAAAGGAGACTATCTTATTTTTACTTTTTTGAACTTTCAAAGTAATTTTTAAAACTTTTAAAATTATTGTATTAGCTTTTGTGGTTAAAAATTGTAAACACATTTTCTATTTTAAAATATGGAATACGAAAAATTAAATAAACTCATATTAAAAAGACTCAGAGAAAATCTTCCTGAGCATCTTTCTTATCACAGTGTAATGCACGTAAAAGACGTTATCGATGCTGTAGAAAAAATTGCCAAATCTGAAGGAGTTAATGATGAAGACTTGGTATTGCTGAAAACCGCTGCTTTATTTCACGATACCGGATTTTTATTTGGATCAAAAAATCATGAAGAAAAGTCTTGTGAAATTGCTGCGGAATATCTGTTAGAATATGGCTTTTCGCAAGATCAGTTAGATAAAATCAAAGGAATGATCATGGCGACAAAAATTCCTCAGACTCCGAAAAATCATTTAGAACAAATTGTTGCCGATGCTGATTTGGATTATTTAGGTAGAGATGATTTTTTTGTGATTGGAGATAAATTATTCGAAGAACTTTCGATGTTTGGGATTGTCAATTCCGAGCGCGACTGGAATCTTTTACAGGAAAAGTTTTTGGAAAGCCATCATTATTTCACAGAAACAGCTATTAAGAACAGGAATCAAAAAAAACAGGATAACCTGAATATTATTAAAACAAAACTAAAAAACAACTGATCACTTTATGAGCTCAGCTTCAACTAAACATGGCCCGCTTTTTACTCTTTCAGATATTATTTATCTCGTTTTAGGAGTTATTTCTGCGAGTTTTGCTTTAAAATCTTTTCTGGTTCCTAATCACTTTTTAGATGGTGGTGTTACCGGTGTTTCACTTTTACTTCACGAAGTTTACCATTGGAATCTCGGAGTCGTTCTATTGGTTTTAAACTTACCATTTATCATTCTGGCGTACTTTCAAATCGGAAAACACTTTGCGATCAGAAGCTTTTTAACGATTTTACTAATCATCATCACCATTTTTTTCGTCCCTTTTCCGGAAGTGACCCATGACAAATTATTGGTCGCCGTGTTTGGCGGATTTTTCATGGGAATTGGAATCGGTTTATCTATGCGAGGTGGCGGAACTTTCGACGGAATGGAAGTTTTAGCCTTATTAACATTCAAAAAAAGCAGTTTTAGCATTACCGAAATTATTTTAGGAATGAATGTGATTATCTTTACCATCGCAACCGTTTTTCTTAAATTTGAAACAGCTTTGTATGCAATTATGACGTATCTCGTGGCTAGTCAGATTACCAAATATGTAATTGAAGGGATTGAAGCCTACACTGGCGTAACCATCGTTTCTGCAAACAGTGAAGAAATCAAAAAAGCTTTGGTTTTAACGATGAATAGAGGAATTACGGTGTACAAAGGTGAAAGAGGTTTTATGAAAGAATCTTTTGAGCAAAGTGCCGAAGCAGATATTATTTTTACCATTGTCACCAGATTGGAAGTTAGAAAACTACAGAATATCGTTCGTTCAATCGATCCGAAAGCATTTATTTTTACACAGACCGTAAGAGAACCTCAAGGTGGAATTGTAAAGGAAATTATAAAGCATTAAAATTTTAAATCAATATTTTATATTGCCTTGTGAAATTATATTTCGCAAGGCTTTTTTGTTAATTTTAAATTGAAATGGTAAAAAGAATCGTAGCGTTCAGAAAACTGGTTAATATTCTTTCACATCAATAATTTTAATATTATTCAATTGATTTTGTTAAAATTTCCCATTAAAAAATAAAAATGTTAAAGCCTTATGTATTTCAATTGTAAGGCTTTAATTTTGCCTATCAACTATCAACTATCAACTATCAACTATCAACTATCAACTATTAACTATCAACTATAAATAAATGAAACGTTCCGGAACCGCAACTTTACCACTTCACTACGGAAAAGTACCGCCTTGGCTTTATGAAAGAATGGCTGTACTCGGGCTTTCTATTGTTGAAGTAATGCTTGCAGATTACGGAAAAAATGAAGTTCTTCGAAGATTGGCAGATCCTTTTTGGTTTCAAAGTTTTGGTGCAGTGATGGGAATGGATTGGCATTCTTCAGGAATCACAACTTCAGTAATGGGAGCTTTAAAACGTAGCATTAATCCAAATTCTAAAGAACTTGGAATTTATATTTGTGGCGGAAAAGGAAAACTTTCTAAAGAAACTCCGAACGAACTTCTCGTCATCGCTGATAAAACCGGATTAGATGGAAACGAATTAGTTCGGGCAAGCAAACTTTCTGCAAAAGTTGATAATACTGCGATTCAGGATGGTTATCAGTTATATCTTCATAATTTTATTGTTTCTGATAAAGGAAATTGGGCAGTTGTACAGCAAGGAATGAATGATTCTGATGGTACAGCGCGCCGTTACCATTGGCATTCTGAAAATATGGAATCTTTTGTTGATGAACCTCACAAAGGAATTCAGGGAATTAATCGTGGAAATATTCTGAATCTTACAGCAAATGAAGCTAAGGAAAGTCGTAAAGGAATTTTAGAAATCTCACATACCAATTCCGAAAAGATTATGCAGGATTTTGCCAATTTAATTTTGCCGGCTCATCATGATGTTCGCGCTTCGGATGTTGATTTAAAAAAGCTCGGAACACTTTTATATATGACAAGAGAAAATCAGCCTGAAAATTTTGAAGAATTGCTTTTAATGAAAGGAGTAGGACCACGAACTTTACAGAGCCTTGCTTTGGTAAGTGAAGTCATTCATGGTGCACCTTCAAGATTCAGAGATCCTGCGAGATTTTCTTTTGTACACGGCGGAAAAGACGGCCATCCGTTTCCCGTTCCCATTAACGTTTATGATGAAACAATCTTAATTTTACAAAAAGGGATTGAAAAATCTAAATTGGGAAATTCAGATAAGCTGCAATCCATCAATAAACTTCACACGATTATTGCAGAAGCCGAGAAAAATTTTACTCCGGATTTTGATATTAATGAAGTCATTGAGGAAGAACGCCAAAACTCATGGAAATTTGGTGGGAAAACAGTATTCGGTGACGCTGAAAAGCCATCAAAACCAAAACCGATTCAGCTTTCTTTGTTTTAGATTTAACTGACTGAAATTCAATTAAATTAACCCTGTGTTTTTCAATGGTAAGTTTCTTCATTAACGTATAGTTTGTCATTCCGGAGGAATCTAAGCAAAGAATTGATATTAAATAGTTGAGATTCCCGCAGAATAACAAAATGAATATTTAAATTTGATAATTCCTTTCAAAAGATAAGTAAACCTCAAAAGAGGTTTCAAAAACTAATGTGTTCTTCTTTGTAGTTTAAAAATAAACTTAAAAACACTAATGTGTTAAAAAAATCACATTTAATTCCAATAAAAATTTTAATTTTAAAATCTCAAAATATTAATTGGATGACCAGCAAAGCCTTCGACGTTTATCGTGATTTTCCTTTTTTCTTTCAAGAAGAACTTGATGAAATTATTCAGAAGCACGAAAAAGTAGTTTTCCAAAAAGGGGAAGCTATTCTTCAGGAAGGCAAAATGGCCAACGAATATTATATTTTAGAAAAAGGTTTGGCGCGTTCTTTTGTCAATGATTTCAACGGAAATGACGTAACAACAAACTTCTTTACAGAAAACGAAATTATCATCGATGTTTCTTCATTATTTCAAAGAATTCCCACTCAGGAAAATATCGTCTGCATTACAGATTGCGAATGTTGGAAACTTGATTTTGATGTTTTTCAGGAGTTGTTTCATAAAATTCCGAACCTCAGAGAATGGGGAAGAGCCTGGATGTCTCAACAGCTTTTTTTATATAAACAACGTTCGGTAGAGATGTTTACGCTTTCTGCAACCAAACGTTACCTTCATCTTTTAGAGCAAAAATCTCAGGTGATACAATTTGCACCTTTAAAACAAATTGCTTCCTATCTTGGAATTACAGACACTTCATTAAGTAGAATTCGCAAAGAAATAGTATCTCATCCGAAGAAAAATTAAATCTTGTCTTATGGCAAGTTGATTTTCGCAATGACTTGGTAATTTTGGTTAAAAGTTTAACATCAAAAATTGCAAAATGGAAATCAATCAAATTTACGTAAACCTTCCCGTTACAGATGTTCAGAAAACGAGAGAATTCTGGACAAAACTAGGTTTTTCAATCAACGAACAATTTTCCGATGAAAAAGCGATTTGTGTAATCATGAAACAAGATCATATTTACACCATGTTTTTAAAAGAAGAGTTTTTTCAAACTTTTACAGACAGACCCGTTGCAAAAGGAGATACCACTCAAACGCTTCTTGCGATTGGCGTAAACAGTCGTGAAGAAGTTGATGAAATGGTGAAAACTGCTACAGAAAATGGAGGTTCAAAATACAGTGAACCAATAGATTATGGTTGGATGTATCAGAAAACTTTTTCAGATCTAGATGGTCATCAGTGGGAAATACTTTTTTCAGATATGTCTCAGCTTCCTGCAGAATTTTAACTTTTCACATTTAACCTAAATAAAAAATTGAAAAAATGAAAGTCAATCAGATTTACGTGAATCTTCCGGTGAAAGATATTCAGAAAACAAAAGAGTTTTGGGTGAATGTTGGATTCTCCATTAACAAACAGTTTTCAGACGATAAAGCAGTTTGTGTTATGTTGAACGATACTATTTACGTCATGTTTTTAACGGAAGAATATTTTCAGACTTTTTCAGAAAGACCGGTTCCGAATGGCGATACTACACAAGTTTTGGTTGCAATCGGTTTAAACAGTCGTGAAGAAGTGGATGAAGTTGTAAATGCTGCGGTAGCGAATGGAGCTTATCAACATGAAGAACCACAAGATTACGGATGGATGTATCAAAATTCTTTTTGGGACATCAACGGACATGGTTGGAATGTTACTTTTGCAGATATGTCGCAAATGCCTCAAGAATAATTAAATGGAAACACAATCAAACGATATTAAAATCCTAAAGTTTCTGATATTCAGTAATTACAAAGTGATTTCGATGAATATCAATGATATTTCAAACGAAGAAGCAATGATCTTTCCTAATGGCGAAGCGAATTGTATGAATTGGATCTTAGGACATTTAATTTACATAAGAAATGTTTTTCTGAATGTTTTGGGTGAAGAGTCAGTTTGGGATAACGAAAAATTTTCATGCTACAACATAGGAGAAATTCCTTTGAACAGGAAAGATGAATTTGTAAGTTTTGAAGAACTAAGATCGTACTTAAAAGAATCTCAGAATAAGTTTGAAGTGAAACTTAACAGTCTTGAAAGCCTTGATCCTGCAATAGTTAATGACGTTTCAGGATTATCTCTTCACGAAATTTATCACAGCGGTCAATTCGGATATCTCCGAAGGATCTTAGGAAAACCCGGAGCGGTAAAATAAATCTGGGAGGGAAATTTTAACAATAATTCATAGAATTTACAAAACAACATTAAACTAACATAATGGACACCCCAAAATCATCAAAATTAGAAATCATCATTCCTGCATTTCGAGGACACAGTCAGAACTTTCTGATGGTTCTTGAGGGAATTTCAGAAGAAGACGCTCTGAAAAGAATTGAAAACAGAACAAACCACATCGTTTGGATGGTTGGTAATTTTCTCGATATGCGTTATGCAATGGGAAGCATACTCGGTTTAAATGAAGAATTTGAATTTAAAGATCTTTTCTTTCAGGGAAAAGCATTAGATCCAAACTTAGAATATCCTTCCTTACAGCAGCTGAAAGATTCTTTTCATAAAATTTCGCCTCTTGTTTATCAGAAATTATTGGAAGCTTCAGACGAAGATCTGGCAAAAGCTTTTCCAATGGGAATGAATATCGAATTTTTCCCTGAAAATGTGCTCAATTTCGTAGGAATGTGCATCGGTCGTGAAGATTATCTCTGTGGACAGATTGGATTGATGCGTAGAATTCTCAATTATGAAGGAATGAAATACGATTTTGACGAGAATATGAAATATTAAATTCCTTTTAGCGCTTATAATATTTTCTGAGTGAAATCGAATGCCCTACGATTTCAGACACTTTTGCGAACGAAAAATGTTTTCAAATACTTTAAAGAAAATCTTTGCGCTCTTTGCGTTAAAAAAAATTAAGATTATAATAAAACTAACTTTTAAAAATAAAAATCATGGCAAAATTAAATCCGTACCTGAATTTTGATGGTACAGCAGAAAAAGCATTTACATTTTACAAAACGGTTTTCGGTGGAGAATTCGTTGGAGAAATTTACAGAATGGGCAATGCTCCCGGAACTGAAAATCTATCGGATGAAGAAAAAAACAGAGTCATGCACATTGCGCTTCCTATTGGGGGCGACCTTTTGATGGCTTCAGATATTATACCGTCATTCGGACAAAACTTAACCGTTGGAAATAATAATTACGTTTCAGTATTTCCGGATTCCAGAGAAGATGCAGACAGAATCTTTAAAGGACTTTCCGAAGAAGGTAATATTGAAATGCCACTTGAAGACCAATTTTGGGGAGACTATTTTGGTAGCTTTCAGGATAAATTTGGTGTACATTGGATGATTAATTATAATGAAGAATACACAAAATAGTTTTATATTTAATTAATGAAAGGGTAAATGTTGAGTTTACCCTTCTTTTTACACCTTAAAAACAAAATATTAAATGGATAAAGTTAAAATTGATATTACGATACTGACACCAGTAGAAAAAGTTTGGGATTATTTTAATGGTCCAAAACATATTACCAAATGGAATTTTGCACACGAAAGTTGGTATTGCCCAAAATCTGAAAATGATTTGAAGGTCGGTGGGAAATTCAATAATAGAATGGAAGCGAGAGATGGCAGCTTTGGATTTGATTTTATAGGAATTTACGATGAAGTGATTCCGAATGAAAGAATAAAATATCACATTGAAGACGGAAGAGAGGTAGAAGTAATCTTTGAAAAAATTGACGAAAATACGACCAAAGTAACCCAGGTTTTTGATCCTGAAAAACAAAACTCAGTTGAGATGCAGCGAGAAGGATGGTATGCGATTCTCAACAATTTTCATAAATATGTAGAAAACCATTAAACTTAAAAAAACGTGTAATCATGATCAATTTGGTAATAATGGCAAAATGTTTAAAGCCTATTTGTACTGAGAATCATGTTGTGGAAAACAAATTTTTACAGGGTATTATAGCAATGCCTGCAAGAAGAGCGCTCGAAATAAAGCAAATAGATTCTCTCACAAAACTGTCAGATTATTCTGAAAAAGAAGTAATGAAATTTCACGGTTTCGGAAAAAATACGATCTCGAAACTAAAAAACTATATGAAAGAAAATAATTTTTCTTTTAAAGATCAATAAAACAAATTGAGGCTCAGAAAAAGAGGTTCAGAAAAATATTTAATAGATCCTAAATTTTTTAAAAAAATGAATAACAATATTTTCCCGTGTTTATGGTATGATGGTGATGCCAAACGATCTGCAGAGTTTTATTGCAAAATATTCGACGGAAAAATTACAGCAGATACTCCGATGGTTTTAAATATCGAACTTTTCGGACAAAAGTTAATGCTGTTAAATGGCGGTCCACACTTTGAAAAAAATGCTTCAGTTTCGTTTATGGTGATGTGTGAAACTGAAGATGAAGTTCAGAAATATTGGAGTCAATTAGAAGACGGGGGGATTGTGTTGATGGCGTTAGATTCTTATCCTTGGAGCAAAAAATACGGTTGGATCCGGGATAAATTTGGCGTTACTTGGCAATTATATTTAGGTGAAAAGAAAAGCGAACAAAGAATTATTCCGACTTTAATGTTTATTCATCAAAATAACGGAAAAGCATTGGAAGCCATGGAATTGTATACAGAAACTTTCCCTAATTCAAAAATAGAAAGCGTTCTGAAATATGGAGAAGGAGTAAATGATGAAAATCACGAAGTTCCAGAAAACGTACAGCACGCTCATTTTGAAATTGACGGTTATTCGATGTTTTGTATGGATAATTCTTACGACCATAAATTTGATTTCAATGAAGGGATTTCAATGGTCATTATGACAGAAAACCAGGAAGAAACAGATTATCTTTGGAATTCGTTAACAGCAGATGGCGGAAGAGAAAGTATGTGTGGCTGGCTGAAAGATAAATTCGGAATGAGCTGGCAAATTGTACCCAAAAGATTGATAGAACTGATGAGTGATCCAGATCAGTTGAAAGCTCAAAAAGTAGTACAGGCAATGATGAAAATGCAGAGAATTGTGATTAAAGATTTAGAAGAAGCTTATAATTCTTAAAATTTTAGGTAATGGCGTTGCTTTTGTTGTAAAATAAACGCCTAAACCTAAAAATTAAAATATGGAAATTTTAGAATTCGAAATAAAAATCAATGCAAGTCCAGAAAAAATATGGACGGTTCTTTGGGACGACATGCATTATAGACAATGGACCTCAGCGTTTACGAAAGGCTCTTTTTATGTAGGAACTTGGGATGAAGACAGTATTATTAAATTTTTTGATCCCAATAACAACGGAATGTACAGCCGTGTTTTAAAAAATGATCCCAATAAAGAGATGACTTTTCTACATTTAGGGGAAATTTACGATGGTATAGAAGTTCCACAAGATTGGGGTGATGCCACGGAAACTTATACATTAGAGGAAACTGAAGAGGAAACAATATTAAAAGCCACCATTAAATCTTCACCAGAATTCAAGGACTTTTTTGAAGAAAAATTCCCTGCAGCACTTCAGAATGTGAAAAATTTGGCTGAAAATCAGCTTTGATTTATTAGAAAGACACCATTGTTTTTTACCAAAATTACACCCCAAAAAAATCATTATTATGGAAAACTTATCATACAATATCATTATTGATGCCCCAAAACAAAAAATATGGGACGTTTTGTGGACTCCCGAAACGTACAGTGAATGGACAAAATTTTTCAATCCTAAATCAATTTCATTGATGAGATCGGATTGGAAAGTCGGCGGAAAGACCTATTTTACAAATACCGAAGGCGAAGGAATGGTTTCCACGATCGATAGTCTGGAAAAACCTGATCAAATTGTTTTTAAACATTTGGGAATGGTAGATAAAGACGGAAATGAAGACACTCAAAGCAAAGAAGTGATGGAGTGGAACGGTTCTTTCGAAAAATATTTCCTGATCTCGCTTGATGATGGAACGGTAAAACTTCAGGCAGAAGTTCAGGCTGAGAGCGAATGGAAAGACCACATGAATGAGGGTTTTACAAAAGGTTTACAGATCGTGAAAGATCTTGCCGAATCAAAATAATATGAATCGAATAGTATATATCAAGAGGTTTTTACAGGAAACCTCTTTTTTTATTTAACTTTAAAAAATATTCTCGATCATCTGTGGAAATCTGTTATATCTGTGGGAGTCTAAAACAATTATCATGAAACTACTGGCAATTCTTTTTATTACATTCATTTTAGCGCTACTGGGCACAAAAATATTTCAGGGAAATTGGGATCTATTATTTTCTGGAAATCTCGGAATGGCGGTTTTTATGCTATTCACAGGTTTTGCCCATTTTAAATTTCAGAAAGGAATGGCTTTAATGATTCCTGAGTTTATTCCGGCAAAACTATTTTGGGTCTATTTTACAGGCTTGATCGAAATTGCTGCTGCAATTGGCTTAATGATTCCTTCAATTCGTGAACTTACTTCAATTTTATTGATTATCTTTTTTGTGTTAGTATTTATTGCAAATATCGATTCATCAAGAAAGAAAGTTAATCTTTTTAAAGCAGATTATTCTGGTCCGGGAATGAGCTATCTGTATAAAGAAAGAATTCCGATGCAGGTCATTTTAATAGCCTGGACTTGGTATTTTGGAATTTATCTGAACTGAAAATAAGTTTTAAATCCATTAAAATAACTTTGATATAAACAAAACTTAAAACCAACATCACAATTTTTCTCTCTCACCGAAAATCCTTATTTTTGCATATCTAAAAAGTAAAAGTAAAGAAATGAATTCCTACAAAAATCCATTGGAAGAGCGTTACTCCAGTGAAGAAATGTTATTTAACTTTTCTCATAACAACAAATTCCAGAATTGGAGAAAACTTTGGATCGCCCTTGCTGAAATCGAAAAAGACCTTGGTCTTGAAATTACAGACGAGCAAATCGCTGAGTTAAAAGCTAATGTTGATAATATCGATTACGATAAAGCAGCAGAATACGAGAAAAAATTCCGTCATGATGTAATGGCTCACGTTCACGCTTATGGTGACGTTGCGCCTTCTGCAAAAGGAATTATCCACTTGGGAGCTACTTCAGCGTTTGTAGGAGACAATACAGATTTAATTCAAATCCGTGACGGACTTTTAATTTTAAAGAAAAAGTTGGTTAACGTGATGAAAAATCTTTCTGATTTTGCTATTCAGTATAAAGATTTACCGACTTTAGGATTTACACATTTCCAACCGGCTCAGTTAACAACTGTTGGAAAAAGAGCAACACTTTGGTTACAGAGTTTGGTTCTGGACATCGAAGAACTTGATTTCTTCCTAGAAACTCTACGTTTTAGAGGGGTTAAAGGAACAACTGGAACTGCAGCAAGTTTCCTAGAGCTTTTCAACGGTGATTATTCTAAAGTAAAACATTTAGATAAAGAATTGTCAAAAAGATTCGGTTTCGAAAAAGTTTTCGGAGTTTCTGGTCAGACTTACGACAGAAAGATTGATGCTAAAGTGGTGGCTTTATTAGGAAATATTGCTCAATCTGCACATAAATTTACAAACGATTTACGTCTTCTTCAGAATTTGAAAGAAATTGAAGAACCATTCGAGAAAAACCAAATCGGTTCATCTGCAATGGCTTACAAGCGTAATCCGATGAGAAGCGAAAGAATTGGAGCATTGGCAAAATATGTAATGTCTTTAACGACTAGTTCTGCGATGGTGGCTTCAACACAATGGTTTGAAAGAACTTTAGATGATTCTGCAAACAAGAGATTAACAATTCCTCAGGCTTTCTTGGCTGTTGATGCGATTCTATTAATTTGGAACAACATCATGAACGGAATCGTGGTGTATCCAAACAGAATCAACAAACATATTATGGAAGAACTTCCTTTCATGGCGACAGAATACATCATCATGGAAGAAGTGAAAGCTGGGGGAGACCGTCAGGAAATTCACGAAGTGATCAGGGTTCATTCTATGGAAGCGTCTAAGAAAGTGAAAGAAGAAGGTAAAGAAAACGACCTTATCGAAAGGATCTTAAATGACGATTCATTAAAGCTAGACAAATCAAAATTAAAAGAAGTTCTTGATCCTAAAAACTTCATTGGTTTTGCACCAATTCAGACGGAAGAATTCATTGCCAATGAAGTTCAGCCGATAATTGACGCAAACAAAGATCTGATAGGATTAGAAGCTGATCTTAAAGTATAAATGATATGCAGTCTTTTCGGCTGCATTTTTTACTTTGTTGACTTTAAGATTTGACAAAGTTTGAGAAACGCTGAATTTTTTATGGCAGCTTTATCCGCCTTCCGCTCCCGCTTTTTGCCTACACTTCGTTTCGGCAAAAGAGCTCCGCTCAAGTCGGGCTGCAAAGTGGGGTTGCCAAAATAAATTTCAGTTTAAAATATAAAATAAATCTAATAAATATCTGACATCTAATGTCTAATAACAAAAGAATTTTCGTAGAAAAAAGAGGTATTTTCGATGTAGAAAGTCCAAAAATTTTTGATGAAGTAAAAGCGGTGGTTCCGTCTATCCAAAGCGTAAAAGTGTATAACGTTTACGATATTTTTGGATTAAATGATGGTGAATTCGAAAAAGTAGTAAACAGCACTTTCGTAGATCCGGTTACTGATATTTTAATCGAAGAAAACCCTGCACAGGGAACTCATTTCGCATTAGAATTTTTACCGGGACAATACGATCAGCGTGCTGATTCTGCACAACAGTGTATTGCTTTACTGACTGAAAATGAGAAGTCTAAAGTAAGAAGCGGTAAACTTATCGAATTCGAAGGAGTTTCCGAATCTGACTTAGTTAAAATCAAAGACCTTTTAATCAATAAAGTAGAATCTCAGGAGAAAGATTTATCAACTTTAAATATTCCTGCGGAAGAAACGCCGTCAAAAGTGATTGTTCATGAAGGTTTTATCAATTTTGATGATGCTCAGCTTGAAGAATTCTTTAACAATCACGGTTTTGCTTTAGGATTGGATGATTTGAAATTCATTCAGGAATATTTTAAAACTGAACAGAGAAATCCTACGGAAACTGAACTTAAAGTTTTAGACACGTATTGGAGCGACCACTGTCGTCACACAACGTTTGAAACAGAATTGTCAAATATTGAATTTGAAGGACAGTTTAAACATACATTGGAAACTATTTTCAATGATTATATTGAAAAAAGAAAATTCTTAGGACGCGAATTGAAACCAATCTCTTTAATGGATTTGGCGACCGTTTGCGGAAGATATTTTAGTAAAACCGGAAAGCTTGATAACTTGGTAGTTTCAGACGAGATTAACGCTTGTACAATACAGATCGAAGCTGAATACGACGGTAAAAAAGAACCTTGGTATTTATTATTCAAAAACGAAACACACAATCACCCAACAGAAATTGAACCTTTTGGTGGTGCTTCAACATGTTTAGGTGGCGCGATCAGAGACCCTTTGTCTGGACGTTCTTTTGTTTTTCAGGCAATGAGATTAACGGGTGCAGCTGATGTGTTGGAATCTGTTGATAAAACTTTACCAGGAAAATTACCTCAAAAAACAATCACAAAACAGGCTGCAAACGGATATTCTTCTTACGGTAACCAAATCGGTTTGGCAACTACAATGGTTTCTGAGATCTATGACGAAGGCTACAAAGCAAAAAGAATGGAAGTTGGTTTCGTTGCCGGAGCGGTTCCTGTGGATTGGGTAAGACGTGAAAAGCCTGAAGCTGGTGATTCTATCATCATTTTAGGTGGTGCAACGGGTCGTGACGGAGTTGGTGGAGCAAGCGGAAGTTCGAAAGAACAGGACGAAACCTCTATCCACACGATGAGTTCTGAAGTTCAGAAAGGAAATGCAGTGGAAGAACGTAAAATCCAGAGATTGTTCAGAAATCCTGAAGTAACGAGACTGATTAAAAAATCGAATGATTTCGGAGCGGGTGGAGTTTCTGTAGCAATTGGTGAGATCGCTGATTCTTTGGAAGTTAACTTGGATGTTTTACCATTAAAATATGAAGGTTTGAACGGAACCGAGCTTGCTATTTCAGAATCTCAGGAAAGAATGGCGGTTGTGGTTGAACCAAAAGATAAAGAGCAGTTCATCAAATTCTGTGAAGCTGAAAACATTGTAGCTGTTGAAGTTGCAAAAGTGACAGATTCAGGAAGAATGCAGATGTTCTGGAAAGGTGATAAGATTGTTGACCTTTCAAGAGAGTTTTTGGATACAAACGGTTGTTCTAAAAGCCAAGAAGTTAAGATCACACATCTTAATGAATTGAAAGAAGAAGCACAGACTTTTAACGAAGAAAATTTCTTAAAAATATTAAGTGATAAAAATGTTGCTTCTCAAAAAGGTTTGTTGGAAATGTTCGATTCATCAATTGGTGCGACTACAGTTGCAATGCCTTTAGGTGGAAAATATCAGCAGACTTTGATGGAAGGAAGCGTTCAGACGTTGCCGATTTTAGGAGCAAAAGACATCGAAACGGTTTCTTTGGCAAGTTGGGGATTTGATGCTGAAATTTCAAAGCAAAACTCATTGTTTGGAGCTTCTTATGCAGTGGTTGAAAGTGTTGCGAAGATCGTTGCGATGGGTGGCGATTATAAAAATATCAGATTCAGTTTCCAGGAATATTTTGAGAAATTAGGTCAGAATCCAGAAAAGTGGGGTAAGCCTTTGGCGTCTCTTTTGGGGGCGTATGATGCTCAAATCAATTTTGGTCTAGCTGCGATTGGAGGTAAAGATTCAATGAGTGGAACATACCAGGATTTGAATGTTCCACCAACGTTAATTTCTTTCGCTTGTGCTAATGGAGAAAAGAAAAATATCATCTCTCCTGAATTTAAACAGGCAGGAAATAAACTCTATTTCTTCAATCATATTCCGCAGGAAAACGGACTTCCAAACTATGATAAATTGAAAGATGTTTACGAACTTATTTTCGAAAATATCAAAGCTGGAAAAGTAGTTTCTGTGAAGACTATTAAAGAAGGCGGAGTTGCAGTTGCTTTAGCAAAAATGAGTTTCGGAAACAGATTGGGAGTTGAAATAAATGTTACTAATGAGAACGTTTTATTAGCTAAAAACATTGGAAGTTTAATCATCGAATCTACTGAAGAATTAAGTTCTGTTTTACTTCAATTAATAGGTGAAGTTAAAAATTCAAATATTTTGAAAATCAGTAATTTGAATTTTGAAATCGAAAAATTACTTGAAGCAAATACGAAAACTTTTGAAAACCTTTTCTCAACGATTGAAAAAGAAAAAATCGTGGTTGAATTAGATTCAAAACTGAACTCAATCAACCCAAGAAATATCATCATTAAGAAACACGGAATCGCTCAGCCAAGAGTTTTTGCACCGGTTTTCCCAGGGACAAATTGCGAGTACGATACGCTGAATGCATTCCAAAAAGAAGGTGCAATTGTAAGCAGTTTACCTTTAATCAATATCAATCATCAATTGCTTGACGAAAGCATCGATGCGTGGGTAGAAGAAATTAAACAGTCGCAAATTTTAGCATTCTCTGGAGGGTTTTCTGCAGGTGACGAACCAGATGGTTCTGCTAAGTTTATCGTGAATGTTTTGAAGAACGAAAAGATGAAAAATGCCGTTCACGAATTGCTTGACAGAGACGGAATGATTATCGGAATTTGCAACGGTTTCCAGGCGTTGGTGAAGTCAGGATTACTGCCCTATGGAAGGATCAAAGATTTGGATGAGAATTCTCCGACGTTGGCTCATAATGCAATCAGAAGACACATTTCTCAAATGGTCAATGTGAAAGTATTAAATGATGAATCGCCTTGGTTGAAAGGAATGAAAGACCAAGTTTTCACAATTCCAATTTCTCACGGTGAGGGTCGTTTTATGGCTTCGAAAGAAGAAATTCAGAAATTGTATGAGAACGGACAGATTGCTACTCAATATTTAGATTTAGATGGAAACATCGCTCACGGAATGCCGTTCAATCCAAATAACTCATTATTCGGAATTGAAGGAATCACAAGTCCGTGTGGAAAAATCTATGGTAGAATGGGGCATCCTGAACGTTTCGCAGAAGGATTAATGAAAAACATTCCAACAGCGAATTATCACAATATCTTTAAAAACGGAGTGGAATACTTTAAATAGATTATTGAGGCTTTTTAAAGGCTAAAATATTTTTAAATAAATAATAAGAAAATGACTGTCATTAATGGCAGTCATTTTTTATTTGAAGACTTTCAATGATTTTTTTAATAAAATCGAAAAAAAATAAAATAAATTGCAACATTCACGATGTGATTGCGTCTATTAGATAGAAACGATAAACGACTAATAATTTTTGAAAACAAAAACAGTAAATATCAGTGATAGGGAATTGTTGGAGCTATGCGGTTCCGGAAACAATTCCGGATATTCTCTGCTTTATCAGCGCTATTCTAAGGCTGCTTTCAATTCAATATTTCGTATTGTAAATGATAGGGAAGATGCAGAAGACATTCTTCAGGAAGTTTTTGTAAAAGTATTCTCGGAGATAAAATCTTTAAAAAATACAGATAGTTTCGGAGGGTGGGTTAAGCGAATTGCAATCAATCATTCACTGAATTTCCTCAGAAAAAAGAAAGTCTATTTTTCTGAAATTGAAGACGATAAAATGTTGGATGATAAAGATGATGAACTGGAAGAGAAACGGGCTTTAGAATTCCGTATAGAAGAGCTTCAGAATGCTATTGCAGAGCTTCCGGTGCAAATCAGAACCATTGTGAATCTTCTTCTGTTTGAAGACATGCCACAGGAAGAAATAGCAAAAAGTTTAAATATTCCGGCAGGTACGGTAAGAAGCTATTATCACCGTGCTAAAAAGAAAATTTTTGAAAAACTAACTCAAAAAAGTCAAAATGAAAGATTCGCTTAAAAAATATATTCAAGACCACCGTGAGGAGTTTGATACGCTCGAAGTTCCGGAAGATACGTTTGATAAAATAATGTTAAGATTAAATGAGACAGCCGTTTCTGAAGAAAAAATCACTCCATTATTTTCGTGGAAAAAATGGAGTGCCGCTGCTTCTGTAGTTATAATTTTTAGTATTGGACTTTATGCTTTTTGGAATCAAAAAGAAGGTGAAAAAACAAGGATTGCAGTTCATGAAAAACTTAAGGAAGATGAAAGTAAAGTTGATGTTTTAAATCAAAAAAATGAGTTGGAAACTGTAAAAATAGAAACTGTAATACAACAAAATACAGGTAAAGCTTTCACGCAAAATAATTCAGATCATTCACAGAAAATAGTAGAAACTAAAAGTCTTGCCCAGAATGATGATCTTGAGAGTGAAAGTAATTTTGACGAGCTGAAAGCTTTAGAATTGATAAATGATCAGCATTCAGCAAGTTCAAGGCTACGAGGAATTAATCTACTGAAGAGTTTTTCAGCTTCTGATGAAAAAATTATCAATATTTTATCTGAAAAAGCACTTTCGGATGAAAATACAAATGTAAGATTAGCTGCTGTTGAAGCTTTATCTGTACATATTGAAAATACAGAGGTTAGTGAAAATATTCGACAGATTTTTCTCAATCAAGATGACCCTATCGTACAAAAAGAACTTATTGCGATTTTAACTGAGAAAAATCCATCCCAACTTAACAGAGAAGTTAATGCAAAGTTGAAGGAACTTACTCTTGATCCTACAACAGCCGTTTTCGTAAAAGACGAAGCATATGCGGTTTTAATGAGATATTAAAAGCTTTTATATATAAACAAGTAAATTATTTAACAAATTAAACATTATGAAATCGCCATTATTAGAAATTATAAACACGTGTGATGGTACAGCGATAACATATGACAATTAAAAAAAACAATAAAAATCTACATATGAAAAAGATATATTTAATCTTATTTGCTTTGATGACACTTTCTGTGCATGCGCAAGATGATGCTGAGCAACCCAACGCTACACAAGAAAGTTCTAAAACGTATAAAATCAAAAAAAGTAAAGGCAAACTACTCCTTAATTTAGGTCAAGTAACGGTGGAAGGTTACAAGGGGAGCGAGATCATTTTTTCGGTGAAAGGCGAAGATGAGGATGAAGATAAACGTGCTGAAGGGCTGCAAATCGTTAATTCTTTAGGACTTGTAGATAATACAGGACTTGGAATTAATGTCAATGAAAAAGACGGTATATTGGAGGTTAATTCTTTGAAAAAAATGTCTTTTCCGGACGTGAAAATTTTAGTTCCTGAAAACGTTATTATTTCATTTAAACATCAGTCACAATATGGAGGAGATATAGTTTTCAAAAATATTCAGAATGAAATTGAAATTGCGACCACTTATAACAATATCAAACTGGAAAATATTACAGGTCCAGCTACTGTAAAATCTATTTATGGAAAAGTAGAAGCGGTTTTTAATCAAAATACAAAAGGACCTTTGTCGATTATTTCCGTGTATGGTCTTGCTGATGTTACGCTTCCTAAATCGGTAAAAGCTAACTTGAAAACAACAACTTCTTATGGGGAAATCTATATGTCTCCGGATTTTAAAATTGATGTTGAGAAGAAAGATGGCTTGGTACGTCATGGAGATGAATTGATTGGAAAAGTGAACGGCGGCGGTACCACTATTGAAGTTCGTTCCGATTACAGTAAAGTTTATTTAAGAGCGAAATGAGAACGGTACTAACTCTTGCAGTGAGTTTGGTTTTCGGTCTTGCTGCAGCACAAACAGCGATTAATAAAAGTTTTTCTACAGATAAAAATCAAAAAATATCGTTGAAGTTTGATTATCCCGAATTGATTAAGATTAGCACTTGGGATAAGCCTGAAGTTCAAATCTTGGGAACGGTAAATATTGATGAGAATGAAAGTAATGAAGCTTTCCAGATAAAAGAATCTAAAGAAGGGAATTCTCTGATTATTGAAGGTAAAATAGCTGAAATGAAAAATATTCCTCGTCGGATCAAGGTTGAAAAAGATAATAAAAAACTGATTTTTAAAACTCGTAAAGAATACCAAAGGTATTGTAAAGAAAACAAGGTAACTTTTAATTCGATGACCGATGGTGTTGATGTAGATATCAAATTAGAAATAAAAGTTCCGAGATCTTTAATGACTCAGATAGAATCTCAATATGGCTTGGTTGAAGTGAAAGATTTTGGCGGAACGATCAATGTGAATGCGATATATGGTGGAATTGATGCTACGGTTTTGGATAAAAATGTTGGAAAGCTTTCCGCGGAAACCCATTTTGGACAAATTTATTCAAATTTAGATACCAAATTCGCAGGAAAAGATTCGGATGATTTTCGTACTTTAGTTACGGCAACATTTGGAAACGGACCACAATATAATCTGGAATCCAAATACGGAAATATTTATCTAAGAAAATAATATTGGTAGTATTTAATGAAAAACGAAATTCATCATAACAAAATGACTGTCATCAATGGCGGTCATTTTTCAGATTTGGAAGGTTTTTACGAAGAAGTTTCTCAACTTTTCATGAAAGGTGAAGATTGGAAAGTCGGAACTCTGGATGGTTTTGATGATATTTTATATGGAGTTGAAACAGATATTACTTGGAAAGATTCTCAAAAGTCAAAAGAAGATTTAGGTTTTGATTTAACTAAAAAATTCTATGAAAATAAAATCAAACAAAGGAAACCTTTCAATGTGCAATTGATTCAACAAAAACTAGCTGAATTAATTGCCGGAAACGGACAGACTTTATTTGAAATTTTAATTGAAATCATAGAATCACATAAAAACATTACGCTGATTCTAGATTGATTTTTAAATATAAAATCTGTGAAAATCTGAGAAATCCGTGGGAATTAATAGCTTGATTGAAATAATTACAATTTAGCTGAAAATATATTTCCAATACACCAAAATCCCTACAATTACCGAAAGTATCGCCATCAAAGTAACAGCTCCTGCAGAAATATCTTTTATAAAACCAATTCTTTTGTCAAACTCAGGCTGAATGATATCACAAATTTTCTCGATTGCTGTATTAAAAATTTCAGCAACTAAAACTCCAAAACTAACAATAAGGATGAGAATTGTATCAAAAATTGAAAGTTTTAGATAAAAAATCAGAAAAATATTGATAAAAAAGGCGAAAATTTCCAGCTGAAAATTTCTTTCAGATTTAAGAATAAAGAAAATACCTCGAAAAGCATTCAGAAAACTTTTATGAATCGGAGGTTTGCGCATTTTTTCTTTTTTACAAATATAGAAAAAAGAGAAGAATTTTGATTTTTCTCTTATCTTTGAGAAATTTAATTTTAATGATGAAAAATGTATTTCTTTTATTAGGTTTAGTGATTTCTACAGGCCTTTTTTCACAGGATTATAAGAAAAAAATTGCTAAATCTTCTTGCGATTGCGTGAAGTCAATTAAGACCGAAGGAAAAAATAGTTCGGCAATAACTGCAGAGCTTGGAGTGTGTATGCTTAGAGCTACAATGCCATTTTCAAAAGAAATCAAAAAAGATTATAATATCGATCCTACAGCTGATATTGCAGATACTGAGAAAATGGAACAGCTGGGAATAAAAATGGGAATTCTCATGGCGGAAGAATGTCAGGAAGAGTTTTTAAAAATAGCTCAATATGCTAATGAGGAAGCGGGAGGAAAAGAGTCTTCAGAACTTTTAATAAACGGAACGGTCTCTAAAATTGAGAAAGAAAACTTTATTGTTTTCCATGTGGTAGGAGAAAATAAGATCCTGAATAAGCTTTATTGGATCTCATCTGTGGATTCCAATTTAGATCTGCCTAAAGAATATCAGACGTTGATGAACAAAAAAGTTAACATCAGCTATTTTACGATGGAGATTTTTGATCCGAAAATTAATGACTACAAAACCCTGAATATTATTTCGACACTGAAAACAGAATAATGATATTTGTTAATAACTCTCAGGATTATTCTTTTCTATCTGTTTTCTATTTATTATATTTGTAGAAACTTATTCTTTAAATCTATGAAATTTATTATTTCAAGTGGTGAACTGCAGAAGGCTTTGCAAACTGTAAGTGGCGTAATATCAAGCTCTCAATCGAGACCGATTTTAGAAAACTATCTTTTTGAACTCAACGAAAACATCGTTACCATTACTGCATCTGATGGCGAAACAACGCTTCTTACTTCTTTGGAGGTAAAGTCAGATGACTCTGGTAAATTTGCGGTCCCAGCTAAAATTTTTCAAGATTTTATTAAAACCTATGGCGAGCAGCCTCTTACCTTAGTGGTAAAAGACAATGCCGAAGGTACAGGTAGTTTGTTGGAAATCTTAGATGAAAAAGATAATTTTGCTGTGGCTTTAGATAACGCAGACGATTATCCTGAGATTCCGGAATTTGATGCTTCTCAAAGTGTCACAATGCCTGCAGGAGTTTTGTCTGAAGCTTTAACCAACACCCTTTTTGCAACAAGTAACGATTCTCTTCGTCCGGTAATGACAGGAGTTTTGTTCCAGTTTGGCGAAAACGAAACCAATTTTGTTTCTACAGATTCTCACAGATTGGTGGTGTACAAAAGAACAGATTTGATGAATGCCGAACCAATGGAATTCATCATGCCTAAAAAACCTTTGAATATTTTCAAAAATATTTTAGCAAGCTCAAACGAAGACATCAAAATCGACTTCAACGAGAATATGGCTAAATTTACTTTTGGTAAACATATCTGGATCTGTAGATTAATCGACGGGAAATATCCTAACTATACTGCGGTAATTCCAAAAGAGAATCCGAATGTTTTGACGATCAACAGAAACCTTTTATTGGGTGCGATTAAGAGAGCGTCAATTATGTCTAATAAATCAACCAATCAGGTGAGATTTAAATTATCTGCTAATATTCTTCACCTTCACGCAGAAGATACAGAATATGCGAACAAAGCAGATATGCAGATTCCTTGTGATTATAACGGTGAAGACATCAATATCGGTTTCAGTTCTAAATTCTTAACAGAAATGTTGGGTATTTTGGGAGCAGACGATATCACAATGAAAATGTCTCAGCCAAACAGACCGGGAATCATCGAGCCTCTTGATGGTCTTGAAGAAAACGAAAATATCTTAATGTTATCAATGCCGGTAATCGGATTGTAAGATTAAAAAAAAATATACGTAAAAAGGATTTCAAATTTTTGAAATCCTTTTTTTATTGATGTATTTCCAGTTTTTAATCAATTTTATTTCGTGAGTGAAAAAATGGTTTCATTTTCTTTGTTTAAGATAATTTAATAAGTCAATAATATGTTGCTGTGTATGACCGTGAAAAATTAACTGAAAATACCAAAGCCCATCATTCGGGCTATTGTTTTCTATTCTCCATTTTATTTGTAATAGATCAAGGATAATATCTGTTAAATCGTCTGTAGCATCACCCAATCCAAAGTTATCTTTATTTTCAAGATTTAAAATATCCAGAGCATTAGTATAAAAACCAAAGTCGGGGAAATTATGCTCAACATTCTTTCTTATGTCTGCATATTTGTATTCGTTATATTCTTTGTAGTCCGCATCGTCATACTCGTAGTTAATATCAAAATATAAACTATAAATATTTATTAAAGATCTTTCAAGTAATAGGTCCCTTTCATTCTTATTGATTGTTAAATTAGGCTCAAGCCCAAATTTTATGACTTGGTTTATTGCATAGATCAATTGTATTGTCATAATTTTTTTTGCATTAATTTTTGGAAAAGGCTGTAAGATGTTGAAAAGTAGTGAATTGTACTTGATTGCCTCTTCGAACTGCTTGGATGACTCTTCGAAGTACTTGATTGCTCCTTCGAAATGGTTGAATGGCTCTTCGAAATGCTTGATTACCTATTCGTAACGGTTTACTCTTCATTCTTAATACTTGAACCACCTAACGAATTGTTTGATTGTTTAAACTAAATAGTTGAAGCGTAATCCGAACAACTTGATGCGTGTATCGAAGTGTATTCTTGGAAATTTTTGGTTGTTGGGTTTTTCTTGTGTGAAGATTCGATTTCTAATTTTGCTTTTTGCACCGCTTTTGGAAAACCTTTGTTAGCAGCAGATGTTTTTTTATTGATTAAGTTTAATTACTCCAGCATAAGTGGCAATCCAAATTGAACCATCTTTGTCCTTTGTTATTCTCTCACAATGAACGCTTGGAACGTTTGAATTTTCATTTGTATAAGTTTCCCATTTCTTTGAGTTTGTATCGTAACATAGAACACCAACTCCGTTTAATGTTATCCATAATAAATTACTTTCTTCGTCTAAATAAAAATCATTGATTGCATTTTCACTAAACATTTTAGGATTTGGGTGACTTATTTTTGTCCATTTTCCTTGTAAATCTAACACATAAATTCCCGCTTCATCAGATTTGTCATTGTATAAATCAAACCAAAAAAATCCTTTTTTGTCTTCATAGATTTTTGAAATGTAGGCTTTCGATAAAGGTGAATTTTTATCGTTTAATAATTTTGTTACTCCGTTTTCAATAATAACGTTTCCTTCAAAAGTTCCAATCCAAATTCTATCTTTTTTATCAACATACACACCAAGAGTTTTATCAGTTGGCAAATTAGAATTTTGCTTATTGATTACTGACCAATTTTTTCCATCAAATTTTGCTACACCATCCCAAGATGTAAACCATACATTATTTGAATGGTCAACAAATATTTTTCGAGCCCAATTTATTGGAGAATTTATTGAGTCATATTTTGTCCAGTTTTTATTGTCATATCTGTAAACATCCCAGCCAGCAACAAACCATTTATTGTTGGTTTTATCAACTTCTAAATTTCGTACAGATTGTGTTTCACTTTTATTATAAGCAGGAGAAGAGATAGATGTATTTTTTGAATTAAAATGTTCCCATTTTCCATTATTTATTTTTACAATTCCATTGTCTGTTCCAATCCAAATATTATTGTCTAAATCGTTTGTAACTGCTCTTGTCATATCCCAAGGTAATTCTGAATTCTGTTGAGTAAATACAGACCAACTTTTTGAAAGTTTGTTTTTGTCTGTACCTTTTACCTCTGGGCTTCCGACAGATTTTGCATTTGACTGATTTTTAAAGTCAAAAACTCTGCGTTTTGCAGAAAAACTAGAATTTTCAAATTCAATAATTAAAGAAACAGAACTATTTGTTTTTTTATTTTTTGAAATAGCAGATTTCCAATTTGATGTAGAGTTTATAGCATTCTGTAAACCCAATTTTTTTGATGAAATATTTGTTTGATTTACTGAACTTAATAAACAAGATTTTCCATTTTCGTCAATTAGAATTTGTACTTCAATGATTCCTTTTATCTTGCTCAAACTCTTTTTGTCAAATTTATCTAATAATTCATTCATTAGATTTTTTGGAGGCTCGGCTTTTGTATCTCCGCAATCAAGACAAAAACTTGTTAAACTACAATCTTTATATTTTTCTGGATAAAGATTTTGTGAATAACTTAATGTTGTACTAAGAAGTGTAAATAATAAAAGTATAATTCTTTTCATTGTTCGGTTTTTCTAAAGTATCTGCTAACGTTTCTAGTCTTGACACCAACGCTAAACTCTTAACTGATGCTAAATTTATGGAAAAAAGTTTCAATACGCCTAGCATAAAAATTTTGTTAGCAGAAGTCTTTATTGGTAGTTTATTTTGCGATTTAACTCAATTGGATTATTGTCTTGCAAAATACTATTTTGCATTTCTTTACTCTTTATTGAAATATCCATTGTAACACCATTCGGACCGGTAAATGTAACTGTTTTTCCCATTCTCAGTTTTGAATTTACATCATATGGGTCATTAAAATATGATCTTGCAAGAGTTTCATATTTTTTCCAGTCAATTTTTACTGTTTTTGTTCGTGCGTCAAAAATATTCCCGCCTTTCTTGACTTCTATCAAATTAAATGAATAGTCGTTGTTTGAATCTTGAATAGAAACGATCAATCCAGGTAAACCGTTAAAAATATAGGGGCCATCTGCAAAAGGTAATTCTGTAGTAAACCAGGCAATCCAGTTTCTTCCTCCATAATTGGTTTCTGCTTTTTGAGATTTATATTTTCCAATGAGTTTTTGTTCCGAAGTAATATTCCAATTTAATATTTCATCAATTGGAAGAAGATAATCTGTTCCCAAATAGGTTATTACTTTTTCAATTCTTTTTTGAGCAAGATTCTTTTTGACATAGAATTGGTTTTCAACACCCATATTATACCTTCCGTTTCCATTATTCAACTTTATTGAATCTGTTTTTTTGTCTTGTGATTCTCTAAAAATTGAACTATTATTTTTTAAATCCAAAATCATATAATCGGAATTAACATCATCTGGTTTTTCTGAATTCAGTTTGTATTTTGTTTCGTAAATAAAACTAAATTTTTGCGAGAAGCATAAGGTAGATATTCCAAGAAAAAATATAATAAATTTCATTTGTGGCGAGTGTTTGTTTAAATTTCTGATAACAAAAAAAGACTTTGTGAAGCTCGGACTTTCGAAAGACGTAAGTTCAAGAAAGACGAGACGTAGAAAAAACTTTTTTATTTTGCTAAGTTATTCAAATTCACCAATTAAAAAAATGCGGATTATTTTGACGAAATTTTCAATTTAAACTTAACCCCGCATTTTACCAATACAATGTTATTTGCAGGCAGAATTTTTAATCAAAAACCCAGTGTTTTTCTATTTTAGAAACTTTCTTCTTATTGTCAAACTGAATTGCTGAATAATACCAAGCCAAATCTCCCTCTCTTTTATTTTTCATTAATTTTCCATCATTTGTATAAACATATTCAATACTGTTATTAAGTGAGTCTATATTTTTATAAAGAGGTTTACCAAGAATTTTATCTACTTCATCTATTGTTTGTCCATTTTTTATATTATCAAATTTTTTAGGTGTATAACTTGCAGAAAATTCAGTATCAGCATAAGGAAAAAAGAAATTTTTTCCTTCAATCAAATTTGCGCTACCAAAAAAGAAATTTATTACTATTAAAGGGATTAATATAGTTATTGATAATATCTTAAATAAATTTTTCATTTTTAGTAGAATAAAGGTTGTAATGCAAAAAATACATACCCGCTGATGTATATTAAAGAACTTATTAAGAAAGAATATTTTAAACTTTTTATAAAATTTGCTTTAAAATTTCCATCTTTAAATATTGCAATAGTTACAGGAATAAACATTCCTGTGATTAAAATTGGAACTAAAAAAAGCAATATGTTATTGTCATTATGTGCATATATTGTAATGAAAAAAGCAATTAAAAACGATAATAATGAAAATGAAACTTTATAAAAATCTTTTGTAATCATATTTTTAGATTTGCTTGCAGATAGCTGTTCGGGGCTTTGCGATGGTCGGCAATCGAAGCTCAACTCTTCAATTTTGCACAAAAGTTCAATCGAAGAAATAGCCTTGAACTTTGCAGTTTCGCCCCACTATTGCAAAACCCTTGTTAGCGGTTCGGCTTTCTTTCTCGTTGTTCGTCAAGTCCGTCATTTATTAGTTTCTCCAAGTCGTTAAAGTTATATTTTAAAGTATTGGAAGTAATTGATAATGGCGTTCCATACATTCTATTGTTTCCTTCCATTAGTTTCCTTTTATAGCCTTTTACTTTGTCAATATAAAAATCAGGATTTGAAGTGTAAATCAACAAAAATTTTGTCGAGGCAACCTGTTCTGTTTTTATTGCTGTAATGTCACCCCACTTTATGAGTCCAACGCTTGAAGCATTTGTATTGTCAAAAATTCCGTTTTCGTCAATTGTCAACCCAGTTGTTTTGTCAAACATTTTCTTTATTCCGTAAATACCAGTCGCACCAAAGAATAGAATACTGGCAACACCAATACCTTTTAAGATTGACGGGTTAAACCTTGTTTGTTGGTCTGCCATTGTCGTAATGAAGTAAAGTCCTAATGTTACAAACAGAATTGAACCACCAATACCGAGAAGTAGTTTTGTCTTACTCAAAGGAATTTCAACTTTATCCATATTTAATTGTCTTGCGTTACTGTTTATTCCTGTGTCGTCTTTTAAGCTGACCGCTAACGTTTGGCTTCACGCATTACGTCAATCCAAACTAATTACGCTAAAGTAAATAATTATCTAATTCAAAACAATTTTAAATCAACATTAAAAGAAAAATCTTTATCTCAATATTTATAGAAGTATTGAATTTTTGGCTTCCAACTTTTCAATCAAATTCCCTTTCACCACTGTAAAAGTATAATCCTTCGCTTCTGCAAACGAGATTTCATATTTTCTTTTAATATTTTTCAATTCTTCTGGAAATTGGGATAAAAGATGGTCGTAATATTCATCAAGAAAATCTTTTGAAGGTATTTTGTAATTAATCTTTAATTGAAAACGTCTGATGATGGCGGTATCAATAATTTCTGCGTGATTGGTAGCACACAATAGAAGTGCATTTTCGGGATAATAATCAATCAGCTGAATTAAAGTATTAACGAGTCTTCGCATTTCACCAACATCTTTATCATCACTTCCGCGGGCTTTTCCAATCTGGTCGAGTTCATCCAGAAAAAGAACCGATCTTTCTCTTGCAGCCTTGTCGAAGATCATTTTGATGTTTTGAGAAGTTTCCCCGATCCTAGATGAAACAATGTTGCTCAAATTTAAGATGATAATACTTTTTCCTAATGCGTTGGCAATCGCTTTTGCGGTCATCGTTTTTCCGCAACCGGAACTTCCTTCCAGAAGTATTTTATTATTGAGGGGAAGTCCATATTCCTGAAGTTCTTTGATATAAGTATGTTCTTTGATGAGCTGTACAAATTGTTGCTTATTTTGAGGTTCAAGATAAACTTCATCCAGCGTTACAGCTTCTTTATCCTGAATAATGAGATTGTACAGATTCATATTTCTTGAACATTTATATTAATCTGCAAAGATAATTGATTTAAAATTTTGAAGCCTATTTAAATGAGTCTGAAAAACAATTTCTTCTTTTTATTTTTCAAATTCTTGCAAATTAAATTCGTTTATTTTAAAGCATTTTAAATCTGCTCGATCAGAAAGATCTGCGAGAGAAAAAATGTAATTTTTACTGAGCTGTAGATTTCAAAATAGCTTCAAACTTCTCAACATAATTTTCATCAGCAAAGTTGATAAAAAATTGAGCTTGCCAGTTTTGAGTTTTCGTTGCCTGTTTATTTTGTGGAATATCCCAGTTCGGATAGACTCTGAAACCTCGTTTTCCGTCTTTTAAATTTGTACTGAGAATTTGATTTTTAATTAAAACTTCTTTCGTGAAAAGGAAAAGCCCGAAATTTTCAGATGTTTCATTTAGAATTAAATAAAAATCGGAAGTGTCTTCAGAAGTAAAAGGTTCTGTTTCTTTAGAAATAGGATTTCTTTTCCATAAAGTGACGAACTGACCAACTTTTGTCGGGGTTACTTTGGCTTTTCTGAATTTAATTTGAAAGGAGTTGAGCTGAAAGTTGCATCCAAAATATTCTTTGGATTCCTGCTCTTGATATAGATTGGAAATGACTAAGCCGAGATTTGAAAAAAGTAATGTTTGAAGTTTCTCGAGTAGGGTAGTCATTGCTTTATGTTTTCGGCTCTTTTACTCCGGTTGAGTAAAAGAGCGGCAGTTTAGAACTGCAAACATAAAAAAAAATATTAATTGAAATTTGTTAAATAAAAGAACGTGTTTATTAAAAACTAGTTTCTTTCTTTTCTAGCTGTTACAAAATAAGAAGTAACAATAACTGCACATGTAGCGATACCAATATAAGCGATCATAATTTTTGAATTTTTAAATTATTAATTATTTATTGCGAATTTTATAATTGCAATATTACAACTTTCAAATGACGTGCCAAATTGAATTGTTATGATGTATATCAGTGTTTTATGAGTGTGAGGATGTGTTTTTAGGTGAATTTAGTATTAATGGATTGATTGCTTTAGGTGTAAAATGTTTTTGTTTTTAATTATTTAATTCATAAAAAATTAAGAATCTGTTAATGTTTTTGTATTTGTTGTTTTCAGGTTGACAATATCAAGGAAATAGAATGTAAAGCATATTAAATGTTAGAAACATTAAAAACTGACATTTTTGCATTCAATTTTTATGTCATTTTGTTCTTGGTTTTCCAAAAGGGTTGTAAGAAAGTCCTACATTGAAATAAAAAGATGGTTTTGCATTGGATTCAAAAATATAATCTTTCTGAGATTCTTTCTTTTCAAAAATCCTTGAATTTGGTGTTGCTCTGAGTCCTGTTTTTAATGTTCCGATAAAATTTCCACCTAAATGATGTTCATAAATTGCTCCGGAATTGATCTCCAATTGCCTGAATTCATATGTTTTTCCTGACGGATAAAGATAGAAAGAAGTAGTATCCATCTCAGTTCCAAATGAAATTCTTCCGTTTGAAAAAATATCTTTTCTCACCAAAACTTTCTTTGGTAAAATAATATCTGCAACCCAGCCATTATCAAATTTATGTTCATAAGTAAAAATCGGTAACGCAGGAATTGGCGTACTTGGGTCTATTAAAACAGCGATACCCAAGGTCATTTTAGTTTTTGCATTGGCTTTTAAAACCAAACTTCCGGTCATCATTCCTCTAATTCTTTCAAAATGCTGATTGCTTCCATCAACAGAAGCGGTGGCAGAATAAATAGCTATTTTATTAAAAAGTTTTGAAAAATAAGTAACATTAACAGCCTCAGAATGATAATGGAAATTACCTTTATTGGTATTTTCATCGGAGAAAATATTGATGTTGTTTTCTGAATTAACAGAAGTGAAGCGATAATTTAATGATCCACTCAACATCCATTTTCTGTTTTTAATAAAATAAACATTGGCATTCGCTTTTACCTGTTGAAAAGATTTGATCTTATTTTCTGGTAGATCGCTTCCATAAAGTTCAGGTGAAAATTGATAAGGCGTAACCTGGGTAAATTCGATATTTAAATCTCGGGCTTGAGGAAATTTATCGGTCACGAAAGCAACTACTTTATGCGGAATACTGTCTCTTTTTTGAGCTGAAACAATTGTTGCAACAGGAATAAGTGCAAAAGTGATGAAATTCTTTTTAAATAGGATCATAAAAATTTACTTGATGGCGTTGATGGTAGACTGAAAAAAATTGAACATAAATATTCTGTCATAAAAAGTTTCTATAGCATTTAGCTGAATAAAATCCATATACTTTTCAGCTTTTGAAGCATTTTCTTCCTCTACAAAAACAAACCATAATTCCTGGATCTGATGATGGCTTTTAAAAAGTTCAGATTCATAAATATCCAAAGCATGAGAATGCTTCATATCGTAAAATAAGACCCCTTTTTTTTCTCCATTTTCTTCGATGATGTTGATTGGATGATGGATGTAATCGATCACTTTCAGGCTTTCATTGTAAGATGCTATAAAGTGATGCAGATCGATCAATTGGATGACTTTTTCTTCCTGCTGAGAATCGGTCATAAAATAACACTCCTGTGTAATTTGCTCGGTGAGTTTCTGAAAAACGTTTAATTCCATGTCTTGAATAAATTTTACAAGACAAAGGAATAGAGAAAAGGCTTTGGGAATTGGTTTTTTATACCAACTGCCTTACAAATTCTACCAAATACCACGTTTTGAAATTTTGTATAATAAAGTGCAGGGTTTGTATAATAATATGCTGTTTGATGACGTTATTAGTTATTTTTGTTTACAATTAACAAGATCAGATATTTTAATGAATTGTAAGACTAAAGAATTAAACGATACGATGGTGATCGATTTTCTGGTGGAAGATCGTTACCGTTTGTTGAGGCACGTTGTTTCGGCGATTTGTTTCTTTATATTTCTGTACTTCGCAGATTTTTGGCATTGGTATAAGGAAGGATACCGATATTTTGTTTTGCTTTTCGTTTTTGTATCGTTGATTGGGATGGCATATATTAATATCTATGTTTTGGTGCCGCTTTTCTTCTTTAAAACCCGTTATGTAATTTACTTTTTATTGCTTTTCACCTTGGGAATTGTCGGTCTTAATTTAATCGGGAACTGTTTTGAGATCTTCTTTGCAGAATATAAAATTGAAGGTCTGGAGAATGATGCCCGAAGAGGTGGGCTTTATGAAGGAATTATGATCTGTATTCCTATTATTTTGGTGAGTACAACGGTGAAACTTATTCAGAAATGGACAAAAGATAACAAGAGAATTGTAGAACTGAGCAATCTGACTTTGAAAATGGAACTTAATGAATTGCGAAATCAGATCAACCCACATTTTTTATTTAATATGATGAATAATGTGAAAGCTTTGATAAGAACAGATCCTGAAAAAGCAACCGTTGTCATTATGAAGTTATCAGAATTTCTGCGTTACCAACTTTATGAAAACAACGAAGAAAAAACGTTACTCACTTCCGAAATTGATTTTTTGTCTAATTTTCTGAACCTTGAAAAAATAAGAAGAGAAGATTTCCAAATTTATATCGACAGCAAAACCGATAAAAGAACTTTAAACAGCACCTTCATTCCGCCTAATTTATTTACCACGTTTGTAGAAAATGCCGTCAAACACAGTGTAGATATCAGTGGAAAAGAATCTTATGTGAAAGTAAATATCGAAATTAAAGATAAAACTCTTCACTTTGAATGCCGAAATTCTCAAAATTCAGAGTTTCCAATTCCCGAAACTATTTATGGCGGACTTGGATTGGTGAATATCAAAAGAAGACTGGAGCTGCTTTACAAAAATACTTTTACGCTGGAGATCAATTCCACCAAAAACGAATATATTGTAAATCTAATAATTCCTGTATGAACTGTATTATTGTAGATGATGAGCCTTTGGCAAAAGCAGAAATGCAGTCGTTGATCCTTGAAGTTTCAAAGATCAATATTTTAGGAACATTTTCCAATGCTCCTGCAGCGTTAGAGTTTTTAAAAACCAATGTTGTCGATCTTATTTTTTTGGATATAGAAATGCCTTTGGTGACGGGTTTAGAATTTGCGAAAATGCTTCCCAAAGAATGTCTGGTAATTTTCACAACGGCATATTCTCAGTATGCTTTGAAAAGCTATGAGCTCGATGCCATCGACTATTTGTTAAAACCAATAGAAAAAACCCGCCTGGAAAAAGCAATTGGAAAAGCAATTCTTTATCATCAGTTACTTTCACAAGGAACGGTGAAAAATACGGTTGAATCGAATACCAAAGAGTTTCTGTTCATCAAAGCAGACAGAAGATTTTATAAGCTCAATTTTGATGAGATCAAATTTATCGAAGGTTTAAAAGATTATGTCGTTATCCATACAAAGACTCAAAAGCTGATCACGGCGATGAATCTTAAGACCATTCATCAAAAACTTCCGGCAGAAATTTTCTCCAGAGTAAGCAAATCTTTTGTGGTTAATTTAAATGTAATCGATTCTTTTGATAATCATAATATTTACATCGACGAATCTGAGATTCCTTTGGGTGAAGTCTACAGGTCTGCATTTTTCAATGCTTATTCGGGAGGCTCACTAAATTTGGAGGTCTAAATTTTCAAAAATAGAATGTTTCTAAAATGTTCTATTTTTTCTTTCCTAAAAATCGAATTACCGAGCCTGTACCATTGTGAAAAATCCCTTCATTAAGTTCTATTTCTGTTTCCACCAATTCAATAATATCATATTCCGGAAAATCAGATCTCATTTCATCAATTGAGAATAGAGATTCTATATCTTTCGGACCGCCAACTTTTTCGTCTTTTAAGACAAAATCTAAATGTTTTTTGCTGAAAGCTTCAAAAATAATATAACCTCCTTTACGCAAATATGTATCTAACATTTTATGGATTGAAGATTTAATATCCGCAGGAAAATGAGCGTAAATTAAAGCAATGACATCAAACTGTTCTTTCTGGAAGTTCAAATTTTGCAATTCGCCAACTTGATAATCAATTTCTACGTTGTTGTTTTCTGCCAGTTGTAATGCTTTATTTTTTCCTTCAGAACTGATGTCAAAAGCAGAAACATTCCATCCGAGTTGAGCGGCAAAAACAGCATTTCGACCTTCACCTTCTGCAGGAAAAAGAACAGAACCCGTTTCCAGTTTTTGCAGTTGTTCTTTTAAATAATTGTTGGGTTGTGTTCCATAAGCAAATTCATCATTGCTGTATCTTTCGTTCCATCGGTCAAGCCATTTATTGTCGGTCATTTCATGTAATTAAGGTTTTATAAATTTAGAATATTTTTTTGTTCTTAAAAACATGATTTTTAATACAGTTTCTGGTCGTTTTCGCAGAAGAAACTTGTGCGTTTTCCTTTTCCCGTATCTTGTTTAATAACCTCTTCACCACATTTTGGGCAGTTTTTCTGATGATAGATCTGAAAATGTTTACTCAAGACATTCGCTTTTTTCCATTTTTTGAAATCGAAACTGTAATTTCTTGCTTCTGAAATGATCTCCTTTAATTTTTTTGGAGGTAAATTTCCAATCAGACTTTCCGGATGAATTCCAATTCTGAATAAAGCTTCATTTTTAATGATGTTTCCAACTCCTGAAAAAATATCCTGGTTCATCAAGGCATCACAAATCATCATTTTAGGATCTTCTTTTAAAACTTTTTCAGTTTTTTCTGGATTCCATTTGCCGCTCATCACATCAGCTTCCCAATCGATTTTCTTAAGAAAACTTTCATCCACAATTTTTACCGAGCACGTATAAAAATACATTCCACCATCTTTGAAAGTGAGTCCTAATCGTAGCGTTTCGATATCTTTTCTTTTATACAAACTGTAAGAGCCAAACATCAATAAATGGATCTTGAAAATAATTGTATCAAAGATTAAATAAGTTTGTTTTCCAAAAGTTTTTATTTCACGCAGAATTTCTCCTTTTATTTCGGGAGCTTTAGGGATTTCGCTTCCATCAGCTTCAATTACCTTTTCACCTACAAATTTTTGCAGATTTTCTTTCATTAAAACAATTGTAGGACCTTCAGGCATGAGTTGGTTTTTAAAGAAAAACTCAAATATTATTCCTTTAAAAGTAAAAATTGAATTAATTTTGAAAAATGATGAATTTGAACCAAATTTTTACCAGTCAGCGTACCGGTAATAATCCAAATACTACAGCTTCAAGAACAGATTTTCAGAGAGATTTTGATCGAATTATCTTTTCTTCGGCTTTCAGAAGATTACAAAATAAAACGCAGGTTTTTCCACTTCCGGGAAGTGTTTTTGTACATAATAGACTTACACATTCTTTAGAGGTTTCTTCTGTTGGAAGGAGTTTAGGAAGCGTGATCGGCGAATTTATTGCTGAAAATTTTAAAAGTGACCTTACAGAAGATTCAAAGAATTTTTACAACCATAATTTAGGAAATGTAATTGCTGCAGCCTGTCTTTGTCATGATGTGGGGAACCCCGCTTTCGGACATTCGGGTGAAGATGCAATTGCCAGTTATTTTGATAAAAATGAAAATGATCTTAAATTTAAATTTTTAGAGAAAGAATGGGCTGATTTGGTTAATTTTGAAGGAAACGCCAATGCTATTCGTGTTTTGGCACATCAGCAACAGGGAAAAGATTTTGGAGGAGCTCAGTTGACTTTTACGACACTGGCAAGTATTGCAAAATATCCTTGTGAAGCGGTTGCCAAGAAAAAAGGAATTGTTCACAGAAAGAAATTTGGTTTTTTTCAAAATGAAAAAGAAACTTTTCTGGAAATAGCGAAAGGTGTTAATCTGATCCAGGAAAATGATGAACCTTATATCTTCAAAAGACATCCTTTTGTTTGGTTGGTAGAAGCTGCTGATGATATCTGCTACAATATTATTGACATGGAAGATGCTCATCGATTGGGGATTATTTCAAGCTCAGACTGCGAAAACCTTTTCTTAGATCTTATTGAATCTGAAAATCAAAATATTAAAAAAGTAAAAGATAAGTTGGTAGCAATTTCTAATGATAATGAAAGAGTTTCTTATCTAAGAGCTAAAGTTATCAATGCTCTGATCAATAAGTCGATTGAGAGTTTTAAAACGAATTTTACCACAATTTTGCAGGGAAATTTAGATAAAGGGTTGCTTGATATTTACAGGGACGGAAATAAAGCTTTACAAGAAATAGAAAAATATTCTATTGCAAAAATTTACAATCATAAGGCGGTTGTAGAGATAGAAAATGCAGGCTACAACGTAATGTATGAATTGCTGGATCATTTTATTCCATCAGTTTTAAAAGCAAAAGATGAGCGAAAATCTTACGACAAAATGGCGCTGAAACTTCTTCCTCAACAATTTATATATGAAGAGGGGAGCGATTACCAGAAAACTTTGGGGGTAATCGATTTTGTTTCTGGAATGACCGATAATTACGCAACTGACCTTTATCGAAAAATAAAAGGAATTGATATCGGGATGACGATGTAAAATTTAAAAATAATTAAAGAATGAATGGCGTAGTGAAAATTACGCTTTCATTTTTAGATTGGTCTGGCGTAGAATAAATAGCTTTAATCATCAATTGATTATCTTTGAATTCAAAGATTAAAGTGCTTATCTTTAAGCTGTTAATCTGCCAGTTTTTGAGATGGAATTCTTTTGAGAATTTTCCATCAATCGTAAAGGAAGCGTAGTTTTCTCTTTTTATAACGGTTTCAATTCTGTCAAAATAAAATTCGCCGTTGCATTCACTACTTTCACCCGTTGCATGGAGAAGTTGCAGCGGAATAAAAAGTGCAATTTTATCTGGCTTATTGAGTTGTAGATTCGATTTCATTTCCTCTGTTTTGCCATTTTCATCTTCTGGGAAGCTTTCTGTGTAAGTAAGTGGAATGTGAATTTCTTTATCACCCAACAATTTTAAAGTGAAACCGGGAACAAAAAAGTTTTCGTAAGTCTGTAAAAGCGGAACCAGATCTAATCCCGTGAAAGCACCATGACCACTTGGCGAAGTGCTGACTCCGTAATTGGAATAGAACGTTTTTTGAGATATTTTTGAGAGTTCGGCAACCAAATTTTTCTTAGCATAAATAAAATCATTGTAATCACTGTCTTTACTAGATAAATAAATGCCATTCAATCTTGGATAATACATGAGTTTATTTTGAGCTTTTATGCTACAAAGACCGAACAGCAGAATGATAAAAGTGATTTTCATGATGTTTTATTTAAGATTTAAATATATGTTATTTCAAATAAATAAATTATCTTTAAGAAATTCATAAATAAATAAAACAAATATGGTGTATGTAGGTATTTTGGTCTTTTTCGGACTTGTCACATTATTCGCTTCTTTCTTTACGGTAAAGCAGGAATCTGCGGCTGTTGTAGAAAGATTAGGAAAATTTTTGAAAGTGAGCCACGCCGGTTTACATTTGAAAATTCCGTTTCTTGATCAGATTTCAAAACGTCTGAACCTTAGAATTCAGCAATTGGATGTGATGATTGATACTAAAACTTTAGATAATGTTTTCATTAAAATGAAAGTTTCTGTACAGTATCAGGTCATCAGAGAAAATGTAAAAGACGCCTATTATCGTCTGGAAAATCCTGAAAATCAGATTACATCTTATGTTTTTGATGTGGTACGTGCAGAGGTTCCAAAAACGAAATTAGATGATGTTTTCGTAAGAAAAGATGATATTGCCAATGCGGTAAAAAATGAACTGCAGGAGGCGATGCAAAGTTATGGATATGACATTATTAAAGCTTTGGTAACCGATATCGATCCGGACGAACAGGTAAAACACGCTATGAACAGGATTAACGCTGCAGAACGTGAAAAAACCGCTGCTGAATACGAATCTGAAGCACAAAGAATTAGAATTGTTGCCGTGGCAAAAGCTGAAGCTGAATCTAAAAAATTGCAAGGGCAAGGTATCGCAGATCAAAGAAGAGAAATTGCAAAAGGATTGGAAGAATCTGTAAAAATGCTGAATGCAGCCAATATCAATGCGCAGGAAGCTTCTGCATTAATCGTTGTTACGCAGCATTATGATACATTGAGTTCTATTGGAGCAAACAACAGAAGTAATTTAGTGCTATTGCCTAATTCTCCAACAGCAGCAAGTTCTATGCTGAATGATTTGGTTGTTTCTATGGCGGCAACGCAAAAAATGGAAGAAACGAATAAAACACAGCCTCAAAATCCTCCAAAAAACAAAGGTTTTGAAGGATCGTCGTTTTAATCATCAAAATACAAATCCCTTTCAAAATTAATTGAAAGGGATTTTTTTATTTTTTGGTTTTAGAAACCTGCTTTATTAAAGTGTATTTTATTGAAGAAGCATCCATTGGTGGATTTTCGATTTTTTCTGTTTTCACTTTTAAAACATATTCATATCCCGGTTCGTAAGTGAAACCTTCAATGTTGGTATAGAAATTTTGCCAGCTATCAGATGCTTTTTCTTTTACCTGAAGACATTTCATAGGAGCAACTCCTGTGCAATCTGCTGTTTCAGGACCTACAATAAATGTTTTTTCATTTTCTGCTGTTGAGTTGGGCATCGGCTTACATTGTGATAAAACAAATAAAGACGATACTAGTAAAGTTCCTTTTAGGAAGAGTTTCGCATTTTTCATAACTTCATATAATTTGGGGGTTGGTTTACAAGTTTTGTGCCAAAGAAAATTCAGGATTGTTTTCCATTAAATTTCTGTTTTCCGATTAAAAGCTCAAAAAACAGCTTAAAATCAGACATTAAAGACCAAAGCGGATACCTGAAAGTTGCAGGTTTATTTCTTTCAATAAAAGCGTGACTGAGCCAAGCAAAACCATATCCAAATATCGGAATATACCATAAGAATCTTTCTTTACCAGTATATATTACAAAACCAATGACGAGAAAAACAGATAGAATTCCCAGAAAATGAAAAATCCTGGTTCCCAATTTCTTGTGTTCACCGAGGTAAAACTCATAGAACTCATCATATGTTTTGATTCTTTCAGACATGGCATTATAGTTTAAAGTTCCTAAAGAACCTTAGCAATAATTTCGCCAATTATTAGAGCTGTTTAAATTTCCACAAAAAATTTTTTAACATTAAGAAGTTAAGGTTTTCAGAGAATTGTGCTTAATAAACTTTCATCAAAATCAATTTATTGATTTCTTAAACTGTTCATTATGATGTTATTTCTTAATTTCTCAATGTTTAAAAAAGAATAAACAAAGTTTATTTAAGTTAAGAAAATTAAAAATGTCAATAGTTTAAAGTTCCAATCATAAAAGTTTTTGAAGCATTCAAAGCTTGTGATGTTTGTGTAAATTCTTTTACGACACCTTTATTTTTGATGTAATTAGAATGAATAAAATAGGTGTCTTTATTTTCCCTGGTAATAAATCCGGTATGAAAATCTAAGCCGACAATATACACCTGATTTTTATCTTTACTTAAAATATACTTATCTAAATCTTGTCTTTTGCTGAAATATTTAATGTCTTTGCAAAGCTTTTTTATCATCACTGACGAAGCTTGTTGCGCTAAATAAGTTCTGTTAATATCAAAACCAAAATCAGTCAGCGTATTGGTTACAAAATATCCGCAAGCAATTGTTCCTTTCTGTGGCTCCCTCGATGTTCCGTTAAATGACCATGGAGTAGAGGTCCAGTAATTTGAAACATCATAGTTGATAAATGTAAACAGATATTTTTTCTTATCTTCTTCAGACTTTTTGTTAATCGAAACTAAAAACTCTTTGTACGGAATTTTATTTGTCTCCAAATTTTCCGATTCAACTTTTGTTTTGTTGCAACCGATAAAGGCTAAAAATACGAAGAAGAAAAGATATTTCATGGATCAATTAGGCATTTCTCAGCTTACTGTTTTTATATCCGTAAAAGAAATAAATAACCAAACCTACAGCGAACCAAATTCCGAAATAAAACCAGTTTTCATGGCTCATTCCGGTAAGAAGATATAAGCAAGAACTTAAACCAATTAATGGAATTAAGGATAAATTTTTAATAAATGCTAAAACACAAAGCCCAAGATTAATTAAGATGAAAAAGAAAATAGAAGCTTTGAATTCTCCTTCTTTAGGATCACTCCATTCCATTAAATGATCAAAAAATTCCGGCTGGAAATAATGGAATCCTACCAATGAACCAATAAATATAACAGGGAAAATAATTTTTCCGTTAATATAAGGAAGGTGAAATCTACCTTTGATCTTTTCTTTTGCTGGAAGCATTAAAACTCCTGCACAAACCAATACAAAGGCGAAAATAGTTCCGATACTTGTAAAATCTAAGATAAAAGTTTTATCGGTGAAAATAATAGGAACCCCCACTACAATACCGGTAACAATCGTTGCAAATGAAGGCGTTTTGTATTTTGGATGTACATCCTGAAACTTTTTAGGCATCAATCCGTCACGGCTCATTGCGTACCAGATTCTAGGTTGTCCCATTTGGAAAACTAATAGAACAGTTGTAATTGCGACAATTGCCACGAAAGAAACCGTCAATTCCATCCATGCAACATTGGCATTCGTCTTTTCAAATATAAATGATAGTGGATCTCCGATGCCGTCAAACTTTCTGTAATCTACCATTCCCGTTAAGACTAAAGTAAGGGCAATATAAATTACGGTACAAAGAACCAAAGAAATGATCATTCCTTTAGGTAAGGTTTTTTGTGGGTCTTTTGTTTCTTCAGAAAGTACGCTCAATGCGTCAAATCCTATGTAAGCAAAGAAAACTCCTGAAACAGCACTCATTACTCCTGCAAAGCCATTCGGCATAAAAGAAGGTTGGCCAGTTTCGATACTTACGGGAGTCCAATTTTCAGTATTGATGTATGAAAAACCAACCAGAATAACCAAAACGATCACTGCTAATTTTAGAATAACCAAAGAGTTGTTGAAGTTCTTGCTTTCTTTCACTCCACGGTAGCACAACCACGTAATTAATCCGTTGATAACCAGCGCCGGAATATCGACGATGAATTTTAAACTTCCTAATAATGGTGCATTTACCCATGCGTTGATGAGTTCTTTATTTGTAGATCCGTTTGTAAAAGCTTTTTTAGCTTCTGTGTAACTGCAGGTAAGATAATCAGGAATATGCATCCCAAGACGCTCGATAAAGCTGGTGAAATAATCAGACCATGAAAAGGCAACATAAATATTTCCGAAAGAGTATTCCATAATCAAAGCCCAACCGATGACCCACGCAATTAATTCACCAAAACTTGCGTATGCATAAGTATAAGCAGAGCCTGCCGTAGGAATCCTACTTGCAAACTCAGCGTAACATAAAGCTGTGAAACCACAAGCAAAACCACAGATCAAATAGAGAAGAATAACACCGGGACCGCCTCTGAAAACGGCTTCACCCAAACTACTGAAGCTGCCCGCTCCAATAATGGCCGCAATACCAAAAAATACGATGTCCCAGGTTCCTAAAACCCTTAAAAGATTCGTTGATGTGTCTGTATCTGAGTATTGCTTTCTTCTGAAAAGTTGGTTCATTAAATGATAATTTATGTTGAAAAAAACAAATGTAATTATTTCTGAGAAATAATTAAGATTTTCTTAATCTTTCTTATATAAAAGTTAATAAATGCTAAAAAATAATTCACGGGCTAACAATGTGTAAAAAGACTTGTTTATACAATATCTTTTCGATATTTTCGTTGACAATTCAGGGATAAAACCTTCTGAAAATTAAAATATTTGGTCTTATTTTTGAAGGCCTATCCATTTTAAATTTGATATTAATGAAATCAAAAAAAATACTTTTAGCGGCTGCTGTTTTCTATTTTGGAGTTTCCGAAGCACAACAGTCTCAATACTTTACCCAAAAGGAAAACTATAGGTTTAACTTAGCTCAGAATCTTTATCAAACAAAAATATACAACGCTTCTCAATACGAATATGCACGCCAGTATTTCTATAATCAGAATCTGGAGCAGTCGAAAAAAGAAGCTGCGCAGTTTTTTGATAATGTAATTGGTGTTATTCTTCAGAAAAATCATGCGGAAGACGGTTTGACGGCTTTTATGAAAGAATACCCGAATTCTGCCTATTTTGCACAGGCAAACTTACCTTTGGCTGATTATTATTTAGCTAAAAAAGATTTTAAGGAAGCTTTAAAAACTTTAAAGAAGGTTAATCAATATCAATTAACCAAAGAAGAAAATACACAGTATATTCTGAAATTGGGGTATGCTAAATTTATGATGGGCGATTCTAAAGGTGCTATTGATGCACTTGAAGAAGCTTACAAAACTGCTGATGAATCTCAAAAAGGCGATATCGCCTATATGTTGGGACATTTGTATTATTCTAAAAGACAGAATGATCAGGCATTTCAGTATTTTGATTCGGTAAAAGATCAGCCTAAATATTCAAAATTGGTGCGTCCGTATTATGTGCAGATGTATTATAATGATAAAGATTACGACAAAGCAATTTCGGAAGGAAATGCGTTGTTGAATGAAAGTATTTCAAATTCTTACAAAGCAGAGGTTCACAAGATTATTGGTGAATCTTATTTCATGAAGAACGATTACAATTCGGCGTATCCACATTTGAAGGATTATTTGGCGGTACAGTCGAATCCTTCTGAGAATGATTTGTATGAAATGGGATTTGTAGCAGCGCAGCTTAAAAAATATGACGAAGCGGTTTCTTACTACAATCAGTTGTTAAACAGCAATTCGGCTTTGGCTCAGAATGCTTATTATCAATTAGGAAATGCTTATTTGGCGGTTGAGAAAAAGCAAGAAGCACTTTCTGCATTCCGTTCGTCTTATCAAATGGATTACGATAAAAGTGTGAAAAAACTGGCGCATGAGCAGTATGCAAAACTGAGCTACGATATCGGTAATCCTTTTGAAAGCCCTACAACGGTTATCCAAGATTACATTACCATTAATAATAATGATGCGAAAACATCAGAAATGAGATCACTTTTAGTGAAATCTTATCTGTATTCCGGAAACTTTAAAGAAACGCTGAATGCGATTGACAAATTACCAAACTCAACTTCTGAGATTAATAAAGTAGACCAGGAAGTTTCTTATCTTTTGGGAACGGAAGAGTTTAACAAAGGTAATTTCGATGAAGCTGAAAAATATTTCCTCAGAAGTTTAGAATTTGATTTAAACAAAGAATTCCACAGCAGGGCTTTATATTGGTTGGGGCAGGTATATTATCAGAAGGGTAATTATCCTTCAGCAATTGTTCGTTACGAAAAACTAACCAACGAAATATTCCCTGAAAAACAACAGCTTTCTTACGATTTAGGGTATGCTTATTTTAAATCTAAAAAATTCGATCAGGCAGAGCAATATTTTACACAATATCTTAAAAATCCAAAATCTGAGTTTAAAAATGATGCAGAACTTCGTTTAGCAGATATTAATTACGCCAACAACGATTTGGATCGTGCGATTGCGATTTACGATAAAAACGAAGACGCAACAGACTATACCTTATATCAAAAAGCCTTGGCTTTAGGATTTAAAGATGAGCAAGCTGCGAAAATCACCAACTTAAAATCTTTAATTTCTAAATATCCTGCTTCAGAATATATCGATGATGCACAATACGAAATAGGAGCAGCTTATGCCGCTCAAAATGATTTTACCAATTCTAATGATTTCTTCGGAAAAGTTATAAAATCTTCTTCAGATAAAGATTTGGTAGCCAATGCATCGATTTACAGAGCGCAAAATTATATCGAACAAAATCAAAATGATAAAGCGTTGTCTGAGTTAAGATCTTTGGGTGAACAGTATAGAAATACAGCTTATGCACAGAAAATTGTTCAGGCTGCAAAACCGATTTTTACTAAAAATGGGGATGTTTCAGGTTACGCAGATTTCGCAAGAAATATAGGCGTAAATATTGATGCTTCTGAAATTGATGAAATCAATTTATCGACTGGAAAACAGTATTTTACAAGGAAAGATTACAAAAATGCAATCTCTTATTACGAGAAATATTTAACTCAAAATCCTACAGGAGAAGGTCTTTATCAGGCTAAATACGAGTTGGGAGAAAGTTATTACCAGACCAATAATCCTACAAAATCATTATTAGTTCTTCAGGAAGTTGCGAATGTTCAGAACGATTATCAGGATGATGCGCAAACGCGAGTTGCACAGATTTACATCGCACAAGGAAATTCTGCCGAAGCTAAAAAGTATTTAGAAAATATTAAAAATTCATCCAATGTCAACGTTAAAAATTATGCTAATGTTGAGTTGATGAAAATGTATGCTGAAGAAAAGAATTTCTCAGAAGCTGAAAAATTAGCCAACGCTGTAATTGCCAACAATAAAAACTCTGCTGCTGTAATTGAAACAGCAAAAGTCATTAAGGCACGAAGCTTAATGAATTCAGGGAAAGATAAAGACGCACAAACTGCTTATATGGTTCTTGAAAAATCATCCAACACTGAAGTTGCTGCAGAAGCTTTCTATGCAAAAGCATTTTATCAAAACAAAGCGAAAGCTTATAAATCTTCTAACGAAACAATCTTTAAAATTGCCAACAATTACGCATCAGAAGATTATTGGGGAGCAAAAGCATTGGTTTTGATGGCGAAAAATTATATAGGTCTGAAAGATAATTATCAGGCGAGTTATACTTGCGACCAGATTATCTCAAACTATGCAGATTTCCCTGAAATTGTTGCAGAAGCGAAGGAAGTTAAAAAACAGATTAAAAAGTAAGTTGAAATAAATGAAACTTAAAGTTTTAACATATTCTTTTTTATTATCCGGACTGCTTTGCAGCTGTATTCCTTCGTACAATGTGGCAAAAGAATATAGAAATGTAAAAGCTGATTTTTCTAAGCAAAATGTATTTGTTGCGAATAAGGATTTAAAGACTGAATTTGAAATTTTAAAGAATTCAAATATTTATAATATTGTTGAAGACAGTACAAATACTGCTATATTAAAGCTATATCCCATTCATTCGTATAGTCCGCCATGTGGAAATCCAATGATTGGAAGTATGTTGACCGTAGGGCTTCTTCCGTCTTATTTTCCATATACAGAAACATATAGTTATGATATTACTGAAAACAATACAGCCAAAAATTATCAATACAAATTAGAAGTTTATCAAAGCCTTTGGCTGTTTAATATATTCAGACTGGGTAAAACTTATAAAAAGCAAACAGGGAAGGTTTTATTGGGCAATTATATCGCTTCAAATAAATAAGTTCTCATCTATTTTTCAAATAAAGAAAATATGAACAAGAAAATTCAAATACTATCTATATTATTTTTGGGAATCTCGTCTGTGGCGTTTTCCCAGATCAGAGAAGAAAAGCTGATTCTTAACAAGAAAAGAGAACCGGAAGTAAAGAAAATCGAGAAGAAGAAAACTTCTGTAGCCATAGAGAAAAATTATCCGCCTGAAGAAAAGTCGGCAAATCCTGTGAAATATACGATTACGGATGTTCCTGCAGTTTCAGATTTTAAAACTTCTACCATTCAAGGTGAAGATGTAACTCCAAAGTTTGACGGAACGGCTCAAAATAACTATTTCCAAATTGGAATGGGGAATTACGGGAAGATTTTAGCCGATGCTAATATTTCTACAACGCTAGAAAATAAGCTGGAAGTCGGTGCAGATGTTCATGTTTTATCGACAAATGGACTGAAAAAAGTGTATCCTTGGGATTCTAAGCAAAGTTCGGCAGCTTTAGGAGCTTTCTTAAATTCTTACGGTGAAAAAGGAAAAATCAATGTAAATGCTGAATATGGTTTAAATAACTATAATTATTATGGAATTTATGCTGTAAATCCTTCAGCAGATATCGATTTACAACAAAAAGTAAATCAGTTTAAAGTAAATGGTTATTATGATTTTTATTCTAATGAAATTTTAAATGATGTAAGAGTAAAATCATCATTTTTGAGCGATCATTTTGATGCAAAAGAAAATCAGGCTTCCATCTTGGCAAATCTTTCAAAGCATGCTGTAAATCTTTCGGATAACGGAATTGTAATGAATGCTGACTTAGGATTAGGCTTAGAAACGGTAAAAACAGATTTTGCGTTATTAAACAAAAATTCTTCAACGTTTTTCAATGCAGATATTGCTCCGAAAGTAACCTTTGCTAAAGGTGAATCTTATTTAATGTTGGGTTCTTCATTTAATTTTTTAAATGCAAGAAATTCTAATTTGATTTTAGCAGAAGAATTAAAAAATAACAAAACGTATTGGTTTCCACAGGCTGAATTTCAGGTGGCTGCTTCTAAAGAATTTAAATTCTATGGTGGAGTAGATGGTGGTTTAAAACTAAATACTTACGCTGAATTATTACAGGAAAATCCGTTTTTGGTTTCAGATCAAATGTTGAGACCTACAGAAACGCAATACCATTTTTATGCAGGTTTAAGAGGTGATATCGACGAAACTTTTAAATACGATGTTTCTGCAGGGTTCGGAAAAATGAAAAACATTATGTTCTTCGGAGCCAATAGTCTTTTTACCAACGAATTTACTTTAGACAGACCAGGTTACGATTTTGCTAATACTTTCTCTACAATTTATGATGATGGAAATGTAAGTGACATTAAAGGTAGCTTGCAATATTTCCCGTTAGAAAACCTAATTGTAGATGCTGATGTAAGATTTTTAAAGTATGATTTAAAAAATTATGAAAATATTTATAACGTTCCTTTGGTTACGGGAAGTATCGGTGCAAAATATACGATGTTGGAGAAAAAATTGTCTTTAGGCTTCAAAGGAATTTTTGCAACAGACAGAACGACAAATTCGTATATGCTTGAAGGCGTGGGAAGTCCGTCTATGATATTCCAGTCAACTGAAGATACCAATGATAAAGTTGGTGGTTATGCAGATTTAAACTTGTCTGCAGAGTATAAAATTCACAAAAATTTCAGTATTTTCGCACTCGGAAACAATCTTCTAAGCTCAAAATACCAAACGTACAAAGGCTACAAAGTTCTTGGTGCGCAGGTTGTAGGAGGTGTGAAGATTACGTTTTAAAATAATAATTGGTAAATGATAATTGATGAATGATTACAATATCACTTATAAATTATCATTTATCAATGATATAAAATCGGCTTCGTAGTTCAACTGGATAGAATATCGGATTTCGGCTCCGAGGGTTGGGGGTTCGAACCCCTCCGAAGTCACAAACGCCCAAATGGCTCTAATTTAATCCAAATTGAGCCATTTTTTTTGTTTTTGATTCCAGAATAATCCAGATTAATCTTTTTTAGTAAATTTAGGTTCGAAATAAAAACTAATAATTTTTAGTAATGATACCTCTTACAAATTACTAAGGTTTTCTTGGAACATTAAAATATATTGTTGCCGATGATAAAATGATACTGAAAATGATCACAGATGAAGATGGACCCACTGTTATAATGAATGAAAGTTTAAATGCTTTGGGGGCTTTTTGAGCAAGATGATCCCAATGTTATTAAAATAGATTCTGGCGTAGTAAATACGGTTTCAAAAAATAAAGGAGATCAAAAAATATATTGATTATTTAGCAGAAATTATAATTCATGAAGGTGGTCATTGGGCAGACTATCAAATGGACAATGTTTCCATGGAAGCTAACCCACTTTTTAAGATGAGTCTTAAATCAAAAGGTGCGATACCTGATGCAGGAGATAATTGGGAAATTATTTATTTTGGAACAGATACTCAATTTTCTGCTTCTGATCGTGATATAATTACTGAAAAGTTTGATGGATTTAGGAGGAATAATGCTGCAAAAGATTTTAGGCAACAACGTGAAATCATGGACTTGAAATCAAAAAAAATGCCATCTATTTTAGATAATTATAAAAAACCAAAAGATAATTTGCGAGTAAGACCATGTTATTAACCCAAAATCCCTAAACAATATGAATTTTAAAACTAAAATAGTTATGATTTTATTATCCTCTTTATTAATTACTAATTGTAAGGAGGAAATGAAAAAATGTGTAAGCCAATCTACCGATACTAATGTAAAACTATATAATGATTTAACAGATCAGTTGATACCTTATTTTTTTAGAGAAGATTATTTAGGTGAAAAAAAATATTTTGATAGTTTAAGAGTTCACGATGATGATTTATATATCGAAGAGAAGACAAAAGCGCACAACGAAATTTTTAATCATCCTGAAAAATTTCGCAATTTGTATATAGATTCTACTAAAAGTAAAAATACATATTTCGGGACAGATAATACCGAGGTTTATTTAAGACGCATAATCAGAACGAAGGATTCTTTTAAAGACTTTTCTAATAGTCCAGATATTAAAAATTTAAGCATACGAAGTTCTATAAAAGCAAATCAATTTAATTTGTGTACCGCAAAAGTCCTAGATCTGGCAGAGTATGATAAACATACAAATGAATGTGAGATAGGTGTTGTCTATTTTTCAGAGATTGTATTCGATACTTCAAAAAAAAGAGCATTAGTTTTTGTTGACCATCGTATAAAAAAAGATTATTACGGTAGAAATGCTGTATTTAAACTAAGATTGAATAATGATAATTATTGGGAAATAGAAGATGTTATGTTAGTGTCAACTTCCTAATTTCCGGCTCTTTTCTTTTTTCTCATGAAATTTAGAAGAAGAACAACACAAAAGCCAACTTTTTAGGAGTTGGCTTTTTATATATCATTGTATTTTTGGTCGTCTTGCGAAGTGTTGAAAACCGCTTTAATAAAGATGATTTTCAAGTTTTCATCTATGGTATAGAAAACAATATAGGGAAATTTTTTCATTGGTTTTCCTCGGAACTCTTGAAAGAAAAATCTAAAATACCTAGTTTTTAAGATGTCTTTGAAAGTTTTTTTGTAATGATTAATAAAAAGCTTTACTACTTTTGGAGAAATCCCGATGTCTCAGATTTGCAATCCGTGACAACGCACAACAATACCCACACAATTTAAGTAGGTAAAGTCTGTAGCGATACGTTTTTTTACAGATTATTATTTTGATATGTTCAAAAAATTAATATATCGCCTATAATAGCTCTCAGAATATTATTATACACAGTGTTTCATGCTGTCCAATGATATGGTAGTAAAAAAAAATTGTCACAATAGTAGTTAATTATTCCGGAATCAGAGTTTTGGCTCGCAGTGGGGAAAATGATAAACAAGTTTATGATGATATTGTAAAGGCTGTGTTATCGATTTTGTAAAAAATATTCTAAATATCTAAAATTACAAGGTTTTTAAAATAAAAATCATAATCTATAAGATGTGTAGTGACGCAAGCTTATTCAAATCTTCTACAAAAGTGTTCGAAAAATGTACCTCTGCGGTCACAAGGCGTAAACCTAATATCATAAAGGGTTTACGCCTTTTTATTTTGTGAAAAAACTATTAATCATCAAGATAGGGTGTAATTTATTTATAAAATTTAAATTAGGTCAGTAGTCCTAAATTACCATTACTTACGAAGTTTTTCCAAGCTTTCACTATTTCTTTAAAATCAGCTGTAGGTAAGTTATAGGCTGGTGTAGTATTGGGGTTTGTATCATATGCTTCTGCATCATGATATAATCTTGTTAGAGAAAAACCTATTCTTATCATCTGTAGACCTTGTGTTGTATATAAAATATCTTCTGATTGAATAGGGTTAGATACTCTAAGATAGATTACTTCTAATAAGGCATCGCAATCAATTACATTTCCAAATTCAAAAAAAATAGCATTTAAACTTGGACTAATTGAGTTTAAAAATTTAAAATCAGTATTATGTATTTTTTTAACTCCAAAACTTATTTTATAATCTGTTAAAATACTCATTATTTATTATTTTTATTATTTGTTAAATTACAGGCCAACTTGTTTTCAAAATATTTATATAATCCTGATAGATACCATTTTGTCCATCAATAATGCAAATCACAGCTGTTCTACCATCACTAATCACACCTATATATTGGTTTCCTGGATTTGTTGGGCTAGTACTTTGAGCACAAACTTTCGTAGTATAAGCAAGTGCTAAATTATCTAAAATTTCTTTCTTTGTCCAATCTTGTCTAAATAATGTCATTAATGTTAGCTTTTACATTACTTATATACATTTGACAATTATCACTATAATCTTCTAAAATTGTTTTAGCAACTCCACTAGTTAATTTTAAAAATGTACTAACAGTAGATAATCATCTCATTATCAGTATGGTTTTTGTTGTTGATATTACCGCGCCCATAGCCAATTTTATAGCTAATCTACCTAATGATGACAGATGATACAAATGCCTTAATTTGGTAATATTTCCAATACCTGTAAAAGTAAGAGCTACTTCAAGTGCTATTTCGCTTGCTGTTATTAGATCTTGATTGTCTCCGTAATCGTCTAGGTGGATTAAATATCTTTCTTAAAAAAAACTCGTTTCACAATTGCGAAACGAGTTTAAAATAGGATGGATTAGTAAAAAAACTATTTTTTAATGACTTTTGAAGACTGCTTAGTGCCGTCTTTCATATCTAAAATAAAAATATAAACGCCGGTAGGTAAATCGTCTAATTGTAAAGAAGATTTTGGAGCGTTGATCGTTTTAATTAATTTTCCTGAATGATCTAAGATCTGTAATGAGTTGATTAATGAAGGATTATCAAAATTAAGAATGTTTGAGAAAGGATTTGGATATAATGATAATTTTTCAGCCAATTTTGTTTCGGCTGTACTTAAGCAAGCACTATCTACTGTAGCAGTAACTTGAGTTCTTTCAGATTCACAATTGCTTGAGATATTGAGGTTGTAGAAATAATAATAATATCCAGAAGTTGTGGTTCCTAAACTGCAAACATCCCCCAAAACATATGGAAACGAAAATGCTGACGCTGTACTTTCTCTGATAAAGCCGCTAACCGTAGTTGATTTTGCACTTATTAATAGTTTATATCCAGAACCTGCTGGTATACTATAGTTTAGAGGAAGTGTATTTAATGTTGCTGCTGTAGCTTGATAAGCAACATTTACAGTGAAAGTATTAGTATGTAAAATTGTCCCCGTTGAATTAACCAAGTTAACAGTTACTGTTCCTGTGCCGGCATTGGCTGCAGTAGTGGTGTAAGGATATATATCGACTGTATTAATGGTAAGACTTTTATAGGCATCTATTGTCAATCCAATTCCGACTCCCGTATTACCAGAGGTTGATATAGGAGTAGGCAACCCTACATTACCAATATTTGGTTTCGATGTAGAAACCCAGTAATTGGTCGTTGAAGTCAATGGCGGTGTTGAATAAGAGTTTCCTGTTGCTACTAGATTTCCTCCTGCTAATGTATCGTACCAATTAAGGGTACCGCCAGTCTCAACACTTGCATTTAATACGGCGCTGTTACCAGGACAAACAGTTGATCCTGTAGTTCCCAATAAAAGTGAGGGTTGACATTTAGTTACTAACATCAGAGGCTTTGTAGACCAACTACTTACTGCCCCAGTTCCACAATTGGATCTAACCCATACATAGTATAAAGTAGAAGGGGCTAATGAATTAATTGTTGCTATATTTCCTGAAATAGTAGCTGAGGAAGGAGGCGTTGAGCTAGTTGGCGCTGTACTTACTGTACTATAATAAACCTCATAATTACTAGGTGATGGTACGGGTGCTGACCAATTAGCGGTTATTGAATTTGATGTGGAGTCTCCGGTTGTTAAAACGGGAGCAAAGCACGATGGCGGTGACCAAGTATACGTTAATCCAGCTGGTGGCATTCCTGAAGCTGCAGTAGAGGATGTACTGTAATATTGCGTGCTGGTATTTGCTGTTCCGGGTGTAGAATTTATAAATGAATTGGTAGATAAATTTAATCGATTATGATAGTCTATATCTGAAGCTCCACGCAATCCAATCTGAGCAGTGGAAGCTACAGTGGTACTTCCTACCAAAAATGAACCCGAATTGTATTTTGTAGTAATCGTATTAGATGTTTCGCGAAGGCGTATTTGAAAAGAAAATGCGTAAACACTGGTTGTACTGGTTGAATAGCTCGGTTTGAAATTTGTCCATTGAATTACAAACTCTCTATTGGGAGAAACACCTACGGTTTCATATCTAATATCCCCCGTGGTATTATTGATGGCAGACATCGAGTTGAGAGATCTTCCCCAAGCCGAGACAGCTCCTTTCCAATTCATATCTCCACTAATAGGCGTATTTCCTGTAGGGTCATCTGTTCCTCCGAAAGTAATATACCCATTAGATGAAATTTTTATATTATTAAAATTTTCACCGTTAAAATTAAACGAAAACGGCATAGAAGCAGAGTAAGATACATTATATAAACTTGCAGCACCCGAATTGGCAGTAGCCGTTCCTAAGACTGTACCACCACCAATTGCATCATAAGTCGCTAATGATTGATTAAAAGAATAGGCATTTACCTGAGCATTCAAACTTATTGGGCTGGCTGTAAATGCCAAGAGACCTAATGCAAAGGTTGGAAGATTTTTTTTCTTGAAAAGTTTAAAATTGTAGATTATTTTCATGTATATAATTTTTTGTGAATATATATCAGTGAAAATAGATTTCGACTATACTTTAGTATAGATTATTGGGGATTTGATTATCTATTTTTTATTTTAAAGTTTGCTTTAAAACTTTTGAGGATACCTATTGAGTTTTGATAAATAAACTATTCTTAAGTATAGCGTTATTAGAAAATAGTTGAAATATTTTTGAGCGTTTGATTTTATATTTTCATAAAGCTATTTTTAAGACTAAAGATAGGAGACCAGAAAGGCTGTAATTGCTAATTATTTAATAGATAAATCTTCTTCTAATACAGGTTATTCATCCCACAACATTGTCGAGCCAAAGAAAATTATATACTTCAACGACCTAAATTTAATACAGAAGTAAATGGTTGATATTATTGATTGGAAATATAAAGAAGAGCTTGGAAATAGGCTTTCGGTCATCCGTAAAAAGAATAAAATGAATCAAATTCATCTTGCTGATTTCTTAGCTGTGCCCATTTCTAAAATTAGCAAGTGGGAATGTGGACAAAATATTCCTTCTTTAGACATTATTTTGAAAATATCCGAATTTTATAAGATTGAGCCCTATTACTTTTTAGGAAATATTGGTATGGATGTATACAAAGAGGCAACTAAAACGCCATGCAGAAGAGGGCGAAAGCTAAGTTATATAATCAAAGCTTGGAAATCTAATGATAATGTACAATCAATCAGCCTAGACGATTATTTACTTCAGAATCGTCATCTGCCAAACCATATTATTTCAAAGCAAAAATATTTTAGAGAAAATCTTTCTGGAACTGACTTCTCGGGAGTCGATTTAACCGGAATTGTTTTTAGAAATAATAAAATGAATGAAGTAAACTTTGAAAAAGCCAATCTTACTGATTCAATGTTATATTTTAATGACCTTAATGGTGTGAAATTTAAAAACACAGAACTTGTACGAACTCAAATAAAGAGTTCAGAAATGCATCATCTTTCTTTTATCGATACACGTTTGGCTGATGTCATTATTTCAACTAAAAAACTGACGACATCCATTTTTAGGAATTGTACTTTTGAGAATGTTATATTCAAATCAGGCGATGTGAGTGGAATCTCTTTTGATGGGCAAAGTTTTAATAATGTTAAGTTTGAAGGAACAATATTCTCAAATACTACCTTTAGAGGAGCTACCTTGAAAAATGTAACATTTCTATCGAGTTTTGCTATTAAAAAGAAATATTATAAAACCATTAAAACAGTCTGTTTCAAAGGAGCAAAAATGGATAAAAAGACATATTTATCTTTAAAAAGTGTTGCCGCCAATCTTGAGGAGGTAATGATCATTGATTGATCCTCAATTTTTTTATAATGAATTTCAAAAGAAAATATCCTTTGTATAATAATGGCCGTTTTCTTTTAATAACGGATATCACGAACTTGTAAAAAGTTTTTTACTTCCTATTTTTGATTTATCTCTTTAGATTTTCAAACGCATAGCAAAAAATACATTTCAAAAGAACAATGAAATAATACCAAGAGCAAAATTTTGTTCATAAAATGATTTATTTTAGGTTAAATTATATACTTTTCATGTTGAAAAGGGTTAATTTTGAGGCGTGAAAAAGAGCGGGAATTATTGCGATTTTGAAAGTTGCTTACGTCACTTTTCACATGTAATTATTTTATTATCAGCATATAATTAGCAACATCGTGGTAAAAATAATTTAATAATTATTTAATATTGCTATACTTTTGTATAGTTTTGAATTCAACAATAATTGTACATAAAAAAAATGAATCACCACGTTGATTTAGTTTCTAATATCGAAAAATCAGGCCCTATTTTTGCTCAAGAGAATATTTCTAAACAGTTTCTAGAAATAATGAAAGGTATCGCTAGAACAAGTTTCACCTGCGTCTTTATATTAGATATTGAAAATGAAAAAATAAATTTTTTATCAGAAAACCCTTTTTTGCATGCAGGCCTCAATTCTAATGAAATTGAAGAGCTTGGTTATAATTATTATAGAAAGTATATTCGAAAAGAAGATTTGGGAGTCTTTAAGGCGGTAAATACTTCGGGTTTTAAGTTTTTTGAATGTTTAACAGTTGAAGAAAAAAAAACATATACGATAACTTTTGACTTTCATATTAAAAACTGTAACCATTGTGATTTGCTGGTTAACCATGCGCTAACGCCCGTTGAGTTTGACGAGAATGGAAATATCATTAAGCTGGTTTGTGCAGTATCTTACTCTCACAATAGAACTGCAGGAAATATTTGTGTCTCATCTGCTCTTTCTGATATCGATTGGAAATACAATATTCTTACCGGAAAATGGTCAGGAGAACCTAAAATCATACTTAAAGGTCGGGAGATGGATATCATTAGATTATGTTTACAAGGATTAAACATAGAAGAAATAGCAGATCGTTTATGTGTCTCACCTAATACCGTAAAATTTCATAGAAGTAAGCTTTTCGAGAAAATTGGAGTAAATAATATATCGGAAGCAATATCTTACGTAAAGTCGCATAAACTAATTTAATAACACTGCCATTCCTGATTTTTCTAAATGCAAAATAGTGAGATTTTGGATCAATATCTTATTTTAAATGGTATTCAAAAAATCATTTAAATTCTCTTCTTTACTTAATCCTATTTTTGATTTTATCTTAGCTTTATAAACCCTGATACTTCCAACAGTAAATCTTTCAAGAAGAGAGATCTCTTTGCCGGATAGATTCAACTTAAAATAAACACAGAGCTTCAATTCCTGAGGGGTGAGAATAGGAAATCTTTCAGAAAGTTTTTCCATGAATAATTTATTTTCCAAAGAACTTTCATTAATAAGCTCATTATTTTTTTTATCAAGTTGTATTAAGTTATTTATCTTAAACTGTAGATCTCTTATAACTTCTTCAGGTTCAATGTTTTTTGTTTTCTTTATCTTTTTTAAATTTTCCAGAAATGCTTTTTTAGTTTCTGTTCTCAAATTAAGGTTGAGGTGAAGGTTTTTTACTTTTTCTTTTTGCAATTGAAGATCTTTCTCAAGAATTTCTTTTGATGTCTCAAGTATTATTTTCTCTTTTTCTAGAAGCTCATCTTTCTTCTTTTTTCTCAATCTTAAAATGATTATAAAACTAATAAATACAGCTATTACAAAGGCTAAGAAAAAAAACAGCAATATATTTTTTTTCTTTTCATCCTCTTTATCTTTATTAATTTCTTTAATGATATAGCTGTCGATGGCATCCACCGTTTTACTGAGTTCTTTTTGAGATAAAATGTCTTGTTCCTCGTTTAATGCCGCCAATTTCATCGAAATACCTTTAAAATCCTTGAAATTATCATTTCTTAAATAATAATCTTTAATCAGTTTAGTCAAAAGGATTTTATCATCTACAATTTTTAACTTAGGTTCAATTACTTTGAGAGATTCAATAATTTGAGCTTCATCAGTTCTTTTGCCGGTAATATCATAAATACTTAAAATATCTCTGGCTGCTAAAAGCGCCATTCTGTTATTTCCGTTTTTACATGAGAATTTCCATTTTTCCAGAAATAATTTTTCAGCAATTTCATATTTTTTTAATTCCAAATAATATTGAGCCAGGCCTCCTTTCATATAATATATAAAAACCTTTTGCTCATTATTTATTTTCTTTTGCTGCGTTAATATTTGTATTCCTTTATTTGTTTCTTTAATAGCCAAATCCAATTTCCCCATTTTAGCATTACACATTCCAAAATTATTATACATGGATGCTATGTAAAGCAGATCTTTCTTTTTATCATAAATATTAAATGCTTTCTTAAAGAAAATAATTGCATTTGGATAATCTTCCTTGTTATATAGAAGCCTCCCTTTAAAATGGTATAAATGAGGGAGATAATATTTATTGCCTAACTTTTCATTTGATTTTATAGCCTCATTAATATGACTCATTGACCATTCGGGAGAACTAATTTCAAATTGAGTTGCAAGATTATAGTTACAGGCAATATCTACATACTTATACTTACCGTTATTAAGTTTTAAAAGCTCATAAACAAGCGGAACTTGTTCATTTTTTATTTCAGAATAGTAAAGTACATTTACGTATTTGCTGCTTACCAGATAAAGTTGTTTTTTATCTTGATTATATTTTTGTAATTCCTCATTATAAAATCTTTTAATAATAACATCACGATTTTCTTTTCGAGAAGATAGAGATTTGCTTATTTTCTTATTTAATGTATCAAAATAATCATCATCTCTTGAAGAATTACAAGAAGTAAATAAAAAAATAAAGGTTAAAAAATAGAGTAAAAATTTAATATGTATATCCGTAATCATCCATAATTTCGTATATTTGTTTGTTATATAATAAGTTAGATGGATATATTTAGTTTTACGGCTGAT
>NZ_LELA01000031.1 GCF_001677955.1 Chryseobacterium sp. BGARF1
TGCGAAAATAAAAAACTTCAGATTACAACTTAGAGGCGTACGAGATAAGTCTTTTTTTCTATTCAGATTATCCAAACTTTTTGCTTAGCCCCCAGGTTTTGTTGTTGATCCACTTTATCCTTAAAGTCCCATTTTTGAGATTGATTAATTAGCTGAAATTTTTGCCTAGCCCCAACTTTTGAGCATAATCTGCATGAGTCCATAAAATAAAAAACTCTCAGAAAAATCTGAGAGTTTTTGTGGGCCCTGAGGGATTCGAACCCCCGACCCTCTGGGTGTAAACCAGATGCTCTGAACCAACTGAGCTAAGAGCCCTAAATTTTTTAAAAGTTTTAGGAACTTTTGTGGGCGATGAGGGATTCGAACCCCCGACCCTCTGGGTGTAAACCAGATGCTCTGAACCAACTGAGCTAATCGCCCCTTGCAACGTTACCGTTGTTTAGAGTGGTGCAAATATACGACTTATTCACAAATTTCCAAATTTTTTTCTAAAAAATCTCCAACTACAAAGTTGCTTCCGCCAATAAAAATCATTTCTTCATTTGTACATTCTTGTTTTGCAGAAAGATACGCTTCTTGTACAGAATCGAAAATTTTATAAAAAATTTTCGATTCAATCAACAAATCTTCATAATCTTGAGGGTGTCTTCCTCTGTTGATGGATGGTTTTGCAAAATAAAACTTAGAATTTTCAGGAAGTAAGCCCATTACATCATCTATTTTTTTGTCATTTACAAAACCTAAAACAATATGTTTGTGCTTTTCAATAGAATTTAACTGTTCAAAAACCGATTCCAAACCAGCCTGATTGTGCCCTGTATCACAAATAGTCAAAGGATCTTGGGAAAATTCAAACCAACGGCCAATAAATCCTGTATTTTGATGAACGGTTAAAAGTCCGGATTCAATATTTTTATCTGAGATAGGGTAGTTTAGTTTTCTCAATTCTTCAACTAAACCTAAAACAACTTTAATGTTTTTGTTTTGATAGTTTCCCTTCAAATCTGATTTTAGCTCGGTTTTTAATAAAGTGGCATCGATAAATGGAGCGTTTTCTTTAGCTGCTTTGTCTTTAATAATGTTTTTTACCGTTTCATTATCATCTCCGAAAATGATCGGGGTGTTACTTTTTATAATTCCTGCTTTTTCGTAGGCAATTTCTTCGATGGTATCTCCTAAGATATTTTGATGGTCGAGCTGTACATTAGTAATGGCTGTAACCAAAGGTTTGATAATATTGGTTGAATCTAATCTTCCGCCCAAACCAACCTCAATAATCGCAAAGTCTACCTTTTGCTGAGCAAAATATTCAAATGCCATAATTGTCGTAAATTCAAAAAAAGAGGGGAGGATATCTTCAGGGAGTTTTTTTAGTTTTAAAATGAAATTATAGACAAACTCTTTATCGCAATTTTTACCGTTAACTTTAATCCGTTCTGTAAAATCAATAAGATGTGGAGAATTATATAACCCCGTTTTGTAACCCGCTTCCTGAAGAACCGACGAAAGCATGTTGCTGGTGGAACCTTTTCCGTTGGTTCCTCCAATGTGAATGCATTTTATTTTATCTTGCGGGTTGTCAAAAAAAGCGCAGAGTCTTGTGATATTTCCAAGTCCCGGTTTGTATGCTTTTTGTCCATCTAACTGATAGTTTGGCGCCTGAACGAAAAGCCATTCTACAGCTTCCTGATATTGTGCGTTTGTCATGATGCAAAATTCTCAAAACTTTCATTAAAATGAAACAATAATTTTCTAAATCTGTAACTTTTTTACAATCTTTACGTCTAATTTGAATAAAGCCAATTTGAAATCGTTATTTATAAGCTTTTTCACAGAAAAAATCAATTGAAAATAACGACACCATTTGAAAAAAAATTAAATATTTCCTTATGAAAAAAGTTTTGACGGTTGTTTTGGGATTAGCCTTTGCAGGATTAAACGCTCAGCAAAAATGGTCTTTGCGTGAATGTGTAGACTACGCAGTAAAACATAATCTTCAGGTTATTCAGAATGAATATTCAAAACAGATTCAGGATTCTAATCTTAAAATTGCCCAGAAAAATTACCTTCCTTCTGTAAATGCAAGCGTAGGAAATAATGTAAGTTTTGGGCAGGCTTCTTTAGGAACAGGAAGTATTAGAAACGACAGATTCAGCAATTCTGCTAATTTGGGCGCAGATATTTTGGTTTACAACAACGGAAGACTTGAAAAAACAATCAGAAAATCTCAATTTGATGTAGAGGCAAGTCAGTATGATATTGAAACTATTAAAAATGATATTTCACTTCAGATTGCTCAACAATATTTAACGACTTTACTGAACAAGGAAATCGTAAAAATTTCTCAAAGTGCAACAGAAAATGCAAAAAAACAATTTGATAGAGCAAAAATAACTACAGAAGTAGGAACAACAGCTCAAACAATTGTAGCAGAAGCAGAAGCAGCTTGGGCAAGAGAAAAACAAAATTTAAAGACAGCCGAAATCAATGTTGGTAGAAGTTTGTTTGCTTTAGCACAATTACTTCAGTTAAAAGAGTACAAAGATTTTGATGTAGAAGATGTGGAAGTTGAGGATAAATTGACTCCTCAATTGTTTTCTGTAGATGATGTTTTGAATTTGGCTTACGGAAATCAACCGCAAATAAAAGCAGCAGAAAGCAGAATAAAATCTGCAGAAACTCAGACAGAAATTACAAAAACGTCTTTCTGGCCAACTCTTACTGCGAGTGTGGGAATAGGAAGTTTTTATAATAATTTATTGAATACCAATAATGTAGGGAGCCCCACTTTTTATATAAAAGAAGGAAGCTTTTTTCAACAGTACAAAGATAACTTTGGGCAGCAAGGTGGGCTGAGTTTAAATATTCCTATTTTCAATAAAGGAATTACCAAACTTCAGGTAGAGCAATCAAAAATCAACGAAAATATCGCTAAAACAACTTTAGAACAGCAAAAACAGACGGTAAGACAAAGTGTACAGCAAGCTCAGTTTGATGCAGATGCCAATTACGAAATATATCTTTCTGCTGTAGAAGCTGCAAAAAGCACAAAATTGGCAATGGAATTTGCAGATAAAAGTTATACGGCAGGTCGTACAACAATTTATGATTTAAACATTGCCCGAAACAATTATGCGAACTCTCAAGGCTCGGTTGAGCAGGCGAAATTTAATTATCTTTTCAGTCTTAAATTATTGAATTTCTATTCAGGGATTCCGCTAACTTTGTAAGATGTCTATTCAGTCTTTAGAAAAATATTTGCCTCAAAATACACTTTTGTATTTAAGGAAGTGGTTTTCAGATTATTCTATTCACATAAAAGTTACTAGAAACCGAAATTCAAAACTTGGAGATTATCGTAAATTGAGAGACAATTCGCATGAAATTACTATCAATTCTACATTAGCTCCGCAGCTTTTCTTTTTCGTATTAACCCATGAATTGGCACATCTTATTGCTTTCGAAAAATTCGGAAGAAGAATTGCTCCACACGGTAACGAATGGAAACATACTTTCAGGGAAATGCTTTTGGAAAGTGTAGATGTTTACGACGAAGATTTAAAACCAATTATTATTAAATTTTCGCAATCTCCAAAAGCCAATTTTATGGCAAGCCCAGATCTGGTAAAATATTTTCATATTGAAAATCAAGATGATGATGAGGTTTATATAGAAAAGCTTTATAAAGGTGAAAATTTCATCTATCGAAGCGAAAAGTATTTGTTGGAAGGTCTTATTAAAAAAAACTATCTTTGTGTGAATCTGGTTACAGGACGAAAGTATTCTTTCAAACCTTTGGCTAGAGTGAAAAAATGCAGTTAAATATGTTAAAATCAGATAAATACTGTGTGATTATGGCAGGAGGAATCGGTAGTCGATTCTGGCCTCTGAGCACACAGAAATTTCCCAAACAATTTCAGGATATTTTAGGAACTGGCCGCACCATGATTCAGCAGACGTATGACAGAATCAGCAAAGCTATTCCTAAAGAAAATATATTTGTAATCACCAATAAAGAGTATGTAGCGCTTTCTCATCAGCAGTTACCAGAAATACCTGAGGAGAATGTGGTAGGAGAGCCTTTGATGAAAAATACCGCAGCTTGTAATCTTTATATGGCCAATAAAATTGCCGAAATTAATCCAGATGCTACAATGATTGTGCTTCCTGCGGATCATTTAATCTTAAAAGAAGATGTCTTTTTAGAGAAGGTAGAATTGGCATTTAATATTGCGTCGACTCATGATTATTTAGTGACTTTAGGAATTACGCCGACAAGACCAGATACGGGTTACGGATATATTCAGTTTGTTGATAAAAAAGATTCAGACTATTATAAAGTTAAAACATTCACCGAAAAACCGATTCTTGAGATTGCTAAAAGCTTCCTTGAAAGCGGTGATTTCCTTTGGAATGCCGGCATCTTTATCTGGAATGTAAAATCTATTCATAAAGCTTTTGAGACATTCTTGCCGGATATGACTCAACAGTTTACGGCTTGTGAATACAATGCGGAAGCTGAGTTAAGCTGTATAGAACTGATTTATCCTAAAATTCAGAAAATATCGATTGATAACGGGATTTTAGAAAAAGCTAAAAATGTACATGTAATTCCTGCAGATCTAGGCTGGAGCGATCTTGGAACCTGGACTTCAGTTTTCGAAAACAGTGAAAGAGATCAAAACGAAAATGCAGTCAATATCAAAACAGCGCTTACCTACAATTCTACAGGGAATATTATTCATGTGAAAAATAATAAGGCGGTTGTAATAGACGGTTTGAAAGATTTTATCGTTGTAGATACAGATAAGGTATTATTAATTTGCCCAAGAGAACACGACCAGCAGATTAAAGAATACGTTTTAGATTTAAAAAGCCTTAAAAAAGGAGAGAAATTTATGTAAATATTGGTATAGTTTCTGTCCGCATTTCAAACTATGAAAAAAATTATAGCTCCTAGTTTTCTTTTTGTTTTTTTGTTTTTGGGGATTTCTGTTTTTTCTCAGGAAAAGAAAAAGTTCTCAAATATTGACTATGTTTTGGGTAAAATAGTTCCCAGTACAAAAGTTGATTTTTGGGTATTGGTCAATAACAAATATGGTAAAAATAGAGAAGTAAAAGTCTCAGGAACTAAGCAGGATTATCTTCCTCAATTTGTGGGATTTAATTTCAGACCGGGTGAAGAAAGTTTTTATTATATTGTTTGTTCGGTAGGAGGGAAAATAAGTTATTTAACAGATCAAAAGGAGTTAAAAGAGTTTATTGGCAAGGTTGATAACGCTGAAGAGGCTGCTTTATTGGCTGTTTTGGATGGTTATTTGATTGATGAGCAATTTGTAGATATTGCAGCGAATTATTACGACGATAAAACGAATTACTATCTTGATCTTGGAAAGGTCACCTCAAAAGAATGTCCTTATCAGAAAACACATTTTACATTAACGGTCAATAAATCGACAGGCATAGTTTCAAATATTAAAGATAACGGAACTTACATCGAAGTTTATACTAAAAACTGTACAAATAACCCGCGTCTTTTAAAAATAGAAAAGAAAGAAGAACCTAAAAATGAACCCCAAAAGCAACCTTCCAATAAAAGAAAATAACTTCTACGAAACAGAAAGGCTTTTAATTCGACCTGTTGATGTAGATGATGCTGATATTATTTTTCAGCTTTATAATATGCCCAATTTTATAAAGTTTATTGGAAATAAAAACATTAATTCTCTTTCTGATGCCGAGAATTATATTAAATCTAAGTTTTTACCGCAAATTGAAAAACGAGGATTCGGAAATTTTATTCTTGTTTTAAAAGAAGGAAATCAGAAAATCGGAAGTGTGGGAATCTTCGAAAGAGAAGGTTTGGATGTTGCAGATATCGGGTTTTCTGTCCTTGAAAAATATGAAGGTAAAGGTTTGATGTTTGAAGCTGCGCAGAAGGTAAAATCTATCGGAATGCAAGATTTTGGTTTACATAAAATTTCTGCCATTACCTCAAAAGACAACTTTTCTTCTCAAAAATTAATTGAAAGATTAGGTTTAAAATTCCAAAAACATGTAACACTTCCTAATGAAGATGAGGAGTTGATGTATTACGAAACGGAATAATGAAACACAAATTGCACGAATGTTTTCACGAATCAGCATAAGATATTTGTGAAAACATTCGTGAAATTTATATTTAAGACTTATCCTTCCAATATCTGAGTTGCCGCCGTTTTAGAAGTCACTTTTTCAATAACTCTGATGCAAATTCCTTTTTCATCGAAAATAAAAGTGGTTCTTACAATTCCCATATAGGTTTTCCCAAAGGTTTTCTTTTCCTTCCAAACTCCAAATTTCTCAATAATATCACGGCTTTCATCAGCAATAAGGTCGTAAGGAAATGCAAATTTGCTGTGAAAATTTTTCTGCTTTTTTACGGCATCTCCACTTATTCCTAAAAGCTGAAATCCTGCCTCTTCCAACTGCGAATAATTATCACTTAAATTACAAGCTTCTACAGTACAAGTCGGCGTACTCGCTTGCGGATAAAAGAAAACTACTAATTTCTTTCCAAGTAAGTTATTAGAATCAATGATTTCTCCATCCTGATTTGTTCCTTCAAATTGTGGTAATTTATCTCCAACTTTCAGCATAATGATTTATTTTTGTTCAAATTTAATGGTTAAATGACAAAAAAGCAAAGAGCCGCACTCGTTCTGGAAGAATTAGAAAAGTTATATCCCGTTGTCCCTATTTTTTTAGACCATACAGACGTTTATACTTTAATGGTTGCTGTTGCACTTTCTGCGCAAACTACCGATAAAAAGGTTAATGAGGTAACTCCCGAACTTTTCGCAGTAGCAGGAACGCCACAAAGAATGGCAAAACTGGAGGATTTTGAAATTAAAGAACTCATCAAAGAAATCGGACTTTCGAATACAAAAGCTAAGAATCTGAAAAAAATGGCAGAGCAGCTTTTGGAAAAGCACAACGGCATTGTACCTCAAACCTACGAAGAGCTTGAAGAATTGGCAGGAGTGGGCCATAAAACGGCTTCTGTAGTGATGAGTCAAGGCTTTGGATTTCCTGCTTTTCCGGTCGATACGCACATTCATAGATTGATGACGCAATGGAAACTCACTTCCGGAAAAAATGTCGTAGAAACCGAGAAAGATGCCAAAAAATTATGGAAAGAAGAGTTTTGGAATAAACTTCATCTTCAGATTATTTTCTATGGCCGAGAATATTCTCCAGCAAGAGGAAAAGGCGAGAAAGACTTTATTACGAAAATGTTGTTCGAAGAAAAAAATAAGTAATGTGACAGCCGCAAAAATTCCCCTCCAATGGAGGGGTGGCGAAAATTCGAAAGAATTTTTGAAGGGTTGTTTTACAACAAAATTTTAAAAATTATTTCACATCCAATAATCTTCTGTGATAGTTGATTTGTCCCAAATGATAACTCAAATGCCCAAACAAATGAATCAGAAAATATTCTGTTGTCATTGGGTAGCCTAAAGCTTCAATCGGATATTCTTTTTTCAAATCTTCCTCTGATAATTGATTGAGTGAAGAATGTACAACCTCAATCGTTTTTTCAATTTTCTCAATCAATTCCGTTCTTGGAACATTTTTTAATGAAAATTCAAGCTCTCTGTTTCTTACATACCCTGAATTTCCCAATATTGATCCGATAAAATGATTGATATTTCCAACCAAATGAAGTGCTAAATTTCCTGCAGAATTGAGAATATTTTTATCAATTTTCCAGATGTTTTCTTCGTTTTGATAGGCTTCTATTTCTTTTTTTAATTGATTTAAATCTCTTGTGAATAATGATCTTATACTTTCTGTCATAACTTTAAGATTGTAATTTTTGCATCAAAATTAAATATTTTTAGATACGCTTTATTTAATGACTGCTTTAAAATATCCTTTGAAGTCTTTTGTAAACTGTTCTACTTTCGTATTGTAATTTATAAAACCATAAACGGTGTCATTTTTCTGAAAACTATTCTTATTAAGAACTAATTTTTGATAAACAGGTTTCGTCTTCATAAGTTTTATTTCGCCATGTAAGGTTTTAGGATCAATATCTTTAATGAAAAAATGATTATCAAATATTTTGATTAAAACACCATTTCCATAAAGGCCATTATTGTTATTGAGTAAAATCTCCAGGGTATCATTTTTTGAAACAGCGTTGCATTTATATTTATCAGTTTGAAATAAAACTGTGGTCTGAATAATATAAGCCGTTCTTGTTTTACTTTCTAATTTTTCCTTTTTATAAAGTTTCAGTTCAGGATATTTTGATAACAATTTAATAGTGTCATTTTGTGGAAGATTTTTATCAATGACAAATTTTTCAAAAGACTGTTCGGCTTTCTTCTCTTTTTTGCAGCTTAAAATGAATAAGCAGAGTATAAAAACGAATAAAAAATATAAAAGTTCTTTCATAATTTAGCTTAAACAAATCTAAACAAAAAAGCCACGAAAAATTAATTCGTGGCTTCTATATTTTATGAGAATTTTCTTTAGGTTAAACTTACTTCTGCTTCGTTGCCCAAAGCTCCATTTTTCTGTTTAAAACATCCAAAGGAAGACAACCCTGACTCAAAACTTCATCATGAAATTTTGCTAGATTAAATTTATTGTCCAATTCTTTTTGATATTTTTCTCTCAATTCTCTGATCCTTAAAGAACCAATTTTGTAACCTAAAGCTTGTCCGGGCATTGCCATATATCGTTCAACTTCTGCCGTTGCACCGGCTTCATCATAAGCGATATTGTTTAGGAAATAAGTAATAGCATCTTCTCTTGTCATTTTTCCGGTGTGAATTCCGGTATCAACTACCAAACGAACGGCACGAAGCATCTGATCGCTTAGGTATCCCATTTTTTGGTAAGGATCTGTATACAAACCGAATTCCGGACCTAACGTTTCGCAATAATGTGCCCAACCTTCACCATACGCTCCAAACCAGCCAAATCTCATGAATTTTGGAAGTTTTGTATTTTCCTGTTGCAGAGAAACCTGATAATGGTGACCCGGAATGGCTTCGTGTAAAAACAGAGATTCCATTCCTGAGGTAACGTTGAATTTTGAAGGGTCGGGAAGTGGCATGTAGAAAATTCCCGGTCTTTTTCCGTCGGGAGTGCCTTGGATGTATTCTGCACTTGCACTTGCTTCTCTGAATTTTTCAGTTTGTCTAATCTCAAACTTGGTTTTTGGCGTTACGCTAAACATTGTTTTTAGCTTCGGCGTTATTTTAGCTAAAATCCCATTGAAACCATCCAAAACTTCTTTTGAGGTTTTGTAAGGCATTGCTTTCGGGTCTGTTTTTACAGAATTGATAAACTCTTCAAGTGTTCCTTTGAAACCAACTTGCTGCTTTACTTTTTCCATTTCTCCACGCAACATCGCAACTTGTTGTAGACCAATTTTATTGATTTCTTCAGGTGTTTTGTTAGTGGTTGTCCAGCTTTTAGCGTAATATTTGTAGATATTATCTCCTTTAGGTAGGCTATTATATCCGTCTGTTTCTCTTGCTTTTGGCAAATATTCTTTCTCTAAAAACTCACCCATTTTTGTATACGCAGGAATGATGTTTTTTGTAATAGCATCCTTGTAGAGGTTGGTCAGTTTTTCTTTTTGTTCTTTGCTGAAGCTTTTTGGAAAGTTTTTTACAGGACCGTAGAAAATATTCTTTTCAAAATCTGGTGTAATGATCTCTTCAGCTCTCATTTGAGGAATCATTTTTACCACCAGCTTTCTTGGAAGAACTACCTTATTGTTTATTCCTTCTCGGAAATTATCTGCAGCAGCATTCATCCACTCCGGAAATTTTTCCATTCTTTTTAACCAGTCTTCATAGTCTTTTTCTGTGTTGAAAGGCTGGCTTCCCTGTCCGCTTCCATACAAAGGAAAGTTGAGCGGCAAACCTGTAAACTGGCTGAAAGGAATGTATTCAGGATGATAAGTATACGCTTCAATTTTATCTTTTAAAGTATAATCTAAAACATCATAAACCACTTTGTCTTCATCTGAAAGACCTTTGTAATCTACATTTTCAAGCTGTTTTTGGATAGAGTTATAAAAAGCAATTTCACCCAAAATAAAATCTTTATCGATATTGATAGGAAGTTGGTCGTTGTACCTCAAATCTCCTTGTGATGTAGCTTCTAAAGGATAAAGTTTTAAATATTGCTCGTAGTAATTAGAGGCAATAGAATCAATGTTGGTAGGGGTAACTTTCGTTAACGGCGAATCTGATTTTTTGCATGATGAAATGCTTACCGCTAAGCCGAGCCCGACAATGGTTTTAAATAAAATATTTTTCATAGATAATCTTTACCTTTTATTTGTAAGGTGAAACGCAATTGTTGTTACAAAATTTTGTTTCAGCATTATATTGAACTGAATAGATAACAAAAATAGCCAATATTGTAATTAAATTTGTTGTTAAATATAGATTTTAATAAAAATAATTTTCAAAATATTTTTCAGATTCGTACAATTTTTTATCTTTGCCTAAAGCATTTAACAATCATAGTATTACAGCTCTTTTTTAAGAAATAATGAAAGGGATTTTAAAAATTTACCATCCAGACGAGACATTAAAATACAATATAAAAAGCACTTATTGCAAGGCTGTTTATAGTAATCAAAAACACTTTCTGGAAGTACAGGTTATTACCGACGACGGGTTAGACCACGTAGACGACGATTCTCTACAGTATAATTTTCCTCAGCTTTCGCTTGAGGTAATTGAATTTCCGATAGATTCTTCTGAAATCGAAGGAAAAACATTCGAAATCAACGATTCTGATGATGAGGTTTATACCGAAGTCAATTTGTTTGATGATGAAGATGCTTTTCTTTATGATAATGAGCTTTGCTTCGAAAAAAATGAAGAAGATGAGCTTCAGGTAGTTTGGAAAGGAACGATTGACGATTTTTATACGGGTTCTGATACTCCGATTTCTTTCAGACTGAAATGCGAATTCAAACAAGATGAAATAGAGGTAGACGAAGACTAATCGTTACCAAAATATAAACTACAAATTTCTTTTCAAATACTTTTTGGAAAGAAATTTGCTTTTTTAAGACATTATTAGCTTTGGAATGTGTTTTTTAAGCTTATTTTAAGATAAGGATTAATAATATTCCATTATTTTTGTCGTTTAAAAACCATTATAAAATAATCAATTAATGCTGCTAACGGAACTTACTCAGATTTTATTTGCACAGGTCGTTATACCTACTGTACCTGTAGAAAAGCTTGAATTTTCTTTTTGGAATATCCTTTTTCATGGTGGTATCTTCGCTAAAATAGTGATGGTGACAGTTTTGTTATTAGGAGTTTTCTCTGTTTATCTATTTTTTGAAAGATTTTTCTTTATTAAAAGAATGACGTCAAAAACAGATTCTAATTTTATGAATAACATCGAAGACTTCATCCGAGATGGAAAGATAGAGGCTGCAGCTGATTATTGTAAAACACAGAACTCTCCAGAATCCAGAATTTTAGAAAAAGGGATTTCAAGATTGGGAAGACCCGTTTCTGATATTGTAAGTGCGATGGAATCTCAAGCTCAAATTGAGGTTGCCAATATGGAAAAAAACCTGAATCTTTTGGCAGTTGTACCAAGTATTGCACCGATGTTGGGGCTTTTGGGTACGGTAATCGGGATGATTATTGCGTTCTTCGACTTGTCTCATGCGGAGGGGGCTTTCTCTCCGAAAACATTATCTGAAGGTATTTATACCGCTCTTGGTCAAACGGCAGTTGGTTTGGCAGTGGCAATTCCGGCGAACTTTTTCTACAATATTTTGTTGACGAGAATTGATAAATTCGTTCTGAGAACTCAGAATGTTTCGGGAGAATTTTTAGACATTATCAATAAACCTTTATAAATTCTAACAGATGAAAATTCAGAGAAGAAATAAAGCGCATCCGGAATTCAGTTTAGCAGCAATGACAGACGTTATCTTGCTAATGTTGATCTTCTTTATGATTACCTCTTCGGCGGCTAATCAGAGTGCAATTGATGTAAAACTTCCACAAACAGGAAGCGTAGATAACAATATTCCGAATCCGATGACGGTAAGTGTAAAACCAGACGGGTCGTATTTTGTAAATGATATACCTGTAAGCAGAGAATTGGTAGAACAAACAATCGTTGCTGATCTTCAGAGCAAATCGGCAAAATCGTTTACCATAAGAGCAGACGAAAGCACAATGCATAAAGACGTAGTTTTTTTAATGAAGATTGCAGAAAAGCATAAGTTTAATATTGCTATTGCAACGGTAAAAGAATAAATATTCTGTATTGCTACGAATACACGAATAAGAAAATGAGTGCATTCTTGGCAAATAAAAATTATAATTTGAGACCAATAAATCAATGAGAGGTTATACGATAAATAGAGCCGAAGAAAATAAAGATAAGATAAAAAGTGCAGTACTTTCTATTCTTATTTGGTCTGCTATTTTGTTATTCGTTTTCATCTATAAAATGAAACCTACGGAGCGAGAAAAAGAACCTGAGGTGATTACCACAATGCTCGTTAACTTTGGAGATAACCGAAATGGAGCGGGAATCGAAGAACCAGCAAACCAAGAAGGAAGTTTGGCTGCAAAAGCTATTGAAACAGCTCCCGAACCAGTTGAAAATGTCGTTTCTGAGCCTAAAACAATAATTACTCCGGATCCAAAACCGGAATCAAAGAAAACTGAGGTTAAGGAAAAAATAATTACCGGAACAAATACCAAAGTTACTGTTCCGAAAAAAGAAGATTCAAAAACCAATAAAAAATCAACGGCAAGTTCGACGACGAAAAGCACAAAAAGTTCTGCAACAACAGCCAATTCTAAAACAGGAAACGGTGATGGGAAAGGAACTGCTGCCATAGGAAATCTATTTAAGGGTCGTGGAACAAAAGCCGGCAGTCAGGGAACAGGAACGGGAATAGGTAACAATGGCGATCCTTTAGGTGGAGACGGAAATGGCGACAGCAAAGTTGGAATTGACCGAAGATTGATAGGTTATATTCCCGGAACAATGGGAAGAGGAGGAGCGCAACCAAGCCACAGTTGCTCAGCAAGCGGATCGATTACCATTGCATATGTTGTAGATAAAGCCGGAAATATTTCTTCAGCAAGAAAATCAGGCGGAGTTTCAGATCCTTGTGTGGTTTCTACTTCAATTGCATGGGTTAAAAAATATGTGAAAGCTGAAAAAGCCAGCGTGTCATCCACCGGAACTTACAACATCACATTCTAAAAGTACAAAAGCACTTTATTCAAGTGCTTTTTTTACTTCGTTAATTCTATTGATAATGGGAAGTGCAAAAATTCCGCTGGTTTGAAGATAAAGCTCGTAGAATGTTTTAGCCTTATCTAAAAAGTCATTATTGTTCAGAACTTTTCCGTTGTAATAGAAAAGATTTCCGAGCATTTCGTAATAATCTTTGTGGTCTCTTTCCTGTCTTTCTTTTACGATTTCAATCACTTCTTCTTTGGGTTTTGCTGAAAGTTCTTTAAAATCAAATTTAAAAATGTCTTTCATTAAAGAATCAAAATCGAGTTCTTTCTGCATTAAACTTTCTTCAGGTTTGTCTAAGATCAGTTTTTCTAATGCTTGAGATAACTGACGGATGAGTCTTAACGTGAATTCTTTATCTGTAATCATAATCTAGTTGCTTGTTTTTATAAAAAGTATAGTGTATTTGGCTAGAATAAAGAATTATCCTCCATTTCATTATTATTAGTTGTCAAATCTTTTGATAATGAAATGGATATAGCTATCCTTAATTTTAAATCTTCATCGTAGTCATCTTCATAAATTATGGAATATATAATTTCGTTTAACATATCTTTATCTATTACATTATCTGCTACACATACAGCTATGTTTTCCATTTCCTGAATAAATTTTGGAACAATATAATCGAATCCATTTCGCTCTAAAAATAATGCACCAACTGCTATAGAGGTTCTTTTGTTCCCATCTTGAAAAGCATGAAATTTATTTACAGAGAATACAAGGTGTGTTAGCTTATGTTCTAGCTCAGGATAATACAAGTCATTTTGTATTTGAGCAATGACACTTTCTAAAATTTCAATATTTTTTGTGCCTTGAAGTCCTCCTGATAATCGTAATACTTCATCGTGAACAGAGATAATTTCTCCAATTTTTCTAATATATATGAGTGTCATTAGCGATTTTTTAGTCTTTTAAACACATCTTTGTTTTGTTCTAATCTCTTTTCTAATGTCATACTCTGCTCTCCTAAAAAATTATTAAAATCATTTAATGATATTTCTGTAATATAATTTTCTAATTTTTCGTGAAGAGCGTCCCTAAATACAAGATCTCTACTTGCCATTTTGCTTCTGGCATCTTCTATTGATGCTTCCATCATATCTTCTGCTCTTACTGCAAAATCATTAAATAAATGATGCGCTTCGGATAATGTTAATTTCCTTTCCTTTTTTTTAGATTCTCTTTCTAATTCTTTGGCAAATGCATTTTCGTAATCAGAGACTACTCTTAGAATTTCGGTGTAAAAAGTAGAGCGTATACTTTCATTCGCTTTTAACTTTAGAATTTTTTTATATTCGTTAGCATCTTCTTTAAATATACTTTTATAAACTTTATCTGTTAATTGAGCATATTTAAAATCATTTTTTTCAATGAAATGATCTATTGCATCTGTAAATTTTTGACGAAAAATAAACTCATCTAAAGCAGCTGGTATATAAGCTTCCTCTCTTTGGTTGATAAACTTAGTGTGTCCTCCTGCTTTATGATTTAACACATCTATTATAATATCTAAAATTTGGGAGCGTACTTGTTTTGCTCTTTCAGATCCTGTAAGTAGCATTCCCACATTTAATAGTGCTTTGAAAGTAAATACGCCTAATGAAGGTACAGTATTAATGTTATTGTAAAGATTGGAATCTTCTTCTTGAATAAGCTTTTTAAAATCTCTCAGTCTTTCTCCTGTCAATACTTCATAACCACTTTTCGAAAATTCATCTTCATGTGCAACTAACAGTCTTTCTATTGTACGAGAATCTATTTCATAGAAATATTCCAGTTGATTTTTTGTAAACCTAAATTTTGACTCAAATTTTAAGCCTTTGTATCCAATAGCTTTATATAATTCAGGCATCGCAATATTATTATTAAGAATATTGCGTCTCTCTACTACGGAATTTGTAAGGTCTTTTTTCATACTTTAAGATTGTATTTAATGAGGTCGCCGACATGAATGTCGGTGACCTCTATCTTTTTATTACAAATATCTGAAAAACAAATTATTAATTGACGACTAGATAAAGGAGAATTTCAACTAAGTATTCTAAGCAAAAAACAAATACGCCAATCCAATTGCTGTAATTACGCCCACCAAATCAGCCAAAAGCATGGCAACTATAGTGTATCTCGTGTTCTTTACAGCTACTGCTCCAAAATAAACTGCAATAACGTAAAACGTCGTATCTGAGCTTCCCTGAAGAACTGCTGCCAACTTCCCTTGAAAACTATCTGCGCCAAAAGTCGCCATCGTGTCAACCATCATTCCTCTTGCTCCTGAACCGGATAAAGGTTTGATTAAAGCCGTTGGAAGACCATCGACAAATCTGGCGTCTAAATTCGCAATATTGGCAACCCATTTCATTCCATCAATAATGACGTCAAAAACTCCTGAAGTTCTTAATAGGGATATCGCAATCAGCATTCCTACTAAATACGGAATAATCTTTACACAGGTCCAAAAACCTTCTTTTGCGCCTTCAATAAAAGCATCGAAAACATTAATTTTTTTATAAACTGCACCGAGAACAATCGCAATAAAAATGAATAAGATCAAGCCATTACTTAAAATTTTGCTGAAATCATCCAGTTCGTTCTTACTCAATTGAACTAAATAGACAACCAAAAGCGCAATTAATGCTGAAATTCCTCCGACATAGGCAAGAACAACCGGTTTTAATAGATTAATTTTTTGATAAGCTGAAACAATAATCATTGCTGCTAAAGTCGCTGCAAATGTTGCAATCATACACGGAAGAAAAATATCAGTCGGTGTTTTTGAACCCATCGAAGCCCTGATCGCAATAATAGAAACAGGAATCAATGTCATTCCGCCTGCGTGAAGGCAGAGAAACATAATTTGTGAATTACTTGCTGTATCTTTATTCGGGTTTAAAGTCTGTAAACTTTCCATCGCTTTTAGACCAAATGGAGTGGCAGCATTATCTAAGCCTAAAAGATTGGCGCTAAAATTCATCAGCATATGACCGAAAGCTGGATGGTTTTTAGGAATTTCAGGAAATAATTTTGAGAAAAACGGCTGTATTAATCGGCTTAAAAGATTGATTCCGCCAGCTTTTTCTGCGATACTCATGAATCCCATGAAGAGGGTCATAATTCCAATCAATCCAATACATATTTTAACGGCGGTTTCCGAAGTTCCAATGACACCGTCTGCTTCCTGAATTCGATAAACCTGAACATTCTGTTTTAAAGAATCTGTTTTATAATGAATTCTGCTGTTTGCAAAATCAGGTTTTTTCATCAGGCTGTCTCTTACGATAGGAGAAAGTGTAGTGATATTTTGGGTAGCAATCTGTACGGTATCGCCGCCTTTTCCTACAACCATATCATTGAAAATGGTTTTGTAGTGGCTTGACGAAATGTATTTTATACTTGCAATAGTAATGGCAATGATGATGAAAGCCGACCAAATTCTGCTGAGAACCATTTAGATTAAATTAATTGTTTAAACTTAGTTAAAAATACTTTAAACTGCAAAAGTCTAAAAAATCAAGATTGGATTAAAATAAAGTTTGTCATTTCGCAGGAATCTAAACAGAGTTTCAATAGCATTACTGAGATTCCTACGGAATGACAAATTCTGATAATAAGGAAAAAAAAGAGAATTATTTTTCATCCAGATACACCAATTCTCCTTCAAAATTATCATCCAGGCTTTTCAAAATCTTGGCATTGGCGGTTTTCTTTTGTAATTCTTTAATAAAAAAGCTTTTCTCAAAAAACTGACGGTGAATTCCGGGAAGAAGTTCCATGAAATAATCCATTCCTATTTTGTTATTGTGAAGATCCATTTTGGTTTCCAAAGGCTCGTTTGGAAATAATTCTTCGTGCAGATCTGTAATTTTTTTGCAGAAGTCTAATGCTTTTTCGGGAGAAGACACTTTGCTGCAATACATCATAATCAGGCAACACCAAAGTGAATGTCTGAAAGCGTTTCCTTCACCGTTTTTGGATGCCGTTTTAGGATAAAGTTTCTGTGCGATAGAAAAGGCTTTTATGGTGGCATAAAAACTTAAAATCGAAAAAAGAGGGTGTGGTAAAACAGCAGATAAGAGTTTAAATATTTTCTTTAAACTCATTGATGTAATGGTAGTTAAAACGACTTTAAATGTCCTCATAATTTGGCTGTTGGCAGTTAGCTTATTGCTTTTGGCTTTGAGATCAAGCAGTATAGCTTTTAAAAATAAATTATTGCCATTATTTAAATAAAAATCTCTCCCAAATTGAGAGAGATGATATGTTTTTTTTAGTTTAAATCTTAAGCTTTTACGGCTAATAAGTTTACTGTTTTAGAAACCACTTCTTTAATTTCAGTTCTTTTTACAATGAAATCTACGAAACCTTTTTCCTGCAAAAATTCTGAAGTCTGAAAGCCTTCTGGTAAATCTCTACCGATGGTTTCACGGATAACTCTAGGTCCTGCAAATCCGATTAAAGCTCTTGGTTCAGCCATGATGATGTCTGCGGTCATTGCAAAAGATGCGGTAATTCCTCCGAAAGTAGGGTCACAAAGATAAGCGATGTATAAAAGTCCAGCTTCTGAAAGCTGAGCCAACTTAGATTGTACTTTAGCCAACTGCATCAAAGAATACGTTGCTTCCTGCATTCTCGCTCCACCAGACTGGCAAATAATCATGTAAGGAAGTCTTTTTTCAATACAGTAATCAATTGCTCTTCTGATTTTTTCACCCATCACAGAACCCAAAGATCCTCCAATGAAAGCAAAATCCATACAAGAAACTACCATTTCAGTTCCGTTTACGGTTCCTACTGCGTTTCTTATGGAATCAGTCAGTTTTGTCTTTGCTTTTACTTCTTTCAGACGGTCGGTGTAAGACTTGGTATCTTTAAAGCTAAGCATGTCTATACTTTCCACATTAGCATCTAGCTCAGTGAATTTTCCTTCGTCAAAAAGGATGTCAAAAAACTCTGCACTTCCTATTCTTACATGAAAATCGTCTTCAGGAGAAACATAATTGTTTTTCTTGAGTTCATCGTGTTCTACCACTTTTCCTGATGGAGTCTGATGCCAAAGACCTTTTGGTACATCTTTTTTATCATCTGTAGAAGTAGTAATATTTTGTGCTTTTCTTTTAAACCAGTCGAATGCCATAACTATATAATTGATGTATGATAAATGATAAAAGAAGAGGAAAGCGTTTTAAAATCACTTATCGCTCATCTTTTATCAATTATAATTTATTTAAGCGTATTTACGTTATTTAAATCTTCAAAAGCTCTAACCAATCTTTTAGAGAAAGTTTCTTCTCCTTTTCTGATCCACCCTCTTGGATCATAGTATTTTTTGTTAGGCTTTTCTTCTCCTTCAGGATTTCCGATTTGAGTTTTTAGATATTCTACATTTTCTACCATATAATCTCTGATTCCTTCTGTGTAAGCAAACTGAAGATCGGTATCAATATTCATCTTAATTACCCCGTAATCAATAGCTTCTCTGATTTCTTCTAAAGAAGAACCTGAACCACCGTGGAATACAAAATTAATTGGCTTCTCTGCAGTTCCGAATTTTTCCTGAACAAATTTCTGAGAGTTATCTAAGATTTTTGGAGTAAGAACTACGTTTCCTGGCTTGTAAACTCCGTGTACATTTCCGAATGCTGCTGCAATGGTAAAGTTATCAGAAACTGCTTTCAATTTTTCGTAAGTGTAAGCGATGTCTTCAGGTTGTGTGTACAATAAAGAATTGTCTACACTAGAATTGTCTACACCGTCTTCTTCACCTCCTGTAACCCCGATCTCAACTTCTAAAGTCATCTTCATTTTTGCCATTCTTTCGAAATATTTAGCAGAGATTTCTAAGTTCTCTTCTAAAGATTCTTCAGAAAGATCAAGCATGTGAGAAGAGTAAAGAGACTTTCCTGTTTGCTTGAAGAATTCTTCGTTAGCATCCATCAAACCGTCAATCCAAGGCAACAATTTTTTTGCGGCGTGATCTGTATGTAAAATTACTGTTGCTCCATAAGCTTCAGCAAGGGTATGAATATGTTTAGCTCCTGCGATACCACCTAAAATAGCTGATCTCTGAGCGTCATTGCTCAATCCTTTTCCAGCGTTGAAAGATGCCCCACCGTTAGAAAACTGAATGATTACAGGTGAGTTTAATTTTGCTGCAGTTTCCATTACTGCGTTTACGTTGCTAGATCCAACCACGTTTACTGCAGGTAATGCAAATTTGTTTTCTTTAGCATATTGAAAAATATCTGTAACTAACTGACCTGTGGCAACTCCTGCCGGGAAAATTCTACTCATGTTTACTTTATTATAATATTAGGATATTTTTTGAAAATTCTTGTAAAGGTAATCAATTTTAAGAAATTACTAATTTCTTTTATCTCGTCCCCAAAGTAGCTTCTGACGGATGGTTTCGTAAAAGCTTAAATTGTTGGGCTGCACCAATAATAACTGGAAACTTGCCTTTTTAATTATGATTTCTTTATCGGTTTCGATATGAATTAATCTTGAATCTAATGAAAGAGAATATTGCGGAACTCTGCTTTCCACTTTAAATTTAATTTCTACTTTATCATTAACAACCAAAGGTCTTACATTTAAATTGTGTGGAGCAATCGGTGTAATGACAAAATTTTCGTTGTTAGGTGAGATGATCGGCCCGCCACAACTTAATGAATAAGCTGTAGAACCTGTCGGTGTAGAAACAATTACGCCATCGCCCCAAAAAACATTCAGAAATTCATCATTAATATAAGAATCTACCGTTACCATTGATGTGGTCTCTTTTCTGGAAACCGTTACATCATTTAAAGCATACGGAAAAAACTCGTCAGATCTGGGTGAAACAACTTCTATCACAGATCTTCGGCTGGTTTTTACATCACCTTTTAAAATAGAATCGAGTTCTTTGAAGGCTTCTTCTTTGGTGAAACTTGCCAAAAATCCGAGTCTTCCGGTGTTCACTCCTACAACAGGGATCTCTAGATCCTCAATAAAGGTTAAAGAGTTTACAATGGTTCCGTCGCCACCAAAAGTGAAAAAAAGATCAACTTGATGATCAATTAAATCCTGTTTGTTGCCAAAAGTTTCAAAAATTTTAGAAAACTGAAGCGCTTCAGCCATTTCGTCAAACAAAACAGATCTTACACCTCTGCTTTCTAGTTCAGAAATAAATTTGCTTAAATATAAAAAAGTATCAAGATCTTTTTTCTGAGAATATATGGCTGCCTTCATATTATATTTCGATAAATTTTTGTAAAAAACCTAAACGGTCTTTGAAAAGATCTGTTTTCTCATCAGAATAATATTTTTCTACAATTCTGTAATCATAACGGTCAAATGTTGCATCAATTGAAGTTAAATTTTCGTTACTGATCTTGATCGTAATGTGAATTACTTCATCCGACATGAAACTGATAAATCCGCCGTAAAATTTAGAGTTGTTGCTCTCGACGATATTTGCAATTTCTGTCATTGAATATTTTCTTGCCGGAGTTTCTATCGTAAGAATAGCACCGGTTTCCGAAAACAGAGGGTATTTTGAAAAGGTTTGAAAAACATCATCACAACAGATGTATCCCAAATATTTTTCGTTTTTGTTGATCACAGGAATCACATTGGCATTGAATGTATAAAACAATCGAATGCTGTCCATGATATTATTGTCTTCCAAAATCGCAAACCGCTCGATTTGATGTTCCAGATTTTTCAAAGTGCCTTCTTCCTCATAAAGGAAGTCTTTGGCAATAGCTCCGAAAAAGTGGTGAGATTTTTTAATGAAAATATGCGAATATCCAAATGCTTCTAAGGTTTCTCTAGCTGATTCGATAGAGTCAGTCAGATGAAAACACGGAAAATCTTTTGAGATATAGTCCTTGATAAACATGGTGCTAATTTATAAAATTTTAAACGAAACCTTTCTCTAAAAGTTAAGTTATTTTTCAAAAAAGTAAAAAAACGGATTCAAAAATTTGTTCGTAAAGAAAAATAAAGTATCTTTGTCGCCTTTCATTTTTACTTTTTATTAGATTTATTTCAAACTGCACTGTCTTTTGACAGACGCAGTTTTTTTATTTTAGGGCTTTTGCAAACTCCCACATCACGATCCCACCACATACACTTACATTTAAAGAATGCTTTGTTCCGAGCTGCGGAATTTCAATAAAAGAATCAATATTCTGCAAAGCTTCATCGCTGATTCCTTCTACTTCATTACCTAAAATTACCGCATACTTTTTAGTATTGTCAATTTTAAAATCAGTAATCATTGTACTGTTTGTCGTTTGCTCGATACCTACAACTTCAAAACCTTGGCTTTTTAAATCATTGATAGTTGCGTTAATGTCACTTTCATAACTCCAGTCTACACTTTCTGTTGCGCCTAAAGCTGCTTTGTGAATTTCACGATGTGGCGGTTGTGGAGTAATTCCACACAGAATAATTTTCTGAACTAAAAAAGCATCTGCCGTTCTAAAAGTTGCGCCCACATTGTGCATGCTTCTTATATTATCTAAAACGACCACCAAAGGAATTTTCTCAACTTTTTTAAAAGTTTCTACATCAATTCTGTTGAGCTCTTCCAGTTTTAATTTATTTACCAAAATAATTTTTATTTCTTATTACAATTTACGAATTCTTCTTAATGAACGGATTTAAAAACGATTCATTATTTTTTATTTTTTTGCACCCATGATTTGATGCACATTTCTCTCAATATTTTGAGCTATTGTTTCCATCGGAATATCATTTTCATCATTATTGAAAGGATCTTCAATTTCCTCAGCAATTAATTCCAGACTCATCAATACATAATACACAAAAACCGTCAATGGAATCATGAAGTATCCAAGATTGATCACATAAGCAATCGGTAACGCCAAAACATATAAAATGATGAATTTTTTTATAAATGAAGAATATGAATAAGGGATCGGTGTGTTTTTAATTCTTTCACAACCTCCACAAACATCAAGAAAACCTGAAATTTGAGTGTCTAAATACAGCATTTCTACATCAGATATTTTTCCTTCTTTTTTTAATTGATGCAATTTGTGAGTCAAAAGAATCACCAAATCCGTAGGTCCGTGATTTCTTAACGATTTTTCAATTTCAGAATAATCTTCATCTAAAGCCAATCTTGTAGATTCCTGAGAAAGATGTTTTGCTAAAAAATGCGGATAGTATTTTAAATATCTTGCAATCTGATTTGCAGAATCTCTGTCGTCTGAAAGAATCGTATTGATCTTTACGGCGAAATTTCTAGTGTCATTTACCAGTTTTCCCCACAGTTTTCTTCCTTCCCACCATCGGTCATAAGCTGTATTTGTTCTGAAAACCAATAATAAAGATAAAACAAATCCTAATAATGAATGAATCAATCCTACATTGCTCACTTTAGATTTTGCGGTTAAATGCAGATACTCAACTTCCAAATACTGGATTCCGTAAGAGTAAACAGCCATCAAAATCATTGTTGGGAAAAGGATTTTCATGGTGTCGCTTTTGTGTAAGCTGACCAATATTTTCAGGAAATGTTTAGTATTGTAAACTCTCATGGGTTGTATGTCTTCTACAAAGATAAAATATTCGGTTTATTCTTTTTTGCGAAAATTTTAATTTAAGTTCAATTAGATGAGCTTAAATGTTTCTCGCTGATCAAGCCGATGTCGCAGATTTTATTAATACGAAAAAAACTTAGTTGAAAGATTATACTTTTTGCTAAGTAGAACTCCTTTGATTATCTTATAAAAATTTTTTTTCAATAAAATCTTTGCCTTCATTGCGTTTTACAATAATGAGCAACAGATTAAAAATAAGTTTATGCTTAAATCTGTGCAAATCTGAGTAATTTGTGGGAATTAAAATCAAAATTTTTATAAATTTCAAAAAAATACTATTTTTATTTCGCATTAAATTCACAAACTCATGATTCTCGAAAACGTAGATGTTGTAAACGATATAACGAAGGAAGATTTTCAGCAAAATTATTTCAAAAAACAGAAACTGCTCCTCATAAAAAATTATGCGAGCCGTTGGGAAGCTTTCGATAAATGGAATTTTGATTTCATTAAAGAAAAAGCTGGTGAACAGGAAGTTCCGTTGTATAATAACAAACCAGCGGATTCTAAGAAAAGTTCTGATGCGCCTGTCACAAAGATGAAAATGAAAGATTATATTAATACAATAAAATCTAAACCATCCGACCTTCGTATTTTCTTTTATATTATTACCGACCGTCTTCCCGAGCTTCTCAAAAACTTCACGTATCCAGATTTAGGAATTAAATTTTTCAAAAGGCTTCCTACGTTATTTTTTGGCGGAAGTGATGCGCATGTTTTAATGCATTATGACGTTGACTTGGGAGATTTTATGCACTTTCATTTTGAAGGAAAGAAGAGAATTCTTTTGTTTGACCAGAAACAGTCGAAGTTTTTATATAAAGTTCCGCTGTCGGTTCACACGGTTTACGATATTGATTATGAAAATCCGGATTATGAAAAATTTCCTGCTTTGAAATATGCAAAAGGCATTGAAATTTTTATGGAACATGGCGATGCACTTTTCATTCCCGGAGCTTTTTGGCATTTTAACAGGTATTTGGAGCCTGGTTTTTCGATGTCGTTAAGAGCTTTACCTAATAAACCTAAAGTTTTTGCTAATATGATATACCATGTTTTTATCATGAGATATACTGATAAACTAATGCGAAAACTTTTTAAAGCAAATTGGGTGAATTTCAAGCAAAAATGGGCGTATGAAAAAGCGACGGAAGCTTTGGAGAAACATTTGAAAAGTATTAAAATTTGATTTTCCCGCGGATTTCACAAATTCGCACAGATTATTACGTCACAAATGCACGAATTTTTTACACATAAAATTGTTTTAAACATCATCTAAGAAAAATAATCATAAACTAATTCGTGCATTCGTGGCAATTTTTCCTCAATCATCCGTGAAAATCTGCGGAATCTGTGGGAGATCTAAAATCAACATTTCCCTCCTTCTTTTTTATTTCATACTTTTACCAACCCAATTTTAAGAACGATCTCAATGGCAAAGGCGACGAAGAAAGAAACCCCGTTAATGACGCAGTACAATACCATCAAGGCGAGATATCCTGATGCACTTTTACTTTTCAGAGTGGGAGATTTCTACGAAACTTTTGGGCAGGATGCCGTTCGAACATCTCAGATTTTGGGTATTGTTCTTACGAAAAGAGCCAACGGAGAAGGTCATATCGAATTGGCTGGCTTTCCGCACCATTCGGTAGATTCTTATTTGCCAAAATTGGTAAGAGCGGGAATTCGTGTGGCGATTTGCGACCAATTGGAAGATCCAAAAACCGTCAAAGGAATTGTAAAACGTGGCGTAACGGAATTGGTGACACCCGGAGTTACGTTCAACGATCAGGTTCTTAGTTCAAAAAAGAATAATTTTCTGCTTTCGCTTCACAAGGAAAAAGAAAAATACGGAATTGCTTTGGTTGATGTTTCCACCGGAGAGTTTTTGGTGAGTGAAGGGAATTTAGATAAAATCTTACACATCATCAATACATTCGATCCGAGTGAAATTATTTATCAGCGAAGTGTACAGATCCCGGATCAGCTGAAAAACAGGAATGTTTTTAAATTGGAAGATTGGGCGTATCAGTATAATTTTGCCTACGAAAAATTAACAAATCAGTTTAAAACCAATTCGTTAAAAGGTTTTGGAGTAGAGGGGCTTCCCCTGTCAATTACTGCAGCAGGAGCTATTTTCGCTTATCTCGTTGAAGATACGCATCATAAATTATTGGCGCACATCACCAAAATTCAGATTATTCCGCAGGAAGATTATCTGATGATGGACCATTTTACGCTGAGAAATCTCGAGATCGTTTATCCAAGCAACCCGAAAGGAAAATCTCTTTTGGATATTATTGATAAAACTTCCACACCAATGGGCGGAAGATTACTGAGAAGAAGAATTATTCTTCCTTTAAAATCTGTCGAAGAAATTGGAAGGCGACTTTCTCTGATTGATTTTTTAAACGAAAACGATCAATTAAAATATGAAATTTCCCAATTATTGCGTGCTATTTCAGATTTAGACCGATTAATGGGAAAACTGGCAGCAGAAAAAATTTCACCTAAAGAATTGGGTTATCTGCGTCAAAGTTTGATCAATATTCAGAAAATTAAAGGATTACTTCATCCTCATGCTGATATTTTAGCTTGGCTGGAACCATTAAATTCATTAGACGAATTGATCGAATTGCTTGAAAATCATTTGAATGAAGAGCTTCCGGTCAATCTTGCGAAAGGAAATGTCATCAAACAAAATATTTCTGAAGAGCTTGATCATTTGAGAGGTCTGCAAAATAAAGGCCGTGGTTTTCTTGATGAAATGTGTCAGCGTGAAGTAGAACGTACTGGCATTACCAGTCTGAAAATTGATTTTAATAATGTTTTCGGGTATTTTATTGAAGTAAGAAATACACATAAAGATAAAGTTCCAGGTGATTGGATCAGAAAACAAACGCTTGTAAATGCGGAAAGATACATTACTGAAGAACTGAAAGAATACGAAAGCCAGATCTTAGGTGCTGAAGAAAAGATCAGCGTTCTTGAAAATCAACTGTACCGAAAAGTCTGTTCAGACACGATGATCTACATCGACAGAATTCAGGAAAACTCAAACATTATTGCACAACTTGATGTTGCAGTAGGTTTCTCTGAACTGGCAGTTTCTGAAAGTTACACAAAACCTGTTTTGAATGATGGTTTTGGTATCGATTTAAAAGAGGCGAGACATCCTATTATCGAAAATGCACTTCCTTTAGGTGAAAAATATATTCCAAACGACATCTTTTTAGATAAAGATTCTCAACAGATCATTATGGTTACCGGACCCAACATGGCAGGTAAATCGGCAATTTTGCGACAGACTGCAATTGTTTGTTTAATGGCACAGATCGGTAGTTTTGTTCCTGCTAAGCATGCAGAGATTGGGCTTTTAGATAAAATTTTTACCAGAGTAGGGGCGAGCGACAATATTTCGGCTGGTGAATCTACTTTTATGGTGGAGATGAATGAAGCAGCGAATATTCTGAATAATATTTCTGAAAGAAGCTTGATCTTATTAGACGAAATCGGTCGTGGTACATCAACGTACGATGGGGTTTCTATCGCTTGGGCGATCGCGGAATATCTTCATCAACATCCGACTCAGGCTAAAACATTGTTTGCAACGCATTATCACGAGCTGAATGAAATGACCGTGAATTTTGAGCGTGTGAAAAACTTCCATGTTTCTATTCAGGAGAATAAAGGGAATATCATTTTCCTGAGAAAATTAGTTCCTGGCGGAAGTGAGCATAGTTTTGGTATTCACGTGGCAAAGTTAGCAGGGATGCCTGCAAAAGTGGTCAACAGAGCCAATGAGATTCTAAAAACTCTGGAAGCAAGCCGTTCTCAAAGCGGTTCTTCTGAAAGTATTAAAAAAGTAACTGATGAGCATATGCAGCTTTCTTTCTTTCAGTTAGATGATCCTGTTTTAGAAAATATCAGAGAAGAACTTACGAAAATTGACATCAATACTTTAACGCCAATTGAAGCTTTAATGAAGCTGAATTCGATTAAAAAGATGATTGGAAAATAATTTTTGCCTTTTTATCAAATAATTATTTGAAATTTATAGTAATAGGAATTTGAAGTTTAGTTCTTACAAAATTTCCATTATGTTTTGCGGGAATCCATTTACCTTTGATGCGTTTTATGGCTTTTTCTACAGAATGATTAAAGCTTTTGTTTGATCCTATAACCTGAGTTTCTGCAATATTTCCATCCCTTTCTACGGTAAAATTCAGGATTGCTTTAAGAATATTTTCATTCTTTTTGATTTTTACTGAGTCTAATATGATAGCATCCTCAATCTTCTTGGTGAAAGCTTCTGTGCCATTAGGAAAATAGGCTTCATGATTGGGATAATCAGGACATACTGTAGCTACATCAACAATCTCTATTGCTTTCGGCATTGATGGCGTTGCGGAAGGGATTGGAATATTCTGTCCAAAAACAATCCCATTAAAGATCATTATGATAACTAAAGTAAGATTTTTCATCGTTAAATTTCTTCAAAAATAAAAAAATCGATGTCAATTTCTGACACCGATTGAAATTAAAAAAAATAAAATTATCTTTAATTAAACTTTTTACTCACCAAAGGAAAAAAGAATATATAGCGTGTCGCTTCACCGTTCAATTTTGCAGGTTTCCAACGGACAAAGATCTTTCTCAATCCTTGTTCTGCAGCTTCTGCATGTTTTTTGTTTTTTGAAACGGCAGTAATGTTTCGTACATATCCGTTTTTTTCAACAATAAAGTAGAGTCTTGTATCTAATTTTTCGTTTTTCTTAAGGTCTAAAGTTTCAATGTTCTCGAAGTATTTTCTTTTAAAAGCATCCATTCCTCCCGGAAATTCAGGGATGGTATCTGCTTTTGTAACGACCTGTTTAAGGTCTAATCTATTTTTAATAACTTCATAATCTGGCAAACCAGAAACATCAGCAATGGTAGTCTGAACAGTTTTTTTTTCTTCTGTATTTTGTGCAAAAACAAGAGAGGAAAAACCAAGAACCATCAAAAAAAACGCTTTTTTCATTTAAATTTAATAATAGTTTTGAGTATTATCGTCAAAGATAAGTATATTAAATGGGTATCAAAATTAATTGAAGTTTAAGGTAAGCGGGACCTTAAAACGGTACCTTACTTTTTGTCCGTTAATTGTAGCGGGAGACCATTTACCTTTAATTTTAGAAACCGCTCGAATAGCTTCGTTATTAAAACTTTCATTAGTTCCACTTGCCGTAATTCCTGTAAGAGTACCATCTCTTTCAATGACAAACATGAGTTCGCATTTTTCAATGCTCTTGCTTATTACATTTTTAACTTTTAATTTCTTAAGTAGCTTTCGTCTGAACGCGTTAATGCCTTCTGAAAATTCAGCAGGTTTTTCAACATCATTAAAAATTTCAGATCTGTTTTTTTTCAAATCTAATTCCTGCAGCTCGGTGGTTCCTGCAATTTCTTGAGCTTGTGTGAAATAGCCAAATAGTAATGCGGATATTATAATTATTTTTCTCATCGTTTAATTTTAGCAAAAATAAGACTCTCAAACTAAATGGTATTTAATTAACAAAATTTAACAAGTCTGATTTATTGGTTTACAAATTCATTCGTTAATTTTGATTATGAAGAAAATTTTGAGTTTAACTGCACTGATTTTCAGTATGTCTTTTTGTTTTTCACAGGAGCAAATTATTGTAAATGACGTTCCGATGATTAAATATGAAGTGCTTGAAAAGAAAATTCAGGAAGAAAAAGAGGTTCTGCTGGTTCTTAATTTCTGGTCTACCACTTGTGCTCCTTGTGTAAAAGAACTTCCGGATTTTATGGAGGTTAATGAGAAATATAAAGACAATCCTAAATTTAAAATGCTTTTGGTGTCTTTAGACCGTCCGAAAGACAAAGACCGTGTTGTTCAATTTATTAAAAACAAGAAACTTACCGCAGAAGTTATTCTCCTTGATGACATTAAACGAATGAATACCTGGATTCCCCGATTTGAAAAAAACTGGGACGGAAATATTCCGGTAACCATTATTTATAAAAACTCAGAAAAAGTACATTTTAATGACGGGGAAATGACAAAAACTGAACTGGAAAACTTAATCACAAAAAATCTATAAACATGAAAAATATTAAAACATTAGTTGCTGCAGCGATAATAGGCCTAAGCTTACTAAACTTTACAACATTCAATAAAAACAATGAAGAACCAAAGCAAAAAGTAAGTTCTTCAAAAGGCTATGAAGTGGGTGATACAGCTGCCGATTTTAAGCTTAAAAATATCGACGGGAAAATGGTGTCGTTGAGCGATTTTAAAATGGCAAAAGGTTTCATCGTAGTTTTTACCTGTAATCATTGTCCGTACGCAAAAAAATATGAAGACAGAATCGTTGCGCTTGATAAAAAATATAAAGAAGCCGGTTATCCCGTGATTGCGATTAACCCAAATGACCCGAATGTGCAGCCGGAAGACGGTTTTCAACAGATGATTACCAGAGCCAAAGAAAAAGGCTTTACGTTTCCGTATTTAGTGGATGAAGGCCAAAAAGTTTATCCTCAATATGGTGCCACAAAAACGCCACATGTTTTTATTCTTCAGAAAGAAGGTGCAAAAAATATCGTAAAATATATTGGAGCCATCGATAATAATTATGATGACCCGAACGACGTTTCAGAACGATATGTAGAAGATGCAATGGATGCTTTATTGAGCGGAAAACCAGTTGCAAACGCCAAAACAGTAGCGATAGGCTGTACAATAAAAGTGAAAAAATAATTTTATTTTTAAAATTAAATTGAGATATTGGGCAGGCTTTTAGTCTGCTCTTTTTTTATAAAGCCTTAGCCCAAATTAATCATGATGAAATTTAAATTTAGCCCGAAATATTTCCTTTTAACCATCCTTATTTTTCTTGTTGAGGTTTTAATTGCAACTATTTTAAAAGATAATTTCTTTATCAGAGCTTACCTGGGAGATGTGATTGTGGTGATGCTGCTGTATACTTTTGTGAAAAGCTTTGTCATCATCAACCAAACAAAATTAATCATCGGGATTTTTCTTTTTTCGTGTCTGGTTGAGTTTGCTCAATTTTTCCATGTAGCAGCCAAATTAGGCTTCCAACCGGGAAGCCTGATGTATATTGTTATCGGAAATTCTTTCTCGTGGATTGATATTTTGTGTTATGGAGTTGGTTGCGTAATTTTATATATTTTCACAAAATTCAAATCAAAAAATGAAGACCATTAGTCTAAATTGAACTGAAGAGGTTGTCGCATACGCATTTTTACTTTCTTGCCATTTTGTTCGCCGGGAACCCACTTTGTTTTTATTTTGTTGAGTGCATTTAGAAACTCTGTTTTTACGGCTTCATGGTCATAAGATTCCATTCTCAAATTAATCATATTTCCTTCTTTATCAATATCAAAAACGGCAATTGCTCTTGCTTTTGCAATGTTCTGCTTTGCTAATCGGGAAGTGTTGAAATTATTGATAATTTGTTTCATAAATGCAGCGTGCCCTCCTGGAAATTCCGGAATTTTGTCTGAAGATATTTTTCCATAATCAGAGCCTGCTTTTACATCAGGATATTGTATCGAATCTTTTTGAGCATCGATAGAGATTATGCAAAATAAAATCAGTAGAAAAGCTAAATATTTTTTCATGATTATTTATCTTCCAAAAGAATCGTACTTATCTTCAGCATACTTGATGAAACGGTTCAGCAAAGCCACATTGTCTTTTTCCATGGGTGAAAGTTCGCTGTCAACGTTATTAGAAACAGGGATGTACCAATCGGTTTGCTCAAAGAAGTTTCTGTACGTTTGTTTTTTAAAGGAATATCCGTGTCTTGCAAAAACTGCATTCTTGATGATTTCCATATCGAGTTTTCTTAGATTTTTCAAGTCTTTTTCTGTCAGTTTTTGTTTAGATGCATTGATTTTAAAAACGGCATCAGAAGCAATCCTGTTTTTTGAAGCTGTGTAAGTTTCTGTTTTTCCGGTTTCTTCGTCAGTGTATTTTTCTTTAAAATCTTTAGGGTTTTCCCAATCAATCAGGTCTGAATTTTCATCCAACATAAAATTCGGATTGTAAACGAACTCTTTTTTGATAAGTTTTAAGTTTTTTAATGGGGCTTTTACGGCAGATTTATTAAAAGCGGTCCATTTTCCGGTGATGCTGTCGTTTTTTAGCTTAATTTCAAATCTTCCGTCGGTTTTATCATTTCCTGGCTCATCCAAAATAAAAGATTGAGAACCTTCATTGAAAACCCCACGAAATGGGCGCTGAGTTCCATTCACAATACTTTGTCCGTACACAGAATCCTGAGTAATTCGGTTGATTTTTAAGGAAAGCCTTTTATAATCTGTTCCTTCGTAATATTCTTTGGTTTCATTATCATAAAGCTCTCCTTTGCCTGCAAATTCTCCGGTATAAATTCCATAGTATTCTTTATGAACTTCTGGGATTACCACAGAATCTTTTTTTGCAGTTAAACTGTCTTTAGGTTTTTCTTCGGTTGTTGCTTCTTTTTTACAGCTCATTAAGCTGATGGTAAAGAGAGTGATTACAGTAAATTTTAAAATTTTCATATAAATTAAATGTGCTTTTTTGTGATTAAATATTCAATTAATAAAATGTTTGGAATCCAGCCCAACCATGCAATGATTTGGTAAACATCCATCGGATTTGGGTGGAATAAATATACAATAATTACCTTCCACATTCTCAAAGTGATGGCAGAAATTGTAAGTGCGAAACTTCGCCACATCCATTGTTTGTGTTCTTTAAATTTTCTCTGTCGGGCTAATTGATAAGCCTTAAACGTAGTAAACCACCAAAGACAACCTAAAATGACAAAAGAAATTTTTGATAAAGATCCACCATTTGCAAAAATTCCCATGTAAATTCCAGAAGGTGCAGCGAATAGTAGAATCAAAAAAATATAAATTTTCCCAGTGTTTCTGTGAAAGTTTTTCAATAGAAAATCTTTTCTTAAAATGGCTAAAAAACCTGTCAATAAAACAAAAATGCTGGTGTAAACGTGAGTGTAGAAAAAGTAAAGATATTCCGGTCTTTCAACTACTTCCGTTTGCTTAATCATCAAAAAGCTCACGTTGGTGTCTAAAGGAATATACTCTAAAGTGATTTTCAGCATCAACCAAAAGAAATACCCAAATCCTATGATGAGAGGAATTTTTAAAAATATGGTGTTTCTTCTGCTTAAAGACATTGTTAATTATGGAAATTCATTGCAATAGGCAATCTAAACAAATATTTTACTGGCTGTCCGTTGAGCAAGGCGGGTTTCCATTTGGTTTTTGACATGGATTTTATACTACGCTCCATTTCCTTATTCATCGATTTATTTTCGCCTATTATTACAATGTCTGTAATTATTCCTTCCTCTGAAATTACAAATCGAGCTTCGGATTTTGCTAAACCATTCGCATTAATTTTACTGCTATTGAAGGTTTTTGAAAAATTATTTCTAAAAGCATTTATTCCTCCCGGATAGACTGGAAGTTCATCAGCATCTTGATATAAACTGTCTTTTTTTTCAAGTTCAAATGTTTTGTTAAGTGCTGAAGTGTGATTTTGAGAAAAGAAGATCCCAAAGCTTAAAAAGAGAGTAATGATTAATGTTTTTTTCATATTGCTTTTTTGTGTTATAAATTATTCAAATCCTCAGCAATCAACCAAGCTTCACTCCAACATGCTTGAAAATTAAATCCACCGGTTACTGCATCAATATTCAGTACTTCTCCAGCGATGTAAAAGTTAGGTAAAATTTTCGAAGACATATTTTTAAAATTAATTTCCTTTAAATCTACACCTCCAGCGGTTACAAACTCATCTTTAAATGTTGATTTTCCTGTAACTTGAAATTTCTTTTTGCATAAATTTTCCAAGATTGTCTGCATTTCTTTTCCTGAAATCTGTGCAACTTGTTTATTTAAATTGATATTTGAAACTTCCAGAATTCTCTGCCAAAAACGGTTGGTTACTTCAAATATTTTCGATTGTCCGATAGATTTCTTCGGATTTGACTGTTTGAAATTCTGAAATAATTCTTCAGCATCATCGATATTTTTAGAAATAAAATTGACCTCAATCTCAAAATTGTATTTCACTTTTGCCAAATTAATCGCTTCCCAAGCCGAAATTTTCAAAATTGCAGGCCCCGAAAGTCCCCAATGGGTAATCATCATCGGTCCGCTTTCTTCCGTTTTCAGTTTCGGAATCGATGTTTCTGCCATCTCAAAACTTGTTCCTAAAAGGTCTTTCAGCAAGTCATCTTTAATATTAAATGTAAATAAAGAAGGAACCAAATCAATGATTTTATGTCCCAGATTTTCAATCATTTTTAAAGATTTTGGCGAACTTCCCGTTGTATAAATGACGAAATCAGCTTCAAAATCTCCCAAACTGGTTTTTACCAAATACTTTTCATCATTTTTTAGAATTTCTTTGACCGAACTTTTGGTTTTCACTTCAATATTTTTCTGTTTCGTTTCGTTTAAAAAGATGTTGATAATGGTCTGAGAAGAATTGCTTTCCGGGAAAATTCTGTTGTCCTTTTCTATTTTCAACGGAATATTTCGTTTTTCAAACCAATCCATGGTGTCTCCTGGCTGAAATTTGGTAAAAACGCTCAGTAATTCCTTGTTTCCACGAGGATAAAACTGAACCAATTCTCTTGGGTCAAAACAAGCATGGCTTACGTTACAACGCCCACCACCCGAAATTTTTACTTTTTGTAAAACATCTGAATTCTGCTCAAGAATGGTAACTTTATATTTCTTTTCGTCAAGATTTGCTGCACAGAAGAAACCTGCTGCACCGCCTCCGATAATGATAATTTGCTTCATAATTTTTTATTAACCACAAAAGGCACAAAAGTTTAATGCTATTTTGAGTTTGTCAAAAGAACAAAAAAGGAATGTGAAATCATTTTTATTATTTGAAAATTCACAAGCTTTTATGCAACGGATTATTTTTACAAAACTACAATTTTTATAAACCATCTTATTTGAGTAATTTTGAGGATTATAATTTTTGAATTTTTTCTAACCACAAAAGTCGCAAAAGCTTTTTAACACATTAGTTATTTTAAGTTTAATTGATTTTGTAAAAAAGAACACATTAGTTTTTTGAAAATCTAAGATTTTCATCTGTTGTGAACTTTATGTAATCGTATTTTAAGCTTTAAGATTACAATTTATCTTTTGTGGTAAAATAAAGTTCAAATTAAACTTTTAAAAAATGACTTTTTACCATACATTCGAAGTTCGCTGGAGCGACTTAGACGCAAATAAACATTTGGCCAATTCATCTTACGTGCAATATTGTGCACAAACAAGAATGGCTTTTATGAAAAAAGAGAAAATGGGTGTTACCCAAATGAGCCGATGGGGAATTGGCCCTGTGATTATGCATGAGCGTTTTTCTTTTTTCAAGGAAATTTTTGCTGATCAAAAGGTAATTGTAAGCCTTGAAATCGATGGATGTGCAGAAGATGCTGCGATTTATCGTTTTGTTCACAAGTTTTATCTTCCGGATGGTTCGCATTGCGCAACCTCAGAAGCGACCGGTGTTTGGATTGATACGATGCTAAGAAAAATGACTTCTCCACCCGATGATGTGGTAGAAGCAATGAATAAATATAAAACTGCTGAAACGATATTGATGACGAGAGAAGATTTTAAAAAACTTCCTTTCCGTCCGGAAAATATTGACCCAGCAACATTTAACTAATAAATGATAAGAGATAAATGATGTTTGATAGCCTAAGAAATATTCAAAATCATTTATCATTTATCAAACATCACTTATAATAGAATTTATGTTTGAAGATAAAGAACAAGAATTAACACCGATCTCAAAACTTGGAGAATTCGGTTTAATTAAACACTTAACAGAGCATTTTCCATTAGGAAATGAATCTTCGGAGCTTGGCGTAGGAGATGATGCCGCAGTTATCAATCCCGGAAATAAGAGAGTTGTTTTAACGACCGATGTTTTGGCGGAAGGTGTACATTTCAATTTAGGATATGTTCCTTTGAAACATTTAGGTTACAAAGCTGTTGTTGTGAATTTGAGTGATATTGCAGCGATGAATGCTACTCCTACACAAATTTTAGTTTCTCTGGCTGTTTCAAATCGTTTTCCTGTAGAAGCTTTGGAAGAATTATATGCAGGAATTCAGGCAGCTTGCGGAAGATATAAAGTAGACTTAATTGGTGGAGACACAACAAGTTCAAATGCCGGTTTAGTGATGAGCATTACTGCAATCGGAATTGAAAATGAAGAAAATATCGTCAAAAGAAGCGGTGCAAAACCAAATGATTTATTGGTGGTAACCGGAGATTTGGGAGGAGCTTATATGGGACTTCAGATTTTGGAAAGAGAGCATGCTGTTTTCTTAGCTGATCCCAATATGCAGCCTGAAATGGAAGGATTTGACTATATTTTAGAGAGACAGTTAAAGCCTGAAGCAAGAACTGATGTGAAAGGTGTTTTGGAACAATTGGATATCAAACCTACGGCAATGATCGATATTTCGGACGGTTTGGCTTCAGAGATCCTGCATCTTTCTGACCAGTCTAATGTTGGTTTCAGATTGTACGAAGAGAAAATTCCGATGGATAATTTAACGATTACAACTGCTGACGAATTGAATTTAAATCCTGTAATGACGGCGTTAAGCGGCGGTGAAGATTATGAATTATTATTCACGATTGCTTCAGAGGATTTTGATAAGATAAAAAATCACCCGGATTTTACCATTATCGGTCATGCGGTTGAAAAAGAAGAAGGGAACTTTATGGTGGCAAGAGGCTCTAACCAATTGGTTGCTTTAACAGCACAAGGTTGGGATGCTTTTTTAGGAAACCAGTACAACGATTAAAATTTAATTTTAAATATTGTGAAGCCACTGCATTTTGTAGTGGTTTTTTTGTACAAAACAAAGGAATTTAGATCTGATCTTACTTTATTTGTTCAAAAAAATGCATAAAATCTTTCTCTAGGTCTTTCGCCAAAGAAATAGCTCCATAACTATTCAGATGGGATGCATTATAGTACATTAATGTGTCTTTATAGAATGGTGCGCTTTGGAATATTTTGCTTTTTGATAAGTCGTAAAAATAAACATTTGGGTATTTGGAGGCGAGTTTTATTAAAGCAGATTTATTGTTTTCATAAGAGATCAATTTGTATTTTTTATCAGATTTTTTAATAAAATCTCTATTGATTTTCACGGGATCATGGTCTAGAGAAGGAAATGTATTGACGACGATAAGCTTTTGATCTGGTCGTAAAGATTGCGCTAATTTTTCTAAAGATTGATAAATAGACAGAGGCTCAACAAAAGTTACACCATTGATGATGATAATTTTATTTTTGGATATGCTTTCTTTGGTAAGTTTTACGAGATTTTGAGAATCAATGTAAAAATTGAGGCCATTAGGGTCGATCTCTTCCTTTTAAATGCCTTCCAAAGCGGGAAAACCGTCTGAAGTAATGGTAGAGAAAGAAAAATCATTATTCTTTCCGATATTATCTAAAAATGGTTTTATTGTTAAAGCATGGCTGTCTCCAATCAATAATATTTTATTGTTCTTAGATCTTTTATCTCCGAAAACTTCAATGTTTTTTTGGTTATGAGATCTTAAACCAAATGTTGGAGAGGTATATGCTTCGGGGATTTTATTTAAATCAGAAATTTTAGGTAAAAATAAGATAAGCAAAGCAACAGATGTTGAGCTTACGATCAGAAATTTTATAAATACCAAATTACTTTTTTTCTTAAAGTAATTTTCGATAAAATAATACGATAACCATGATAGGATAAACGTAGAGAAACAAATGAAAATAATCTCATAAGAACTCAACAAATAATCATCATTAAAATATCTGATTAAAGCTATAATCGGCCAATGCCATAAATAAAGCGAATAAGACAATTCACCAAAAAAGACAGCAATTTTTTTCGAAAAGAAATTAGAAATAATATTATCATCAATAACCAATAGATTGGCAGCGGCGATAGTAGGTATTAAAGCGGTTGCTCCTGGAAAAAAACTGTTTTCATTGATTAAAAAAGCAGAGAGAATGAGAATTGTAAAACTGCTTATTGCAAAAAGATTGTTATAAATCTTATTGAAATTTAATTTTTCTTTAAATGCAAGAGCATAAAATCCACCAATTAAAAATTCCGGAATTCTGAAAGCTAAAGAAAAGTAGGCGGATGATTTATTATTTTCAAGAAAGATAATTGTGCTGCTGTAAATTGTTGAAACGATAATGATCAACAGAATTATTTTTGAAAGATACTTTTTAGGAGAAAGTATTATAATCAAAGGGAGAATAAAATAAAACTGCATTTCAACGGCCAGAGACCAAGTGTGTAGGAAAGGATTTTCGCTTAATTGTGCTCCAAAATAAGAATCTCCACGAGCAAATAAAAGATTTGAAACAAACAAGATCGATGATCCTCCAGATTTTTGTAAGGTCCAGATATCTCGGTTCAGATAAATAAATGCTCCAAAAAATAAAGTGATGAAAATAAAAATTACATACGCTGGAAATATCCTTTTTAACCTTTTTAGATAAAAATCATAATAGGAAAATGTATTTCTGTTTTTTTGATCAACAATAATAGAAGTCATCAAAAATCCAGAAATCACAAAAAAAATGTCTACACCAATAAAACCGCCCGGTAACCAGGAAGTATTTAAATGAAAAATAAAAACTAAAAAGAAAGCAAGTGCTCTAATTCCCTGAATATCTTTTCTGAATTGCATTGATGTTTTTAAATTATCACAAATATATGAGATAAATATTTATTTTAGTAAAACAGCCTAAAGCAAACAGCTAAATTAAATAAAAAAGAAGCCAGCTCAAACGAACTGGCTTTCAACTTATATTTTTAAAAATAAATTTTACGCTTTCACAATATTTACAATCACCTCAGTTGCCTTCATCATACTTTCCAAAGCAACATACTCATAAGGTCCGTGGAAGTTGATCCCGCCGGCAAAAATATTCGGACAAGGCAATCCCATATAAGATAATTGCGCTCCGTCTGTACCTCCTCTGATCGCTTTTATTTTAGGCTCAATTCCCGCTTCTTTCATTGCTTTTGCAGCAAGATCTACGATGTGCATTTTACCTTCAAACTGCTGCTTCATGTTACGGTATTGTTCTTTAATCTCCACTTCGGCGGTTTTTTCGCCATGTTTTTGATTAAATTCAGCTACTTTTTCTTCCATGAATTTCTTTCTAGCCTCAAATTTCTCTTCGTCATGATCACGAATAATGTATTGAAGCTTACATTCTGAAACATCAGAAGTTACATCCATTAAATGATAAAACCCGTCAAAACCTTTTGTCGTTGAAGGAGTTTCATTTGCTGGTAAAGATTGAATAAATTCTGCTGCCAAAAGACTTGCATTCACCATTTTTCCGAAAGCATAACCAGGGTGTACGCTCAATCCGTGGATTTTTACGACCGCTCCGGCTGCGTTGAAATTTTCATATTCTAATTCACCAACTTCTCCGCCATCCATCGTATACGCAAATTCAGCTCCGAATTTTGCCACATCAAATTTGTGTGCTCCTCTTCCAATTTCTTCATCGGGAGTAAATCCTACTGCAATTCTTCCGTGTTTGATCTCAGGATTCGCCATAAGGTATTCTGCTGCGGTTACGATTTCAGCGCAACCTGCTTTATCATCGGCTCCAAGAAGTGTTGTTCCGTCTGTGGTAATCAAAGTAGAACCGATATATCTTTTTAAACTTTCAAATTTTGATGGCGATAAAGTGAAATTTGTTTCTTTATTTAAAATCAAATCCTGACCTTCATAATTTTCCCAAACCTGAGGTTTTACATTTTCACCATTAAAATCCGGAGACGTATCGTAATGAGAAATAAACCCGATTGTCGGCTGATTGTCGTTTTCTAAATTTGAGGGAACGTAGCCCATAATATAACCGTGCTCGTCAATAGAAACATTTTCCAAGCCTATTATTTTCAATTCTTCAACAATGTAATTGGCGATGTTCCATTGTCTTTCTGTTGAAGGAGTGGTTTCGCTTTCAGCATCACTTGTTGAATATATTTTTACATAGCTGAGAAAACGGTTCAGCAGTTTTTCTCTCCACATCGAGTTGAATTCTATTGTACTCATTTTGATATCATAAATTTTAACAAAGTTAGCAAATTTGAGGCTCAGAATAGGTTATTTGTTGCTGAATGTATTGTATTGAAATTTTAAATCGGAAATAAATTATTGATAATCAATTTAATATTAGCTTTGTTGAAAGCAAGAACTAAATAGTTTAGTTTTATTATATTTGAGAAAATCAAAAGTACAATGTTTCTTACCGAATGCCCTAGAGATGCGATGCAGGGTTGGGATGAGTTTATCCCGACCGATAAAAAAATAGATTACATCAATTCACTGATGGAAGTTGGATTTGATGTGCTTGACTGCCTGAGTTTTGTCTCTCCTAAAGCAATTCCACAAATGGCAGATTCTGCTGAGGTTGCCGAAAATATCGATAAATCTTTGTCTAATACTAAGGTTTCTGCAATTATTGCCAATTATAGAGGTGCTGAAAAAGCTTTGAAGCATCAGTCTGTAGATATTTTGGGTTTTCCGTTTTCTATTTCTGAAACTTTTCAGCATAGAAATACCAATAAAAATCAGGAGGAAGCTTTTGATGATATTGTAAAGATGGTTGAACTCACAAAAAGTGAAGGCAAGGAACTGAATATTTACTTTTCAATGGCATTTGGAAACCCGTATGGTGAAATGTGGAAATGGGAAGATGTGGACTTTTGGGCGAAAAGATTTTCCGAAATCGGAATTAAAAATATTCTGCTTTCCGACACAACTGGAGTAGCAACGCCGGAAACTATTGCTTTATTATTCGAAAAAATTCCGTCAAAATATCCTGAAATAGATTTCGGAGCACATTTTCATAACCGTTACGAAGATTCTTATTCTAAACTAAAAGCAGCTTATGATAAAGGTTGCCGAAGATATGATTCTGCCATCAAAGGAATTGGCGGCTGTCCGATGGCAAAAGATGATTTGGTGGGAAATATGCCAACAGAACAAGTAATCAATTTTATGAGTGTTGAAAAAGCGGAACATAAATTGAATTTATTAAATTTCGAAAGTTCTTATAACAGAGCGAAAGATATTTTTCATTTTTAGAGATACTCTCTCTTTCATTTTAAATTAAAATTATGACATCAAAAATAACATACATAGGAGGGTTAAGGTGTTCAGCAGAACATTTACAATCTGGAACCATCATCGAAAGTGATGCGCCAACAGACAACCACGGAAAAAGCGAGAAGTTTTCTCCAACCGATTTGTGTGCAACTTCTTTGGCAGAATGTGCATTAACAACCATTGCCATTTTAGGAAAAGATAAAAAAATCAATATTGACGGAGCTTATTGTACGCTTCAGAAAATTATGAAAACCGAGCCGAGAAGAATCGGTGAGATTGTTTGTAATTTTGTTTTTTCAAAACAATATTCAGATGAGGAAAAAGCTTTTATTGAGGAAACCGCCCACAATTGCCCGGTTGCCAAAAGCCTTCATCCAGAACTTGTACAGACAATGATTTTCATTTATCAATAACAAAAACCGCAGAGATTTCTGCGGTTTTTATTTTTAACTTAATAGATTTTTGCAGATTTGAAATCTAAATCGAACTAAGTTTGGAATAAGAATTAAGCGAAATCTTTTACCACGCAAAGATTTAATTTTTAAGCTTATTATTTGAAGGAGCAAAGAATGGCGACAATGTCGCTGATGAAGCTTGAATAAAACGAGAGCTTCATAAAATCAATTTATTGATTCATCTTTGCTCCTTAAAAATATGGTTTGCAAAAATGAATCTTTGCGTTAAATGTATAACACTTTTATAGTGAGTTGTTTGTGATTGCTTCTTAACCGTAATTTGCATAAATTAATCTGCGAGAAAAATTTAAATTAAAATAAACATTCATGTTTCCTATAATTTCACCAAAACAATTAAAAGAACTTTCTCCTGAAAACCTTATCATTCTTGATGTGCGAACCGGAAAAGACAGTTATCAAAATTATCTGAATAAACACCTTAAAGAAGCCAGATTCGTTGATCTAGATAAAGATTTAGCTGAAATTGTTGAAGATGCAGCTTTTGGAGGAAGACATCCTCTGCCAACGATTCAAAAATTTAGTGGAACCGTATCTTATTTAGGAATTTCAGAAGATTCTCATGTCATTATTTATGATGATAAAAACGGAGCTAATGCTGCAGCGAGAGCATGGTGGATGTTGAAATCTTTTGGCTTGGAAAACGTACAGGTTTTAGATGGCGGAATTCAGGCGGCTGAAAAAGAAGGTTTGGAGTTTTCAGGTGGAAAAGAAACTTTTGAGAAATCTGAAATCATTAAAGAACATTGGCTTCTTCCTGTTTCAAGCTTGGAAGATATTGAAAATGAATTAACAAACAAATCTGTTACCGTCATTGATGTAAGAGATTCTTATCGTTATAACGGTGAGTCTGAGCCAATCGATTTAGTTGCAGGTCATATTCCTGGAGCAATTAATATTCCTTTTTCTGAAAATTTAGATAAAAACGGAAACTTTTTGAAGCCTGAAGTTTTGAAAGAAAAGTATTTAAAATTATTAGAAAATAAACCTGAAAAACTAATTATTCATTGTGGTTCGGGAGTTACGGCATGTCACACAATTTTGGCGCTTGCTTATGCCGGATTTGAAATTCCAAATTTATATGTGGGTTCGTGGAGTGAATGGAGCAGAAGAGAAGGGAAAGAAATTGCAAAGAAAATTTAAGATTTTTGTCATTAACCACACGGAATCTACGATTTCTTAGAAAAGAAGAATCTCATTCATTTATAGATTCTTCACTCCACGTTGTTACGTTCAGAATGACAGTGTGAACAAAATAAAAAAAGCTGTCAAAAATTGACAGCTTCATTATTTATTTAAAGAAAATTTAAAGCATTCCTAGCTCAAACTTGGCTTCTTCACTCATCATATCTTTGTTCCAGCTTGGCTCAAAAGTAAGTTCAAGTTCAACTTCGTTTACGTTTTCCACTGTTTTTACTTTATCTTTTACTTCCTGTGGTAAAGTTTCCGCAACCGGACAGTTAGGAGTCGTTAAAGTCATAATAATTTTTACATCAGCTTCATCAGAGATCTGTACATCATAGATCAACCCCAATTCATAAATATCCACTGGAATTTCAGGGTCATAAACGGTTTTTAATATTCTTATAATTTCTTCTCCTATATCGGCAATCTGATCGTCTGTAAATTTCATTTTATCGTTTTAACTACCGTTTAAGCGGCATTTTATTTAATCTAAATTGATATTTCTTTTTAATAAATCTTCCTGACGCATCCGTCTGAAAATATTGGCCAAAGTTAAGACATCTTTTTCACAATAGTCAACTATTCGTTGCAAGTCTTTTTCTATGTAGTAGATTGATGAAACCATTGATCCGTCGATGTCGTCTTTCGGGGTAGGAATTCCGAAAACATGCGCTAAAAGTTCTAGCGAAATATAGCTTTTATAATCTCCGAATTTCCAAAGCTCCATTGTATCCAGATGTTGAATTTCCCAAGGTTTCTTTCCAAACATTTGGAATGGGGTCGGAGGCATCATTCCGTTGATGAGAAATCGTCTTGCAATCCAAGGAAAATCAAATTCTTTTCCGTTGTGAGCGCAGAGAATCACATCACGCAGTCTTGGGCTGTTAAAAAGTTCACCAAATTCAGTTAACATTTTTTTTTCATCATCATCTGCGAAGCTTTTGATTCTTAAAGTATCGTTTTTCTCAAGCATTCCAATGGTAATGCAGATAATTTTTCCAAATTCTGCCATAATTCCCGCTCTGTCGTAAAAATCTTCAGCTGAAATCTCATCTTTCCTTTGAAATCTTGTTTTTTTATCCCAAAGATTTTGTTCAGTTTCAGAGAGTTCTTCCCAAGAACCAGCGTTAGGAACTGTTTCAATATCAAGGAATAAAACTTTTTCTAAAGGGATGTTTTGTATCATATATGTGTTTGATTAATTATTTTTAAAAACTAAATTTTATTATCATATTGAAACCTAACAAGTTTCAAAAAACCGTTAGGTTTACATTTTTTTAAGAAATTTACCCCACCTGTAATCCATTTTTTGTTGGAAGAGAGGGGGAAAGCAGGGTTACATCTTTTGCATCCTCACCATAAACTCCTAAAACCAGACATTCACTGAAAAAATTGGCAATCTGCTTTTTGGGAAAATTAACCACAGCTAAAATTTGTTTTCCAATTAAATCTTCTTTGTTGTAAAGCGAGGTGATTTGTGCAGCAGATTTTCTGGTTCCTAAATCTCCAAAATCGATCTCGAGTTGATAAGAAGGGTTTCTTGCTTTTTCAAAATCATTCACGGAAATAATGGTACCGCATCGAATGTCTAATTTCTCAAAATCTGTCCAGGATATTTCAGGTTTTATGTTCATATTGATATTTTTAAATTCTAAATTTTCATGCTAAGTACAGATTTTTTTAACTGCTATTATTTTTTAGGATTGGTTGATATATTCATACTTTCAGAAGTTATAACACCTATAAATAAATTTACATATTTCTTTTTATCACCTTTACTTAAATATTTGTATAAATTTTTGTTTAAAATTAATTTAAAGGTTGCTTTGTAAGGAATGTCTGGATTCAGTCTCCAATAAAACTCATGGTAATCAAATAAATCCTGTCTTTTAAGAAAGGGATTAAAATAAATTTTATATTTGATTGTAGTTTTGGGTGCAATAGTAATCATACTCTTCAAAATATACCAATTGTATATTGAGTGTAAATCACTGCCTAGTTTATTTTTTTCTTTCCATTCCTTTATTTTAATTAATCTCTCAGTTTTTAATTTATCTATTTCTGTTTGATTTGTTTTTGGCAGAATCTCGAGATGATGAGACATATCAAATTCTTTATCAATAAATTTATTTTTCTGATACAAAAAAGGATAAACTCCTAAAACATTAAATAAATCAGGATCGCGAATAAAGTCCTCTCCTTTGTAATATAGCTTAGTATTCTCTGCGTATGGTAGAACGTAACTAAGGGTATCTAAAGGTAATGAAATTGGTTTTTCAGAATTATTAAAAATTGAAATTTCAAAAATGTGACCTCTATATTTAAATTCTATATGATCTACAAAATCATTTTTTGGGACATATGGAGTGAAAGCATCATATTTTAGTTCTTCAACTTGTAAAGAAAGTTGACAGTATAAAGTAATGCTGACAAAAAATAAAATTAAAGATAAAAAAGATTTTATTTTCATAAATTAATTATCATTTTAGCCGTTAACTATAAAATTATCACTCTTAACATTCCTCAAAGATTTTTCTTCATAGTAATAGGTCTTACTCAGAAAAGCCTAAGATTCTTAACAACATTATTAAAATTTAAACTTAAAATCTGCCCAGCATATTTCAGGTTTTATATTGGTCATGATTCAACAAAGTTTTTAGTATAAAAATTATCAGATTCCCGAATATATGACAATTTTAAAGACAAAATTTCATAAAATCATTATTTGTTTGCTATATTCAACTAAAAATGCTAATTTAGCAAGAAGATGTATCGTCATATTTACATATTGATTTTTGCTTGTTTAGGATTTTTATTAATGCCTACTCAAACTTATGCGTGCAGTATGGAAGGTATGAAGAAAGAAAAAACAAATTCTCACCATACATCTGCATCTAAAAATGATGATTGCAAAGACAAATGCAGCCATCAAAATAATAAAAAAAATCATTGTGGTAACGACTGCAACAATATGCTTTGCAAGTGTCCTACAAACTGCAATACCACTTTTTTTCACTCTAACAGCTTCACTTTTATCAAAAGTGTACAACCAATAATTGAAACCTCTTTTTCAAATGAAGAAAGCAGTGTTTCTAAAGGTTTTTATTCCATTTGGCTGATTCCTAAGATAGGATAATTGTACTCTGTACGGCCATAAATATGTGCTTTTGAAAACATACCGTTTTCAATCTTTCTTATCATTTAAAATTAAATCAAAGCAATGAAAAATCGTTGCTGCTAAAAAAAATATTATGAAATCAATATCAAAAATATTGGGATTAATGATGCTATTTGTTTCATTGGTATATTCTGCCCAAATAAAAAATGCAAAAACCGAAACCACTAAAATCTACGGAAACTGCGACATGTGCAAATCAACGATTGAAAAATCGGGAAATGTGAAAAATGTAGCCACCGTAAATTGGGATGAAGATTCTAAAATGGCAACATTGACTTATGATTCGTTAAAAACAAATCAACAAGAGATTTTAAAAAGAATTGCCAATGCTGGTTATGACAGCGAATCTTTTTATGCTCCGGATGATGTGTATGCTAAACTTCCGTCTTGTTGCCAATATAAAAGAAATAAGACAACAACAATGGACGGGCATGGACATGACCATTCTGCAATGAAAGGGTCTATATCAAACGAGCAGGATCACTCTTCAATGTATGATCATTCTTCAATGGGTAAAGAAAGTAAACAATCAGATTCACCGTTGAGTAAAGTTCAGTCTCATTATTTTTCAATAAAAGATGCCCTTATAAAAGCAGATTCAAAAATGGCTTCTGCTCAATCAAAAGAATTGATGAATGCTGTAACAGCAGTAAAAATGGGCGAACTATCTCCATCAGAACATGATGCATGGATGAAAGTGATGAATACTTTAGGAACTGATGCAAAAGCAATTTCTCAAACACAGGACATTAAAAAGCAAAGAGAAACTTTCAAGTCATTATCTAAAAACATGTATGATTTACTGAAAACTTCAAAACATTCGGCACCTATTTATTATCAGTATTGCCCAATGCAGGATGCTAATTGGTTGAGTATGGAAAATACAGTTAAAAACCCGTATTATGGAGCACAAATGCTTACATGCGGAAGTACCGTAGAAACTTTAAAATAAAACACAAACGAAAAAAAATAGAAAAGATGAAAAATATAATAGTAATCGTAATAGTAGGATTTGTTTTTTCCGCATGCAGCAAACCTAAAACAGAACCTGTAGAAAATACAGAATCTCAATCTGAAATAATAAAAGATTCTACGAAAGATAATCCTGAATCTCAAGCTTCTGATTCTGAATCATCTGAAGTCATGGCAAAAACAGACGAAAAGATGGAAGCAGAAAACACAAAGGCTGCCTTTTCTACTAAAGCAATCATTAAAGATTACCTGATGTTGAAAAATTCTTTGGCAAAAGATGATTCTAAAGCGGCTGCTTCTGCAGGAAAGATGTTGTTTGAAACCATGAAGAAAACAGATATAAATCAGCTAGATGCTAAAAAGAAAACTGTTTATAAAGAGATTGCAGAAAGCATGGAAGAAAACGCAGAGCATATTGCTGCAGGTACAGGAAGTATTGAACATCAACGTGAGCATTTTGATATGCTGAGTAAAGATGTAAATGATTTGATTGAAACTTTCGGAAGCGAGCAAAAATTATATAAAGATTTCTGCCCGATGTACAACGATAATAAAGGAGCAATCTGGATAAGCGAGAAAAAAGAAATTGTAAATCCTTATCAGGGAAGTAAGATGCTTACTTGCGGCTCTATACAAAAAGAATGGTAACATGAAAAAGGCTATTAAAAAGATTCTTCTCGTAGGATTTATACTTTTTCTACTGATTCAGATTTATCAGCCTGTCCGAAATATAGGGCAGGCTCCGTCTGACGGATTTGCCAACTTCTACAATGCTCCACAACAGATTCAGAATATATTACAAAATTCTTGTTATGATTGCCATAGTAATAATACCAATTACCCAGCTTATTCTTATATTCAGCCTGCAAGATATTTGATGGAAAAACATATTAAAGAAGGAAAAGAAGAGCTGAATTTTAATGATTGGACAAATTATAGCGTCCGTAAACAACGCAATAAACTAAACGGAATTATAGAACAGATAGAAGATGACAAAATGCCGCTTGATTCTTATACACTTATCCATAAAAATGCAAAACTATCAGACCAACAAAAAGTTGAAATGATAAATTGGTTGAGTGCAATACAAAAACAACAAAATGATAGATAGATTTATTTTTAATAAAATAACAAATAATATGCTTAAAACTAAATATATAGTTCTAGGAGTTTTATTTTCTTTTTTCTTTGTCAATGCACAAGAGGCAAAAGAAATGAAAATGGAAAAGAAGGGAACGGCTACTCATCAGGATCATTCTGCGCACAATGCTCAGAATGAACAAAAGAGGTCTGAAAACAAAAAAGTACTTCCTTTTCCTGAAAAAAAGTTAACAGGTGGTAAAACAGTAACGTATCATCTGTATGTAAAAGATACATTGGTGAATTTCACCGGGAAAGTGAAAAGAGCGATTGCGGTTAATGGCCAGATTCCGATGCCTACGCTCACATTTACGGAAGGCGATACTGCGGAAATCATCGTGCATAACCTTATGGATGAAGAAACTTCTCTGCATTGGCACGGGTTGATGTTGCCCAACAAAGAAGACGGCGTTCCTATGCTTACTCAAATGGGAATTAAACCACATTCAACATACACCTATAAGTTTCCAATTATTCAGCACGGAACGCATTGGTATCATTCTCATTCAGGATTGCAGGAGCAAATTGGAATGTATGGATCAATGATTTTGAAAAAAAGAGATGATGATCCTACTTTTAGAAAAGGAATTGATGATATTCCTGCAATTCCGTTGATTTTAAGTGAATGGACAGATTTGAATCCTAATAACGTGCACAGAATGCTTCACAATGCCAATGATTGGTTTGCAATAAAAAAAAACAGTACACAAAGTTATTGGGAAGCCATAAAAGAAGGGCATTTCGGAACTAAAGTAACCAACGAATGGAAGCGTATGCTTGCCATGGATGTAAGCGATATTTATTATGATAAATTTTTAATTAATGGTACATCTGAACAACAGTTATCTCAATTTAAAGCAGGAGATAGGGTAAGGTTCCGTATTTCTAATGGAGGTGCTTCGTCTTATTTCTGGATTAACTATGCAGGCGGAAAAATTGAGGTTGTGGCAAACGATGGCAATGATGTAGAACCGGTAATGGTCGACCGACTCATTATAGGTGTTTCTGAAACGTATGATATCGTGGTGACAATTCCAGAGAAAAATACTTCTTACGAGCTTTTGGTAACTCCAGAAGATAGAACAAAATCGGTTTCAATTTATGTAGGAGAGGGTATTAAACAGCTTCATGCTCAACTTCCTAAGCTTAAATATTTTGAAGGAATGAAAATGATGAACGATATGATGAAGATGAATGGCGATATGAAAGACATGGGAATGGCAATGAGCCTTCAAAAAATGGATATGAACGCAGTGATGTATCCTGAAATCACACGAGAGAAATCAAAAGATCCTCAAAAAATGGACATGAATAAAGATGCGAAAATGGATCATTCTTCCCACGGTGCAGGAAATACTGATATGGTAACCTTAAATTACAATATGTTGAGGTCTCCTTATGATACCACCTTGCCAAAAACGGACTCTATTAAAAATATTACCTTGACCCTTACCGGAAATATGAACCGTTATGTATGGAGCATGGATAATAAAGTGCTTTCAGAAGTTGATAAAATACAGGTGAAAAAAGGAGAAATATTAAGAATAAAATTGATTAATAATTCTATGATGAGACATCCCATGCACCTTCATGGTTTTGATTTCAGAGTTCTTAACGAAAACGGCTCCCAAGCTCCCTTAAAAAATGTATTGGATATTATGCCCATGGAAACAGATATTATAGAATTTGCAGCCAATACAGAAGGTGATTGGTTTTTCCATTGTCATATCTTATATCATATGATGGCAGGAATGAACAGAGTTTTTGCGGTGGGAGATTATAAAAATCCAGAGCTTCCGGATAAAGAAAAAGCTTATAAAATGCTGCAGAACGAAAGTAACGAGTGGCATCTTATGGCAGAAAATGACTTTGCAACCAATGGTAATGACGGTCAGGCGATGTTACAAAATGCAAGATGGAGCATTGGTACTGAGTGGAGATTAGGATACAATAATATGCACGGTTACGAAACAGAAACCCATGTTGGTAGATATATCGGTAAAATGCAGTGGCTAATGCCTTTTATCGGTTTCGATTGGAGATACAGAGACTCACATGGTTCTGGTGAATTAGAAAAAAATCTTTTCGGACAGAAAAATAAAAAAGACCAAAGAGCAACACTTAGTGCGGGTGTATTGTATACCTTACCAATGCTGATCGACTTTCAGGCAGAGGTTTTCACAGACGGAATTGTAAGGCTGCAATTAAGAAGAGAAGATATTCCTCTTACCCGAAGATTGCGCGGTGCTTTTTCTGTAAATACGGATAAAGAATATATGTTGGGTTTAAAATATATTGTTACCCGAAATGCATCCTTATCGACCCATTATGATAGCGATATGGGCTTTGGAGCAGGGATCACATTGGTTTACTAGGCGGGTTTCCACTAATTTTAAAACAAGTTTTCTTTATATTGATAATTCGGGACAAAATCTTTTGTTCCGAATTATTTTTTTTAAAGTTAAATAAGTGCTGTAAATCATTGACTTATTGAAAATAAATAAGTATTTTTACAAAAAACACACAATGCTGATCAAAATATATGGAAGCTCCATTTTCGGCGTTTCCGCACAAACTATAACTATTGAAGTCAATATTGATACAGGTGGAGTCGGTTATCATTTGGTAGGCCTTCCTGATAATGCTATCAAAGAAAGCAGCTACAGAATTTCTGCGGCACTCAAAAATTGCGGTTACAAAATTCCCGGAAAAAAAGTTACGATCAATATGGCGCCCGCAGATTTGCGAAAAGAAGGTGCTGCGTACGATTTGAGCATCGCTATCGGAATTCTGATTGCATCTGACCAAATCCTTGGTGAAAATGTACAAGATTATATCATTATGGGTGAGCTTTCACTTGATGGAGGTTTGCAACCGATAAAAGGAGTGCTCCCAATTGCCATTCAGGCTCGCGAAGAAGGCTTTAAAGGAATTATTCTACCTAAACAAAATACCAGAGAAGCAGCAATTGTCAACAACCTTGATGTATATGGCGTAGAAAATATCAAAGAGGTCATCGATTTTTTTAATGAAGGAAAACCTCTTGAGAAAGTGGTCTTAGATACAAGAAAAGAATTTCAGGATAAGATCAATAATTTTCCGTTTGATTTCTCTGAAGTGAAAGGCCAGGAAACCGCCAAAAGAGCCATGGAAGTTGCCGCAGCAGGTGGTCACAATATTATTCTTATCGGCCCACCGGGAAGCGGAAAAACGATGCTGGCAAAGAGAGTTCCAAGTATTTTGCCACCCCTTACTTTAAAAGAAGCTTTAGAGACAACCAAAATACATTCTGTAGCCGGAAAAATGGGAACGGAAACTTCTTTGATGACCGTTCGTCCGTTTCGTTCACCTCATCACACGATCTCTGATGTGGCGCTCGTTGGTGGTGGAAGTTATCCGCAACCGGGAGAAATTTCTTTGGCTCATAATGGCGTTTTATTTTTAGACGAAATGCCGGAATTTAAAAGAACGGTTTTGGAAGTGATGCGACAACCATTAGAAGATCGGGAGGTCACAATTTCCAGAGCAAGATTTACGGTTAATTATCCTTCAAGCTTTATGTTGGTGGCTTCTATGAATCCCAGTCCGAGCGGATATTTCCCCGATGACCCTCAAAATACTTCGTCTGTTTTAGAAATGCAACGGTATATGAATAAACTTTCGGGGCCACTTTTAGATAGGATCGATATTCATGTTGAGGTGCAAAAAGTTGAGTTTGAGCAATTGGCAGAAAAAAGAAAAGGCGAAAAAAGTGAAGACATCAGAAAGAGAGTTTTAATTGCTCGAGATATTCAAAATGAACGATATAAAGATTTGTCAATCAGTTATAATGCTCAAATTGGATCACGTGAATTGGAAAAGTTTTGCGAGTTAGATGATGCGTCTTTTGATCTTATTAAAATGGCAATGGAAAAACTGAATCTTTCAGCAAGAGCTTACGATCGGATTCTTAAAGTTGCCAGAACAATTGCTGATCTCGAAGAGTCTGAAAATATTTTGTCTCATCATGTTTCTGAAGCAATACAATACAGAAGTCTCGATCGAGAGTTTTGGAATGTGTAATATAGATTTCAATAAAATAAAAAAGCACCCCTGAATAAAAATTCAGGAATGCCCATTGAAACCATTTGTTGTTTTTATTAAACCCTGATCGAGATTAATTAATTTACAGTCACTTTTAAGACATTTTGTACTGCCGGTATAGGATATTGTGTTCCAACTTTAGAAACAACCATACTTTCGGCTTGAGGCATTCCTCCAAATAAGGCCTGGCGATTTCCTGCTCCTGGATATTGATTAACACCAGTTCCCGAATCAAACAAAGCTGTTTTTGAAGTTAAATCTCCCGTGGTATTTGCATCAATAATTTGCTCATTGGCATAAAACCAGTCATTAGAAAAACCAAACATCGTTACATAGGCTATTTTGTCTCCTGTTGTATAAGAAAAATTGGTCATCACTTTGCTTCCCGGTGCTACAGGAGTGTTTCCTGCGATATAAACTCCTTTTACATTAGACATGGCTTTTAAGTTGTTTTGAAGTTTCATAACATCTCCAAACTGAGAAATTTCTTTTAACCCATTACCAGAATCCAATTGTCCTAATTGATAAATAGGATTTTGATTACCGCTATAAACTACGACCAAAGCTGGAGATAGACCGGTCATTATTCCAGTATTCGCGTTAAGTTTCATCACCATTTTAGTGATATCTCCCATTTGTGCTATATCTGTAATTTCAGGATTTGATAATGCATTAGGTGTGAAAAACGGAGCCGAATTAAGCAATTGCGAACCATTGTAGTTTGAAACTGCCCAAACTCCTGGAGATAAAGGTGTCGCATTAGCTGTTCCTCCAGAAGTGTTTGTTATCATTAAAGTAAATTCAGATTTCATAATGTCATAGCTAAGATTGAGCTTGACCAATTGAGAGGCAGTCACTCCTGGAACCTGAGCGATAGGATTGCTCTGAGCAGTTCCTGTTGTATTGTCTTTTGTTCCGTTGTCCCACAATAAAACTTCTGAAGAAACATCGCCTGTAATAGCGTTTCCATTAGTATCAAATAGCTTTATTCCGGGTTGTTTTGATGCAAAAAACCAATCTTTGGATGCGCCATACATGGTCGCAAACATCAGAGACTGTGCTTTTCCTGCACTGAATTTAACGGAGACAGATTCTCCGGGCATAATGACAGGAGTATTGGTTCCCTGAAAGCTACCACTTTCTACAAAATCTTTTGGAGCGACAATATTTTCAAATGTAATTGTTTTTTCCATAGAGCTTTCCATCATCATATCATCATCGTCATTACAAGATGAAAGTCCGAAAATTGTCATTAGCCCAAGTCCGAGCGTTGCCATTTTTAAAATGTTCTTTTTCATAAAAGTATTTTTTATAGTTATAAATAAGGTATAATTCTAGTCGTGCTTATTTATTAATCCTGACAAAAAAATATCGTTTTATTGAAATTGAATAGTTAAGGCGTTGATTTTTAGTGGTTAAAATTTTAAATATTTTATGGTATTGTGTTTTTATGAAGAACTATTTGTTTTAAATGAATAAAAAAGGCAACAAAAAAACCGTGAAATAAATTCCACGGTTTTCAAAATATTTTTTGAGAAAATTATTTTTTCTTTTTTACAGGAGCTGCAATTTTGATTTTAGATTTACCAGTATCAGCAGGAGTATTTTCGTCTCTTACTAATTTTAGTTCGTCTACAATTCTTCTTGCACCAGCATATTTGTCGATTGTCCAAAGAACAAAACGGATGTCTACACTGATTGTTTTTTGCCATTCGTTTTCAAAAACAATATCTCCACTTAATGCTTCGCTGTTTCCGTCAAACGCGATACCGATAAGGTTACCATCTCCATCAATTACCGGAGAACCAGAGTTTCCACCTGTAATATCATTGTTTGAAAGGAAGTTTACTGGAAGGTAACCTGCTTTGTCTGCATATTGACCGTAATCTTTAGCATTTTGAAGCGCAATTACTCTTTGTGGAAGATCAAATTCTTCGTCACCAGCTTTGTATTTACCTACTAAACCTTCCATTGTAGTGTAATAGTTATCAGTCACTCCAAAGTAGTTTCTGTCGTCTCTTACAGGTAATGTATCGATTTGTCCGTAAGTAAGTCTCATCGTAGAGTTTGCATCCGGATAGAATTTTTTCTCAGGCATTGCTTTCATTAAACCAGCTAAGAAAAGACGGTTGTTTTTAGCAAAACTGTCATCCAATAATACATATTTATCGTTTGATGTTTTTTGGTCTGCAATAATTCCTCTAGCTATTTTCAAAAGAGGATCTGCATCCAATTTTAAACGATCAGGATTCATAATATAGTTCGTCACAGACGTTTTGTTAGCAAATAGAGACGAAAATGCAAGGTTAGATAAGCTTTTAGCATCCAAAGCCATAAGCGTTGGAGAAGCTACATCAGATTTTACTTTTGTTTGGTAAAGATTTACCAAAGAGGTCAACATCTCTCCTTCAAGATTAGTGTTGATGTTATCATATGCATCTTTTACAGCTGTTTCTACTTTAGCTTTCATTGCTAATCTTCCTGCCATATCCTGTTTTGCATAAGCATCTAATGCAGGAGCTAAGCTGTTTGCAAGAGCTATATATTTAGCATTTCTCATCAATAGAGAAGCGTAATTTCTTTCTGTATTTCTGTTTGAAACTTGAGAGTAATAGTTTTGAATTTTTACTAAAACACCATCATACATTTCATTTCCTGGTTGCAATGACCAGTCGTTGAATTTTTTCTCAAGCTCTCTTTTGTCAGTAATTGTACCGTTTTTTTCAACAGCATCAATTGTTCCTTGTCTGTTTTTCCAGTAGTTGGCAACAGAAGCATATTGAGAAGCGTACCCTAATTGAGTGGTCTTATCTTTATCCATATACTTCTTCATAATGTCCATCGCCATTTTAGAAGTCTCTACCCAAGCCGGATAATCTTTAGTGACCATTTGCTCAATTCCGTAAGAAGTTAAGTAACGGTTTGTTCTTCCTGGGTATCCTAAGATCATTGAGAAATCTCCTGGCTTAATTCCTTTTAGAGAAACAGGTAAGAAGTGTTTAGGCTTCAAAGGAACGTTTGTTAATTTGAATTCTGAAGGGTTTCCTGCAGCATCAGCATATACTCTGAATACTGTGAAATCTCCTGTATGTCTTGGCCATTCCCAGTTGTCTGTATCTCCACCAAATTTTCCGATTGATGATGGCGGTGCACCAACTAATCTGATATCTTTATAGTCTTGATAAACGAAATAATAAAATTCGTTTCCGTTGAAGAAATCTCTTACAACAACAGTGTATTTTCCGTTTTCAGAATTTTCTGTCTGAATTGCTTTTGTTTCAGCATCAATTACAGCTTTTCTCTGAGCCGCAGACATTTCGTTGTTTAATTTTGAATTGATTCTCTGTGTAGCATCATCCATTCTTACCAAAAATCTTACGTAAAGATCTTTAGAATTGAATTCTTCTTTTTCGTTTTTTGCCCAGAAACCATTCTTTAGGTAATCTTTTTCAGGAGTAGAAGCCGCAGCAACAGCACCGTAACCACAGTGGTGATTGGTGAAGATCAAACCTTTGTCTGAAACAATTTCTCCTGTACAAAAACCTCCAAAGCTTACGATAGCATCTTTTAAGCTAGAGTTGTTTACAGAATAAATCTCTTCCGGAGTCAAACGAAGACCCTCTTTTTGCATGTCTACACCATTAAGCCTTTTCACAAGCATCAATAGCCACATTCCTTCATCTGCCCTCATTTGAGCAAAGCTTAATAAGAAAGTGAATAGTAAAAATATTCTTTTCATTTTATAAAATAATTTTTGTGGGGCTAAATTACTAATTTTTACGATAATTTGTCAGCAATTGGTATGAAAATGGGAGGGAGGAGGATATGAAAAACATTTTATCATTTCTTTTTGCCTTTTTTATTTTAAATTTAGTTCTAAACTGTTCTGCGGTAAAGGTCAATAATCAGCATTATCAAAGAGAATGGATGATGGTTTCGTTTGATGGGTTTACCAAGGAAGAGCTTATGAAAAACAAGGCAGAAATCAATCTTACAGAACCTCCCAAAGACGGAAAAATAAGAGGAACAGCGATGATGGGTTGTAACAGAATGTTTTTTACTTTAGAATTTAAATCTAAAAGCAAAGTGAAAATTTCCGGATTGGGAAGTACATTAATGGCTTGTCAGGAAATGAATTTGGAAAAAGAATTTTCAAAAGTTTTCGAGAAAATGACTCGGTACGAAATTAACGGGCATTTTCTTACCCTTTATGATGAGAAAGGAAGTCAGATGAAATTTATTGCTGCAGATTGGGATTAATTTCTCTTTTATTCAATAAATATAGGATAATTATATCGATTTCGATGAAATTACCTGTTTTTTGAAAAGTCGACTTGTATTTATAAATTAAAAATATTATCTTGTAAATCTCATAAACTATACAGATTTTAATGCTAGAAAAAAAACAACATAATTACGAAAAGGCAGTTTTGGTGGGCGTTGTCACCCAAAATCAGGATGAAGATAAGTTGCAGGAATATATGGATGAGCTGGAGTTTTTAGCCTACACAGCAGGCGCTACGGTAGACAGACGTTTTACTCAGAAATTAACTCAGCCCGATTCTAAAACTTTTGTAGGAAGCGGAAAAGCACAAGAAATAAAAGAATATGTAAAGGAAAATGGGATTGGAACCATAATTTTTGATGATGAATTATCACCTTCTCAGCTTAAAAATCTTGAAAAAGAAATTGAAGTAAAAATTCTCGATAGAACCAATCTTATCCTTGATATTTTCGCACAGAGAGCACAAACTTCTTACGCAAGAACTCAGGTAGAATTGGCGCAATACCAATATTTGCTGCCTAGATTAAGCAAGATGTGGTCTCACTTAGATAAACAAAAAGGGGGAATCGGAATGCGTGGTCCCGGTGAAACGGAAATTGAAACCGATAGAAGGATCATCCGTGACAGAATATCTTTACTGAAAGATAAACTGAAGATCATCGATAAACAAATGGCAACCCAGCGAAACAATCGTGGAAAAGTCGTTCGTGCTGCTTTGGTAGGATACACCAACGTAGGAAAGTCAACCTTGATGAATGCTATTTCTAAATCGGATGTTTTTGCCGAAAATAAGCTTTTTGCAACGCTGGATACAACAGTAAGAAAAGTGGTCATCGGGAATTTACCTTTCCTTTTGACGGATACAGTAGGTTTCATCCGAAAATTACCGACCCAGCTGGTAGAATCTTTCAAATCTACTTTGGATGAGGTACGTGAAGCGGATCTTCTTATCCATGTGGTTGATATTTCGCACGAAAGTTTTGAAGACCATATCGAGTCTGTTAATCATATTTTAATGGAGATTAATGCGCATCAGAAACCAATGATCATGGTTTTCAACAAGATTGATGATTTTAGCTACGAGAAAAAAGACGAAGACGATCTTACGCCAGGTTCCAGCAAAAACGTTTCTCTTGACGAATGGAAAAAAACATGGATGGCAAAATCTAAACATCCTGCAGTTTTCATTTCGGCTCTCACAAAAGAAAATTTCCCTGAAATGAAACGATTGGTTTATGATGAGGTCATGAAAATTCATATTTCAAGATTCCCGTACAACGATTTTCTTTTCGAATATTTTGATAACGACGAAGACGAAGCCTCAGAAACAAAAGATTAATGAATTATAGGATTTTCTTCTTTTTATTTATTATTCCGTTTTTTGGTTTGAGCCAAAAGACAAAACTCGATTTGAAAAATATCGAAAAAAATCTGAGCAATCCTAACTCTACGTACAATTACGACAGGCTTATTTTTAAATACAAAGGACTTCCAAAGTCTGTCGACAGTATAGAAGCACAGCATTTGTACTACGGGAGAAACTTTAGAAAAGACCTGGTCTCGCAATCAGGAGACGATTTCAAAGTTTTAGCAGAAGCCTTCAAAAACAATAATTTTACAGAATGCATCAAGCTTGGTAAAGCGCTTTACGCTAAAGATCCTACCAATCTTGATGTGATTCTTATTTTACTTCGTGCCTATGATCAGACAAAAGACATCGGTAACTTTTCGCATCATATTGCCCAATTAAGGCTTCTCACCGATGCTATCAAAAACTCCGGAGACGGAAAATCAGAAAAAACTGCATACAAAGTTAACAGTGTGGGAGATGAATATATTTTCCTCAATATGATGAATGTAGGGCAAGACTATACCAGAACTTCTAAAACCCTGAAAGACGGCGTTATTGACGTTTGGGAAAAAGGAGAGAACAAAATTTATATTAAAGTACTTTATTTAGACTTCAATTTTTAAAAAACAAATTTATTGGAATTATATTATTCATTTTCAGCACTTATCGTATTAGCCTCCATTTTTGCCTATATCAACTATAGGTTTTTAAAACTTCCGAGCACCATCGGGATCATGGTGATAGCCATTGTGGTATCGATTATTTTGGTTTTATTTGGTGAAAACTTTCTTCCTAAAACATTCGGTCATCTGAATGATTTGATGAACAGTATCGACTTTACCGAAGTTCTGATGGGAGCGATGCTAAACTTCCTGCTCTTTGCGGGAGGAATTCATATTAATATTAATGATTTAAAAGAACAGTTCCGGCCGGTTCTTATATTTTCAACGGCTGGTGTGATTATTTCAACCTTTATCGTAGGATTTGGAATGTTTTATTTGTTGCCGTTTGTAGGATTAAAGATTCCATTTATCTACTGTTTGGTATTTGGAGCATTGATCTCGCCTACCGATCCTGTGGCGGTTTTAAGTGTTTTAAAACAAGCCAAAGTTTCAAAGTCACTAGAAACTAAAATTGCCGGAGAATCATTGTTTAATGATGGTATGGCTGTGGTGGTTTTTACAGTAGTTTTGCAGATTGCAGTTGGCGATAAAGTAGATTTAGGAGTAGAAAATATTACTATTTTATTGATGAAAGAAGCCGGTGGCGGATTGCTTTTGGGTGTTCTTTTAGGTTGGGTAACTTCTAGATTAATGCGTGAGATCGATGATTATATTATCTCTGTTTTAGTAACACTTGCTGTGGTGATGGGAGGTTACCTTGTGGCAAGACAATTACACGTTTCCGGTCCTTTAACGATGGTTGCGGCAGGATTGTTTATGGGTAATTTTAATGTTAAATTTAAAATGAAATCTATTACCCAAGATTATCTGATCAAATTCTGGGAACTGATCGATGAAATTCTAAACGCAGTTTTATTCCTTTTCATCGGGTTTGAATTGCTGATGATCAAAGATCTAGATCATTATGTAATTCCTGGGTTATTGGCGATTGTTGTGGTTCTTTGTGCAAGGTTTGCTTCAATTTGGGGACCCGCAAAATTTATGTCTTTCAGAAGAACATTTAGCCCGCAAACAATAAAAGTCCTGTTTTGGGGTGGTATTCGAGGAGGTGTTTCCATTGCTTTGGCGATGTCTATTCCGAAAAATGAATACAGCAATGCTATTTTAAGTATTACTTATTGTGTGGTGGTATTTTCTATTATTGTTCAGGGGCTTACGATTGCTAAAGTTGCCAATCCAAAGATGATTGCAGATGAAGAAAAAGAATTGGAAAGTATTGCTTTAGATGAAAATCATTAATTGTTTATAAATCAATGAGTACAATTCTTAAAGAGATCAAAGAATCATTAGCTGTTTTATCCATTCCAGAAAAAGTAGCTTTTTTTCCTAAGTTTTTCAAAACAGGAAAAGGAGAATATGGTGAAGGCGATTTGTTTTTGGGCGTAAAAGTTCCCGATCAACGCGCTGTTGCCAAAGAATATTATGCTAAAATTTCTTTAGATGAATTGAGCGATTTGCTTTCTTCGCCTTATCATGAACATCGTTTAACGGCTTTGATCATGCTGATTTCGAAGTTTGAAAAAACTAAAGATTTGTCTGCAAAAGAAGAAATCATCAATTTCTATCTTAAACATCTGGATTTTATTAATAATTGGGATCTGGTAGATACCACTTGTTATAAGATATTAGGACGATATGCTTTTGAGAATCAGAAAGAAAACCTTTTGAGAGCGCTTGCTGATTCTGACCAGATGTGGCACAAAAGAATTGCGGTTGTTGGAACGATGCATTATATAAAAAAGGGTTCATTTGAATTAACGAAAGAGTTTGTAACACAAAATCTACATTATCCGCACGACCTGATGCATAAAGCAAACGGTTGGCTTTTAAGAGAAATGGGAAATAAAAATGAAGCTGAATTGATAGCTTATTTAAATCAATATTACAAAGAAATGCCAAGAACCTGTCTTCGTTATGCTATCGAAAAATTAGATGAAGAGTTACGTCAGGATTATTTGAAAGGCAGAATTTAAACATGATTGATTTCACCTTTTGAAGAGGTAAATTAAAAATAAGTAAATTTGCTTCTCAACACGAACTTATGAAAATATATTTCAGGCACATTTTTCTACTGATTCCTTTATTTCTTTTAACAAGCTGTTTTGATATTCTTGATAAAGTAAATGTCAAAGCAGATGGAAGCGGAGAATATTCACTTATTCTGAATGCCAGTAAAAGCAAAACAAGATTGGCTTCCATCTCAAAAATGGAAACTGTAAACGGGAAAAAAGTTCCCAAAAAAGCTGAAATTGAAGCTAAAATTAACGAAGCCGCAAGAATTTTTAAAAGCGTTCCCGGAATTTCCAATGTGAAAACTTCTATGGATTTTGACAATTACATCCTTAAATTAAGCTGTAATTTCAAAAAAATCGAGAATATCAATGCAGGATTAGAACAACTGAAAGCAAAGAATATTTTAGGGAAAATGGTTCCTACTCAAATTTACAGTCAGAGTTCAGACAAAAAAACTTTCACCAGAAATAAAATCAATACTTTCAAAAGTGATTACGACAAACTGAGTAAAGCCGATAAAGAGGTTTTTAATGACGCAAAGTATACATCGATCTTACAGTTTGAAAATACCATAAGATCTCAATCTAATCCTGCTTATTTACTGGCACCCAACAAAAAAGCTTTAAAGCTGGACGGGAATATCTTAGATTTTATTCTTCAGAAAAAACAGATTCAAAACAATATTATTCTACAATAACCAAACTCAAATATGAGATTTCTATTTTTAAAAACACAGACTATTTTTTTAATTCTTTTCGGTTTTGTGCTGACTTTTGCGCAAAATAGCATGAAAATTCCGCAAAATGCAGTTTTTTACATGGAAGTGAATGGAAAACAGCTTAATCAGAAAGTCAATTGGGAAAAATTCAATCCGTTCCTAAAGGAAATCACGAAGGATAAAGGCAAGGATAAAAAAGCTTCGTGGAATGATTATTCTAAAACAGGAGTGAAATACGATGCCACACAATATCATTATGCCACAATGAATGATTCTGTGAAGTCTTACAACACGCATTTTACTTTAGAAAATCCTGAAAAATTTCAGGAGTTTATCAATTCAATCAAGAAAAAAGGGCAGGAGGTAACCAAGAAAAATAATTATTCATACGTCGATATTGATGACAATATTTTTGTTGGCTGGAACGGAAAACGTGCTGTTTTGAGTATAATCAGCTACGAAAAGCCTTATAAAGGAAACTGGATGGATGATATTGCAGCTGCAGACAGTGCTGCAATGGTTGTAGATACTGCTGCTGTTGCCATTGACAGTGCGTATGTGGAAGAAGAAAAACCTTTCGATTATAAAGAAGAAATTCAATATCTGAAAGATGATATTAAATATTTAAAAGAAAGCATTAAAGATAATAATGCTGAAATCTCAAAGCTCCAGAAAGACATTAAATATCTTGAAAAGCATCACAAATATCCGGAAGAAAAGAAAGTTCCCGAATCGGATGAAGCAGTAAAAGATTCTACTTATACACCAAATGTAGAAGTTTTACCACCTCCAATTTCGCAGGATGATTATTATGAGGAAGAGACATACGAAGTTGATTCCAGCTTTCAGAAAGAGATGGATTCGCTGAATATTGAGCGTTTCAAAATTGTTAAAAAGTTTGCAGAAGATGGTTTTAATCAATATTTCAGTTCAAATGGAGAGCTTTCGGTGACTAAAGATTTATTGAGCTTTAGAGATTCTAATTCGGATGTTTTTATCTACGCAGATTACGGAAAGATTGTAAATGAAGGAATTTACGGAAAATTACCTGCAAGTTTCAATTTTACAGGCCTTTTAGGAAAGATGTATAATTCGAATACATCTTACAATCTGTATTTTGATAAAGATAAAGTAAGGCTTGTCAATAATTACCAGCATAAAGATTCGGAGACTCAAAATAATATTTCTGCCGTTTATAAAGGGAAAAAGAATAAAAAACTGGCTGCTTTGATTAATGATAAAAGCGTGGGATATTATGTGATGAATGTGAATGGTTCTAAATATTTTGATATGATGTACGGTTTGCTGAAAAACTCGGGCGAAAATGACTATCAGAAAGAAATGGAACTGATGATGGAAACCATGAAGATTGTTTTGGATGAAGAAGCAATCGCAAAAATTGCACCTGGAAACGGAATTTTTGTTCTGAATGAATTGAAATCTAAAAACGTAGAATATACCGACTATGAATACGACGACAATTACAACGAAAAAGAAATAAAGAAAACCAAAGACGTGATGGTGCCCGATTTTACGTTTGCCTTCGCAACTGAAAACGACAACTATTGGAAACGTGTTTTCAATGTACTGACTTCAAATAAAGCTTTTGCAAAAAAATTCTCTACAAATGGCGACTTTTATGTTTTCAAAGATGAGAAGAATAAAAATGGATACGTCGATCAGTTGTTTTTCACGGTAAAAGATGGAATTGTATACGTGACGACCTCAAAAGATAATATCAACACCAATAATCAATCTGAAATTTCTAAGCAGTGGATGAAGGATTCTTCTAAATATCCTTTGTCTGGAAGATTAAATATTCAGAAGCTTTTGATTGGTTTAGATAAAGAATTTAAAAGCAAATCAGAAAGAAAAACGCTTGATCTGCTAAGAAAAAATGTAGGTGAGGTTTACTTTAAAACCGAAGCAAAAGGTGGAAGCATCCAGACTGAAATGAATTATCAGATTAAAAATTCTTCAGAGAACAGTTTAATGTATTTCTTCGATTTGTTTGATGAAATATACAAGATCTCAGAGTCTGAAAAACCTTCACATACTTTGTAAATAATATCAATAGAAAACGGGTTCTTAGCCCGTTTTCTTAATTTTTAATGGAAATTGGATTTAACCCAAAAAGATAATTTTATAGGAAATTTATGAAGAAGAAATATATTTTTCTTGTCATTGCTGTTCTGCTTTCAATCGGAGCTTATTTTCTGCTTTTTTATAAAGATAAAAGCTTAAAGTACATTCCCGAGAATGCAGATGTTGTTGTTTTGATTGATGTTAAAAAAGCAACAAGACAATATATTTCCAGCTTTTTAATGCATCCTTCAAAGTGGTTTGAAGATTCTGGAAAAGATGAAAATAAAATCTCAGTTTCAGATTCCGGATTAAAAATTCCTGACTTTCTCCAGATTTTTCATTTAAATAATACTAAAATTTCTGAATGGTACACCGTTTTAGAAATCAAAGACAAAGCAAAATTTTCAACATTTTTAAAGAATCGACAATTTGTAAATGATGGAAAAGACGGATTTAAAAATGATCAGTTTTTTATAAAAATTGATGGTGAAAAATGTATGGTAGGAACATCAAATCTGAATTTCAATATTATAGGAAAGCCTTTCTCTCAAAAATTCAGAGGTCAGGTTTTGAATGCAGATTCTTTTATGAATGATGGTTTAGGAAGTATTTCTTTTATTTCTGAACTTCGTACTCAAAATTTTTCAATCGGTTTGAATGATGATGAAATTGAAATAAAAAACGAATTGAATTCTACTGATTTTGAATCATTAATTTCAGATTTAAATAAAAAAACTCAATTTTTAAATGCTGAATTAGATTCAGAAAATATCCAGAAAATAAGCTCTGTTTTTAAAAAAAATAGTTCAGACTCTTTATCTGTTAATCATCTGAAAATGAGTGCGTATCTTACTGAAGTAAACGATACAATCATCAGTTATGGTTACGATGATCAATTTAATGAAATTGAAAAAGTAAGTTATCAGAAAATCGTGCAACCCGATTATGAGATTTTGCTTCAGACTTCTAATCTTCACAAAACTTTGGAATATTTCCAGCAAAAAAAATGGATGAATGCACAAAATCAGTTTGTTGCAATTCCTTTTCAGCCTAATTTAATTAGCTCAAATAAGAACCAGATTTCTATAAAATCTACCAGAAAATCGGTGAAATTGGGTGAAACTAAAAAACAAAACTATATTTTTATCAAAAATAATCCTTTGTTATATTCTTCATTTAAAATACTGAATAACCAATTTTTTAAAGACATAGAATATCTTTTTTACGGAAATAAAGCCCAGAATTATACAGTAAAAATTAAATTTAAGAAAGAAAAATATCCATTAATTTTAAGATAAAACTCTATGTGCCCTCCTGAAATTGCTTTACTAAAAACATGTACACATTACTTTCTGCACTTGGCTTTTCCTGCAGCGATTGCCTTTGTTTTTTATCGTGATCAATGGAAAAAAACATATTTAATTCTTTTAGCAACAATGTTGGTTGATATCGACCACTTGTTTGCTAATCCTATTTTTGATCCCAACAGAATGAGTGTGGGTTTTCATTTTCTGCATTCTTATTATGCGATTGCAGTGTATTTTTTGCTGCTCTTTTTTAAGGGGAATTTAAGAATAATTGGCATTGGTCTGCTCTTTCACATGCTGACCGATTTTCAGGATTTTGTATTGTGGTGCCGTTAATTTCTGGGTGTTCGCTGTGCTTAAAAATTTTCTAACATTCATTTATTATCGATCTTGATTTGGTAAGAAGTATTCACGGAAATAGAGTAGAACTGCTCAACGGAAAATCTATTTCAATAAGTAAAAAAGAGTAACTTTTTAGATTGTTGGGGATGTAATTTGTTTTTTGCGGTGTATTTTTTGCTTCTCTTTTTTAAAGAATTTAATATTAGAAGAAATCGGCTATAACTTTGTATGTTGTTTGATTTTCAGTGTTTTGAATGGTTTTGTCATTAAAATATTATTAATATTTTCTTTTAAGATTGTGAATTTGATAGATTTTTTGTATTTTAGAATCACTTTATGAAGCCAAAAGAATTTTTACAATACACCTATATTTTCCCCGCTCTTGCTGTAATTTATTACTTCGCAGGATTTATGGGACAAGGACTTATTTCTGACATTATTGCAGGAATTTTATTAACCGGAAGTGTTTTATCTGCCGTACATCACGCAGAAGTAGTTGCTCACAAAGTCGGCGAACCCTACGGAACCATTATCTTGGCACTTTGTATTACAATCATTGAAGTCGCGCTTATTGTTTCGTTGATGGTTGCAGGTGGAGAACAGGCCATTACTTTAGCCAGAGATACTGTTTTTGCAGCCGTCATGATCATCCTCAACGGAATTATTGGTATTTGTGTATTGGTGGGTGGTGTAAAGTATTTCGAACAGTTTTTTGCCCGAACTTCTGCCACAACGTATCTTGTAAGTATTGTTTCTATTTTGGTGATTACTTTGGTTCTTCCCAATTTTACTTCTAGCGTCAACGGGCCTTATTATAATAATGCACAATTAGTTTTTGTTTCTATCGCTTGTCTTGTCATTTATGGAGTCTTTTTAATGGTACAAACCGTGAGACACAGAAGCTATTTTGTACCTGCAGACGGAAATGCAGAAGAACATTTTATCCCTAATAAGACGCAAACCATTGTTAGTTTTTTCTTATTGGTTGTGTGCCTGATCATTGTTGTTTTAATGGCAAAAGGTCTTTCTAAAACAATTGAGGATATGGTACAAAGTATGGGCGCTCCAAAATCTTTAGTGGGTGTTATTATTGCTGGTGTTGTGCTTCTTCCGGAAGGTTTGGCGGCAATTCGAGCAGCGAGAAATAACCAGTTTCAGTCGAGTTTAAATTTAGCCTTGGGTTCTGCATTAGCAAGTATTGGTTTGAGTATTCCTGCGATTTCTGCAGTAAGTATCATGTATGATATTCCTTTGGTTTTAGGTCTTGACAAAAAAGATATTATCCTTCTTACTTTGTCTGTATTTATTGTGATGCTATCCTTAAGCCGAGGGAAAACCAATGTTTTATATGGAACTGTTTTGTTGGTGAATTTAGCAGCTTATATTTTTACGGTAATTGTACCGTAATTTTTAACTCGAAACAGAAAACTCGAAACACGTAACTCTACATTTTTCTTGCCATTTCCATTTTATAAGCCATAAGATTGGCGATGTTCTCTGATTTTGTAATGGCCATAGAAGCGTTTTCACCTGTGAAATTCTCTTCAATTGTTTGCTTCCATAGTTGAAGCCATCTTTCAAAATGTTTTTTTTCCATCGCTTCCAATTGATTAATCGGGAAATGTACCGCCATAGGATTTCCTTTGTAGCTCATTTGTCCGAAAAGAATGCTTTCCCAGAACGAATACATTTTTGGTAAATGCTTGTCCCAATCTACTTTTACAACGTCTTTAAAGAAGAAGCCAATCGTTTCGTCCTGTACAACTTTGTCGTAAAAACTGTTCACTAATAATTCTATATCTTCTCTTGATTCTAAATTTTTCATTTGATTATAATTAAATTTTATAACTAAAATAATACATCAAATTTAGTTTAATTCTAAATCTTATTGAAGAAAATGAAATTGATAAGTTTCATGAAAACAATATTTTATCTTTGCAGTCTGCTTTTCGGCATATTAAAAAAATAAGAATTGAATTTAGAATCATACAAAAAGCAAGCTTTACAAAAGCAGAAAGAGCATAAAAAATTCTTGGATGGTTTAAAGAAAAAACCGCCTAAAAACTTAGATTATGTCGTTCAGGAAACGCACGAAAAGGTTTTTGAAAAAGTAGATTGCCTTCAATGTGCCAATTGCTGTAAAACCACCGGACCGCTATATGTCGAAAAAGATATAGAGCGAATTTCAAAACATCTACGCATGAAACAGGCAGATTTTGAAGCTAAATTTCTGCGTGTAGACGAAGATAATGACAAAGTTTTACAGGATCTTCCGTGCTATTTTTTGAATGATGATAATACCTGTTCTATCTACGAAGTCCGTCCAAAAGCTTGTAGAGAATATCCCCATACAGACCGGAAAAAGATTTATCAAATCAATGATTTAATGATAAAAAATACAATGATTTGCCCGGCTGCTTTTGAGTTTGTCGAAAGTATGATGAAGAATTTGAACAAATAAATTTATGGTTTATGGTTTAAGGTTTAGTGTTTAAGGTTTGAGGTTTATAAGATAGCAGTCCTACGGACTGCGCCATTTATACAAATATTATTTCTACACAGATATGGCTCCTACGGAGCCGAACATCTTTTAACTCAACCTTTATTTATTTCAGAGATCCTAAATTGTACCATTTTTTCGATTAAATCTAAAGGCAAATCTTCTTTTAACGGAAATTGTACAGCACCTTTCGAAAACTTATATTTCCTTTTAATAAAATCATTTTCAAAATGTACAATTGCTTTGGGAAGCGGATAAAATCCGATGTGTTTTTTATAAGCTGTAAAATAAACCAAAGGCTTATCTTTATATTTAAAAGCAGGCATTTGATAACCGATATACTCTTCCAAATCAGGGTTTTGGGAGTGTATTGCTTTTCTTAAAATCTTCATTTTCAACTGTACTTCTTCGGGAAAGAGAAGAAAATATTCATTAAAATTTGTGAATGTATCTTTCATAGGAAATATTTTCATAAAAATAAAAAAAGCGCTGAACTGGACATTCAACGCTTTCCTCTTTCACTATTACTTTTTCCCATTTATAATCCCGGGACAGGTTGTAAGAAAAAAGGTCGGGAAAACTTCCCGACCTTTATATTTTATACTACTCCTTGAGCAAGCATTGCTTCTGCTACTTTTACGAATCCGGCGATATTGGCACCTTTTACGTAGTTCACATAGCCATCTTCCTCTTTTCCGTAGTCTCTACAAGCTTTATGAATTCCAATCATAATCTCTTTCAATCTTGCATCAACTTCTTCAGAAGTCCAGTTTAGTCTGATTGAGTTTTGAGTCATTTCTAATCCTGAAGTAGCTACACCACCTGCGTTAGAAGCTTTTCCTGGAGAGAACAATACTTTGTTTTCAAGGAAATAATTGATTGCATCAAGTGTTGAAGGCATATTAGCTGCTTCAGTCACACAAATACAACCATTTTCTACCAACATTTTAGCATCTTCAAGGTGTAATTCGTTCTGAGTTGCAGAAGGGATTGCTACATCACACTTCACTTCCCAAGGACGTTTTCCAGCGTGGAATTCAGCTGACGGATATTTTTTAGCGTAATCTTCAGCTCTGTTATTACCAGAAGCTCTAAGTTCTAATAAATAATCGATCTTGTCTCCGTCGATACCGTCTTTATCATAGATGTAACCGTCTGGTCCAGAAAGTGTAATTACTTTTCCGCCTAGTTCGTTTACTTTTTTAATAACTCCCCAAGCTACGTTTCCAAAACCTGAAACAGTTACTGTTTTATCTTTAAAAGTCTGTCCGATGGTCTTCAACATTTGTTCAGCGAAGTAAACAACACCGTAACCAGTCGCTTCAGGACGGATCAATGAACCGCCGTAAGCAAGACCTTTTCCGGTAAGAACTCCTGTAAATTCGTTTCTTACTTTCTTGTACTGACCAAATAAATATCCGATTTCTCTAGCTCCAACACCGATATCTCCTGCAGGAACGTCAGTTTCAGGACCAATGTGCTTACACAATTCTGTCATGAAAGCCTGGCAAAAACGCATTACTTCCATATCCGTTTTTCCTTGAGGATCAAAGTCTGAACCTCCTTTACCACCTCCCATTGGAAGCGTCGTTAAAGAGTTTTTAAATACCTGCTCGAAAGCTAAGAATTTAAGTACAGAAAGGTTTACAGTAGGATGGAAACGAATTCCTCCTTTGTAAGGTCCAATCGCAGAGTTCATCTGAATTCTGAAACCTCTGTTTACCTGAATTTCTCCTTTGTCATCAACCCAAGGAACTCTGAAAATGATAACTCTTTCCGGCTCGGCCATTCTCTCTAGGAGCTTCATTCCGGTATATTCTTTTCTGGTCAAAATAAACGGAATTACAGTGACAGCAACTTCTTTTACTGCCTGTAAAAATTCCGGTTCGTTAGGGTTTTTTGCCTCAATTTTAGCAATAAACTCCTGGATTTTCTGGTCAATATTATATTGTTCCATATTAGGTAGGGTTGAATATTATGTCAACAAATTTAATTTTTTTTTCAAGATTCACAATAGCATATTTGATAATTGCTGAAAATTGAATAATAATGAATCAAAATATTATTAAATTGATAATTTTAAATCAAATTTTATTAAAAATTAAATGTTAGATGTAAAATAATGAAATATTAAGAAATCGTTAATTCTTACATTACTATAAATTGTCTCCCAGAAAATGATTTTACTTTTCCCAAAAGCTCCAATTCTAAAATTACAGGTAATAATTTGTGTGAAGACACCGATATTTTCTCGGCCAAATCGTCTAAAGAAACATGTGGATGCTCTTTAATGGTTTGGTATATTAATTCTTGATTTTCAGATAATTGAATTGTTGCTGAGCTGTGGGGGAAAAGCTCTTCCATTTTTTCTTTAGGATTATTAAATCCAAGAAGATTCAGCAGGTCTTTTATGGAGGAAATTGCGGTCGCTTTATTTTGAAAAATTAGGTGATTGCATCCTTGGCTGTACTTGTCATCGATTCTTCCGGGAAGCGCAAAAACATCTCTGTTATAAGTGTTTGCAAAAGTTGCTGTACTGATAGATCCACCTCCGAATGCTGTTTCTACCACAATGGTTGCGGGAGAAATTCCGGCAATTATTCTGTTTCTTTGAATGAAATTTTCGCGGTCTGGTTTTCTTGATGAATTAAACTCAGTCAACAATCCACCGTTTTCTTCAAGAATTTTTTCTGAAAGTTTTTTGTTTTTAGAAGGGTAAAAGGTGTGAAAACCATGTGCTAAAACTCCTATGGTAGGGATTTGATGTTTTAAAGATTGCTCATGAACTTCTTTGTCGACTCCTAAAGCCAAACCACTGACAGAAATGAAACGATGGGATTTTGTTTCTTCAAAAAAATCTTCAATGAATTTTTTGCCGTAAGCTGTAATATTTCTGGTTCCGACTAAACTTATGGTTTTTAAGTTGGTTTTAAAATTTCCTTTCTGATAGAGTATTGCAGGGGCGTCGTCACATTCATTCAATAAAAACGGAAGATCATTTTGATGGCGTAAATTAATTTTCACGGAGTTTTTTTCGCAGAATGATAGTTCTTTTTCTGCAAATTTAAGATGCTCAGAGTTTCCAATGTCTGAAATTATTTTTGTACCAATCCCATCAATCTTACTAAGTCCTTTTTTAGGTGTTTTCCAAACATTTTCGGCTGTTCCAAACCGGCGTACAAGCTTGGAAAAATTAATGTCACCAATAAAATTACATTCCCGCAGAGCGATAGAATAAAGATGTTCTTCAGAATACATTTGTGTTATTTTATTCAAATGTAGTCAATTAGGATTTATTTTCTCCTTAATTCTTCCAAATAATCCCAAACATCTTCATTTTTTTTGTAAGGTAATTCCAGAAAGTCATCAGGATGGTTTTCTTTGTATTCCTGCCAAAGTTTGTCGTCTTTTTCGCTGTAGTAATTTGGGAATTCCCAGATATATCTTTTCTTTTTTTCTCCAGATCCTTTAAAAATATAAGCCATTGCACTTCCCATTAGTGCGCCGGATAAATGTGCCTGCCAGGAAATTTTGCTCGGTTCATCAAGGTTGTAAAGCAGCTCTTCAGGAAACATTCCCCAGATTAAACTACCATAATATAAAACGACCAAAAGAGAGATGGTCAAAAGTTTAATATTCCATCTAAAGACGCCGCTGAAAAATAGGAAAAATGCCAAAACATATACTACGCCACTTGCTCCAATGGTACATGTGTAATTATATTCTCCTGTCATTATATCAATGGGTGGCAAAAGCCATAGAAGAAGGCCTGTACTAAGCCATCCCATTACAAAAACTTTGGTGGCTACTTCAGAATAAAACTGATACAATAAAAACATCAGTACTGCGATGGGAACAGAATTTCCTATAATATGATCAAAGCCACCATGTAAAAGAGGTGACGTTAAAATACCCAATAAACCCTCTGGCAAAAGCGGAATGATTGCTCCAAAACAGTTTGAGAAAAACCCCATTGCCTGTAAAAAATACCCAAGCCACATAGCAGCAAGCATAAGTGAGGGAGCGATGAGTGCTTTTTTGTGAATTATATTTTTAATCATACGGGTAAGATGTCAAATCAAAAGCCAAGTATAAATTTCGGAAATTTTGGCGATGATTTGGGATATTGCAATTGATTTAAGACAAAAAGTAATGATTTTAAAATGAAATATTTACAGATGAGAGATTTCTGCAAAAGGTTTTCTAAAAATGTCCTGAAAATAATTTTACTTATTTTTGTGGCGTAAAAATTTTGGACTTATGAGAAAGATTTTCATGTTATTTTTTATTTATCTAAGTGTAGGTTCTTTTGCACAGGTAATTATCAGTGATTCTGCAGCAGTTGATACTATTAAAAAGCCAAGACATTGGTCTGTTCTTGCCAAGAATAGTGTGATGTTTAATCAGGCAGCTTTTTCTAACTGGGTTGGTGGTGGAGCCAATAATGTGGGGTGGCTTGCAAGTGCAAATTATAATCTTACCTACGAAAAAGACCGTAATCTTTGGGAAAATATTATTATTCTTAATTACGGACAAAATACAACAAAAGGAATAGGTACCAGAAAAACACAAGATGTTCTTAATTTTTCTACAAACTACGGTAGACAGTTTTCAAAAAGCTGGTATGTTTCTGCGGGAGCAAGTTTACTTTCTCAGTTTTCGGGAGGTTTTGAAGATGGAAATAATCCAGAAGCAAAAAAAATATCAAATTTTATGGCTCCGGGTTATGTGAATGCCGGTTTAGGGATAACTTATAGACCTGACGAAAATCTCACGGTAACTTTAAGGCCTGCCAACGGAAGGTTTACATTTGTCCTCGATAAAGAGCTTCAGCTTGCCGGAAATTATGGCTTAAAGTCGGATGGCGATTTTTTCCTGATGCAACTCGGTTTTCTTGGTTCAGCAATCTATAAAGTAAAGTTGATGGAAAATATTGAAATGACCAATACAGCCTCTATATTCTCAAATTATCTTGATAAACCAGATCATATGGTGCTTTCGTACAATATGCTTTTAAATATGAAAATCAATAGGTTTGTCTCTTCCATCGTTACGGTAGACGTAATGTATGATCATAATCAGATACAAAAAACGCAGCTGAAACAAACACTCGGAATAGGATTTGCGTATAATATTGATAATGGTGTAAAACGTTCGGCCAGAAAAGATAATCAATGGTGGTTAAAGAAATAATTTTAAAATAAATATCAGGAAAAGTAATTCAGATTTGAGTTACTTTTTTTATGCTTAAAATTGTGATTTTTTTACTTTAATTAAATATTTTTTAAGATAAGTTATATTTTTAATACCTTAGATACACATAAATGATACTGATTTATATGAAATAGTATGTGTTTTTTTATTTAAATGAAATAAACCATTTTTAAAATAAATTGATCATGAGAAAAATTTTATTACCGATTTCCATATTTCTGGGGATCTTTGTTTCTGCTCAGGAAGAGAATGTTGAAAAACCGGCTGTAGATACTACAAAAGTTTGGTCTATTCAGGCTCAAAACACTTTAATGCTCAATCAGGCTGCCTTTTCAAATTGGATAGGTGGTGGAGCCAACAATGTAGGGTGGCTTGCCGGTGTAAACTATAATCTTACTTACGAAAAGGGAAAATATCTCTGGGAAAATGTGATTGTTTTGGGGTATGGTCAAAATAATACAAAGGGGATAGGAACCCGAAAAACCCAGGATGTTATCAATTTATCAACCAATTTCGGAAAAGAGTTTATAAAAAACTGGTATTTTTCTGCAGGAGCGAGCTTACAGTCGCAGTTTGCAGCAGGCTACGAAGATGGTAATAATCCTGCAGCGGCTAAGATTTCAAATTTTATGGCTCCTGGTTTTGTCAATATTGGTGTGGGTGTTACCTATCGACCTAATGATAACTTTACAATGACCTTAAGACCTGCTAACGCAAGAATGACCTTTGTACTCGATGAAGACCTTCAGAAAGCCGGAACTTATGGCTTGAAAAACGATGGCGATTCTATGTTGTTTCAGTTTGGTTTCTTGGGAACAGCTATTTATAAATTAAAATTAATGGAAAATGTGAATTTAATCAATACAGGTTCTGTGTTCTCAAATTATTTGGATAATCCGCAAAGATTAGTGCTTTCTTACGGTGCTGTTTTAAATATGAAAATCAATCGTTTTATTTCCACCAACATTACATTAGATGTTCTGTATGATCATAATCAAATCCAGAAGACACAGTTGAAACAGACTTTAGGAGTTGGTTTTGCGTATAATATTGATAATGGGGTGAAAAGGTCTGATAAAAAAGATAATCAGTCTTGGCTGAAGAAATAATTTTAGTATAAATAAAAAAAGAAAGCACCTCAAATTGAAGTGCTTTCTTTTTTGTATGTTTTTTTGAGTTTAAAACTCAATACTAACTTCCAATTTCTCTGTCAAAAGCTTTGAAATTTTCTCCTTTAAAGGTTCAATGTCGATATTCTGCATTGCATCGTTTGCGAAAGCAAATAACAATAAAGCCTGAGCTTCTTTTTTAGAAATTCCTCTTGCTCTAAGATAGAATAAAGCGTCTTTATTTAGCTGTCCAACGGTACAACCATGAGAACACTTTACATCATCTGCAAAGATCTCCAACTGAGGTTTTGTATCGATTGTAGCTCCTTCGCTTAAAAGAACGTTGTTGTTTTGCTGATAAGCATTGGTTTTTTGTGCCAATTTATCTACAAAAACTTTTCCGTTGAAAACTCCGTGAGATTTATCTTTAAAAATACCTTTATAATTCTGGTAACTTTCACAGTTTGGCTGATTATGATGAACAGCTGTGTGATGATCAACCAACTGATCTTTACCAATAATCGTGATTCCATTCATGAAAGAATTAATATTCGATCCATTTTGGATAAAATCTAAATTATTTCTCACGATTTTTCCACCAAAAGAGAATGTATTTACTGTTGTTAAACTGTCTCTTTCCTGTTTTGCAAAAGTATGATCTACCAAATAAGAAGTATCGCTGTCATTCTGCAATTTATGCCAATCTGCTTTTGCATTCGGTGATGTGAAAATCTCTGTCACAGAATTGGTGAAAACATAGCTTTCGTCAAAATTGTGGTGGCTTTCAATTACTTCAACCTTCGCTCCTTCTTCTACGATCAATAAGTTTCTTGTGTTGTAGAATGTATTTTCTTCCTGATTTTGAGAAAGATAAAAAATATGAATTGGTTTTTCAATCACAACATTTTTAGGCACTTTCAGGAAAAAACCATATTTGCAATACGCCTGATTTAAATTGGTGAAAGCTAAATCTTTTGCAGCAATTGTATTAAAATAAGTATCGAAAACATCCTTGTGGTTTTCATCGTTTAATGCATAATTAAAAGATAAAAACTCGGTGTTTTCAATAGAAATCTTAGAAAGCTCTTTGTGAAGCTGACCGTTTACAAAAACGATCCAGTCAAAATGTTCTTCACCCAAATGTAGCTCATCAAGCTGTTCTTTGGTGATATTGTGGCTTTCTTTCGGGAAAAAATTATAATCTTTCTCGATGATTTCCTTGATGTTGGTATATTTATATTCTTCGTCTTTCTTTGTAGGAAAACCAAGTTTAACAAATTTTCCTAATGCTTCAACTCTCGTTTCATCTAAGAAACGGTGACGAAGGGTACCAAGAAATTCGCTGTGATTATTTAAAATTTGTTCTGATAACATATTTGAAATTTGAAGTTTGAGATTTGAAATTGTGGATGATAAGATTCTTTCTAATCATCATTCCGATTAAATTTATTTCCTTTATGAGTTGAATTTTTCAAATAAGTAATAAATCCCGAAAGTTTTCTTGAGATCTCAATACTTTCATTTTTAAGTTTTATAAATGTTTCACTGTCTAAATATTGTCTGTCATAGGCTCTTATCAACTGCGAACGAACTTCACCGGCTGAGCCTTTAGACATTGTCAGAAAATTGACAAATTCACGATTCCCTTCTCTTTCAAAGCCTTCTGCAATATTATCCATTCTTGAGGAAGCTGCCCTGTCGATCTGCGATTTATCGTGATGTAGAAATTTTTCGTTTTGCAGACAATTTTGATATATTGATTGGCAGAAATTTCTAGAACTCTGCCAAATTTCTAAATCTTCAAAATTATTTATTGTCCCCAAAATGTCAAATTTCAAATATCGAATTTCAAATTAATTGAGTAGCCAGTCGTAACCTTTTGCTTCTAATTCTAATGCTAAAGATTTGTCGCCTGTTTTGATGATCTTTCCGTTCGCTAAAACGTGTACAAAATCAGGCTGAATATAATTAAGCAATCTTTGATAGTGCGTAATCAAAAGAACTGCATTTCCTTCGTTTTTGAAAGTGTTTACACCATCTGCAACGATTCTTAATGCATCGATATCCAATCCGGAATCTGTTTCATCCAAAATAGCTAGTTTAGGATTTAACATCATCATCTGGAATATTTCGTTTCTTTTTTTCTCACCTCCCGAAAAACCTTCGTTCAATGATCTAGAAAGGAAATCTTTTTTAATACCTAATTTCTCAGATTTTTCACGAATCATTGCCAACATTTCTTTTGCAGGCATATCTTCTAATCCGTTTGCTTTTCTGTTTTCATTTAAAGCAGCTTTAATGAAATTGGTCACAGAAACCCCAGGAATTTCTACAGGATATTGAAAAGAAAGGAAAATACCTTTGTGAGCTCTTTCTTCAGGAGCATCTTCGATGATGTTTTCACCATCAAATAAAATTTCACCTTCAGTAACTTCGTAATCTTCTTTCCCTGCAATTACAGAAGAAAGAGTAGATTTTCCGGCTCCGTTTGGTCCCATGATAGCATGAACTTCACCCGGTTTTATTTCAAGATTGATACCTTTTAATATCTGTGCGCCATCTTCAATTCTGGCGTGTAAGTTTTTAATATTTAACATATTGTTTCTATAATTTTATCGTAAGGTTAAACAAAAGCTAACACTTAGCGAGGAAATACTATTTTTATTTTAAACATTAAGAATTTAAGTTTTATTCTTAATGTGTTATTTTTCTTTAAGCAAATCAATAAAATTGATTTTAATTAAGTTTTTTAAGCTATTCCTTTTTACTTCTTAATGTATAAAGATCATTCTGGAAGTTTAGAAAAATATTCATTAATTAAAGGAACCATTGACTTTGTGATGTTCTCTGTATAGAAATTAATCAAAAGCCCTTGAGGTTTTTTCAAAATCTTCCTGTAAGTCATTAACTGAGCCTGATGAACAGGTAATAACTTTTCAACTGTTTTAATTTCTATAATAATAGTTTCGTTTACAAGCAAATCTACTTTTAACGGAGTTTCAATTTCTATTTTTCCGTAATTGATTTTTGTAGTAACTTGTTGATTAACTAAATGTCCTTTTTCCTTTAATTCATATGCCAAACATAATTCGTAAACACTTTCCAACAAACCAGGTCCTAACTCTTTATGGACTTTAATTGCACATCCTACAATGTCATAAGAAAGTTGTGTTACTTCTGTTTTGGTCATATATTAGCTTAATTTTTTTAAAAAGAATTAATTTATTAATTCCTTAAATTTTAAACATTAAGAAGTTAAGTTTTTTTAATTTCTTAAATTCTTAATGTTTAAAATAATTATCCAACACTTCCTTCCAAAGAAATCTCCAATAATTTCTGAGCTTCAATAGCAAATTCCATTGGAAGTTTATTTAAAACTTCTTTACTGAAACCATTTACAATTAGAGCAATTGCTCTTTCTGTATCGATACCTCTTTGGTTACAGTAGAAAATCTGGTCTTCACCGATTTTTGAAGTTGTAGCTTCATGTTCTAACTGTGCAGTTGGATCTTTAATTTCGATGTAAGGGAAAGTATGCGCTCCACATTCGTTACCCATTAATAATGAGTCGCACTGTGAGAAGTTTCTCGCTCCTTTTGCAGAAGGCATCACTTTTACCAATCCTCTGTATGAGTTTTGGGATTTTCCTGCAGAAATTCCTTTAGAAATAATCGTAGATTTTGTATTTTTTCCGATGTGAATCATCTTTGTACCGGTATCGGCATATTGATGATTGTTGGTTACTGCGATAGAGTAGAACTCACCAATCGAACCGTCACCTTTTAAGATACAAGAAGGATATTTCCACGTTACAGCAGAACCTGTTTCAACCTGAGTCCAAGATATTTTTGCTTTATATTCGCAAAGTCCTCTTTTGGTTACGAAATTGAAAACTCCACCTTTACCTTCTTCGTTTCCTGGATACCAGTTTTGAACGGTTGAATATTTAATTTCAGCATTATCCATTGCAATTAATTCTACAACGGCAGCGTGAAGTTGATTTTCGTCTCTTGACGGAGCGGTACAACCTTCTAAGTAAGAAACATAACTTCCTTCGTCTGCAATTACAAGCGTTCTTTCAAACTGACCTGTTCCTGCCTGATTGATACGGAAATATGTTGAAAGCTCCATAGGACATCTTACCCCTTTTGGAATATAGCAGAAACTTCCGTCAGAAAATACTGCGGAATTTAATGCTGCGTAGAAGTTATCACCTCTTGGAACTACTTTTCCAAGATATTTTCTCACTAAATCTGGGTGATTTTTGATTGCTTCAGAAATTGAACAAAAGATAATTCCTTTTTCAGCTAGTGTATCCTGAAAAGTCGTTTTTACAGAAACAGAATCTATTACGATATCTACTGCTACGTTTGAAAGTCTTTTCTGTTCTTCGATATTGATCCCTAATTTTGCAAAAGTTGCTAATAATTCTGGGTCAACGTCATCTAAGCTTTCCAATTGTGGATTTGATTTTGGCGCAGCGTAATATTTAATCGCTTGGAAATCTGGTTTTTCATACTTGATATTTGCCCATTCAGGCTCAACCATTTTTAACCAAATTTTGAATGATTCCAAACGCCATTCTGTCATCCATTCCGGCTCTTCTTTTTTAGCAGAAATTGCACGAACAATGTCTTCATTTAAACCTGTTGGAAAATCTTCGTAATCAATTTTGGTTTCCCAACCAAATTCATATTTTTTATTTTCTAAATCGACTCTTAAGTCGTCTTCAGTATATTTACTCATTTTAATAGATTTTAGAAATTAGATTTTAGAAATTAGATATCAGACTTTCAAAGTCTTGAATCTAGTATCTAGCATCTAGTATCTAATTATAAGCTAAAACTCTCTCCACAACCACACGTTCTGGATGCATTAGGATTATTGAAAATAAATCCTTTCCCATTTAAACCTCCGGAATATTCTAAAGTGGTACCTGCCAAGTAAAGTATCGATTTTTTTTCAACAACGATTTTTATCCCGTTGTCTTCAAAAATCTGATCTGTTTCGTTTTGCTTATTGTCGAAACCTAACATATACTCTAGTCCTGAACATCCACCGCTTTTTACCCCAACTCTTATATAATCTTCAGCAGGGTTAAAGCCATCTTCTGTCATCAGTTGAATCGCTTTTACCTTTGCCTGATCTGAAACCTTTATCATTGTATTAATTTAGAATGATTTAATCTTGCAAAAATACAAACAATAATCAGTAAATAAAAATCGACGTTTTTATTTTATCGATTTTTATCATCGATGCTTTAACTTTGGTGAGTATTTAAAATCAAAACTATAAATCAGGAAAATAATGAAAAAATTGGGCATCCTTGCTGTAGCCTTACTTGCGCAGGCTACTTTTGCACAAACCAACAGATTTGTTTATCAGGTAACCTCAAAACCAGATATCAATAATAAAAGTGATATTAAAACTGAAAACGCTTATTTAGACATTTCAGCAGACAAATCGATGTTCTATTCTGAAAATAGAATTAAAAGAGATTCTGTGATGCAGGCTAACCGACAGAGTGGTGGAGCGAGAGGTTTTAATAGAGATCAGATGGAAAGTTTGAGGTCAAATATCAATTATACGATTGAAAAAAATAAAAAAGATCAAAAGATAACTTACAAAGATCGTTTGGGAAGAGATCAATATTCTTACGAAGAAGACCGACCTTTAAATTGGAAAATTCTTTCTGAAACTACAAAAATAGGTGATTATAAAGTTCAGAAAGCAGAAACTGAGTTTGGAGGAAGAAAATGGACGGCATGGTTTACGACGGATCTTCCTTATCAGGACGGACCGTACAAATTTAGTGGACTTCCCGGTTTGGTTGTAAAAGCTGAAGATTCTACCGGTGATTATTCTTTCGATTTAATGAAAAATTATAAAATCTCTGCTTTCCCTGAAATGACAACTTTTGGAACTGTGATGAAAGTAAAAAGAACAGATTATATAAAGCAACAAGAGAAGTTTAAAGCTGATCCAATGTCTTTTTTGAATAGCCAACGTGGTGGCGGTGGAATTTCACCTCCACGAAGCCAGGGAGGTGGAGGAGGAAATCAATTTTCTCCTGAAGTGAAAAAAAGAATTGAAAACGGAGTAAAAGATGAAATTAAAAAAAGCAGTAATCCTATCGAGCTAAAATAAAACAAAAATGTCTGAAGAAATTTCTTCAGACATTTTTTATCTTAAAAGTTGACTAAAAGTGTCGCCTTGTTTGATGTCTCCGGAATTATATCCTTTCATAAACCATTCTTTACGTTGAGCTGATGAGCCGTGGGTAAAACTTTCCTGATTCACATATCCTTGGGATCTTTTTTGGATATTATCATCACCAACTGCTTCAGCAGCATTTATTGCTGATTCTAAATCTCCGGGTTCTAAAATGTTTTTATTTGTATCTGTTTTTTTTGCCCAAACTCCAGCATAGAAATCGGCTTGAAGTTCTGTGGCCACAGAAATCTGGTTAAGTTGTGCTTCAGAATATCTTGCGCTACCTCTTGCTTTATCGGTTTCGTTTAAAGTTCCTAAAAGATTTTGTACGTGATGTCCTACTTCGTGAGCTAGAACATAAGCAATGGTAAATTCAGTAACTTTTGCTCCGAATCTTGATTGAAGTTCATTAAAAAAACTCATATCCATGTAAATTGATTGATCGGCAGGACAATAAAAAGGACCCATTGCAGATTGTGCAATTCCACATCTAGAACTAGTGGTACTTTCAAATAAAATGATTTTAGGCTTCTCGTAAATAATTCCGTTTTCTTTAAAAATTTGATCCCAAGTAATAATATTCCATTTACCCATCATGTCTACCATTTCTCCTATTTTTTGTTCATTTGCAGAAAGTTCTCTTTTTGCATCAGCACTAGATGATTGTGCAATATTTTCCGAATTTAATATTGCAGAGGGATCACCGCCTAAGAAGAAAACTATCGCTGCAATAATTATTGTACCTAATCCGCCGCCAACAATTGCTCCACCAGAGCCACGGCGATCTTCCACATTGCCACCTCTATCGTCTGTCCATCTCATATTAATTATTTAATTGTATCCTTTAAATGTAAAAAATTTCTTTTGTTAAAGAAATTTTTTACATTATTATAAATAATTTGCAAAACACTAAATTATACATAAAAGTTTTACTTTTTGCCATCAAGGTGATTATTAGTAGGAACTCTTATGTGTGATTTAAACTTATCAACTATATTTAATATAAGATGGTATAAGAAGTACACGTTTTAAGAATACAGCAAGGAGCAGTAGAAGTGTTTATTAATAAATTTCTACGATCATCAATACAAGCTCTATCTTTTGTCCATCTCATACCGCCCTTAATAGTTTTCAATTCTTCTCTTGAAAATTTAATAGCCTTTCCTTTTAATTTTTCTAAATTTTTCATCTGTAATTTTTTTTGTTTATAAATAATTTTTATTAAACTTACAAATTAAATATTACGTATAAAAATTATTGCAGTAAAATTTTTAATAAAATCAAATGATTTAACAATCATACTGAATTAGGT